>CAZDOQ010000192.1:0-1553 GCA_964507035.1 uncultured Lachnospiraceae bacterium | reverse complement strand
CTTGACAAAAAATTGAAATATTGTTATCATGTACCTGTAATAAATGTAACAAAACTGTAATAAATTGGCTGGGGGTGTAAATTTGACTCGGCGAGGAATGAGACAGCTGGGCGTTTTGATTTCCTTGAGCGCGTGTCTGGCAGCGGGACAAGTGGTCCTGGCCGCAGAGACGACTGCCAATGAGAATTCCTTGGTGATCGGTGGAGTGGCTGCAGTCTTTGGCAGCTATACCGGCGGTACAGCCAGTCAGGAAGTTCCGGCAGAGAGCCAGGCGGCGGAAGAGACGGCGGCTCCCACAGAGGAGGAACAGCGGCAGGCAGCCGTGGACAAGTATGAGAACCTGGGCATTGCAGATGCGGGGGATTCCTCCTACATCAACGTGCGGGAGGAAGCCGGAACAGACGGCAAGATCATTGGCAAACTGCTGAACAATTATGCATGTGAGATCCTGGACACGGTGGAGAAGGACGACGGCAACTGGTATCACATCCAGTCCGGCTCCATTGACGGATATGTCCACGGAGATTATATTCTCACCGGGGATACGGCCCGGGAGCGGGGCATGGAGGCAGCGGCCATCCGGGCCACGGTGCTGACGGAAAGGCTGAACGTGCGGACAGAGCCCACCACCGAGTCCTCCATTTGGACACAGGTCTCTAACAGCGAGCAGTATGATGTGGTTCAGAATCTGGACGGGTGGTATGAGATTGAGTTGGACAACTCCAGCGGATATATCATTGATGATCCTTCCCTGGTGGAAGTGGGGTACACCCTGAGCACGGCCATCCCCTTTACCCCGGAGGAGAGTGATGAGCAGGAAGAGCAGTCCCTGCGGAGCCAGATCGTAAGCTATGCCATGCAGTTTCTGGGGAACCGGTATGTCTGGGGTGGCGAGAGCCTGACCAATGGCGTGGATTGCTCTGGGTTTACCATGAAGGTGTATGAACATTTTGGCATTTATATGAGCCACTATACCGGCTCCCAGGCCCAGGAGGGGAGACAGATTTCCCTCTCAGACCTGAAGAAGGGCGATCTGATTTTCTATGCCAAGAACGGCACCATCAACCACGTGGCCTTATATATCGGGGACGGGCAGGTGATCCATGCCAGCAGCCCCAAGAATGGCATTATAATTTCATCGTGGGATTACCGGACGCCGGTGAAGGCAGTTACGTTTTTGAATGACTGAGACGGGAAGGACTCTGAAAAGGGTCCTCCTTTTTATATGGATTTACAGATTTGCTCCGGGAGGTTTTGCCACGGCGGAGACGGAACACCTTTAAACTGCGGGCCAAGAGCGGCGCAGCCATGATTGCCTACCCGGAAACCATTGTGGATTCCCTGGGGGACGGCATCGGAGCCAAGTGGAATTTCAGCAACAAGGGAATCGTGCCGGATATCACCAAGGAGACGGAGATGATCCACCGGTACGGCGGCGTCTCCAGCGTTTGCCTCCGCTATCATGGCGGAGGCCGCTCAGTAGAAAGACCGGCGGGGAAGAACCCACCGGAAAGAAAACCCACCGGAGAGAAAACCCGGAAACAGAAAAATGC
>CAZDOQ010000191.1:0-1567 GCA_964507035.1 uncultured Lachnospiraceae bacterium | reverse complement strand
TCACAGACCGGGCCAACATGGGCATCAGCTACGCGTTCCAGCAGCCGGTGCGCTTTAAGGGGGTCCAGGTGCTGGACCTGATCCGGCTGGCGGCCAAAAAGCGGCTCTCCGCCGCCGACGCCTGCCAGTATCTCTCCGAAGTGGGCCTGTGCGCCAAAGACTATATCAACCGGGAAGTCAACGCCAGCCTCTCCGGCGGAGAGCTGAAGCGGATTGAGATTGCCACGGTGCTGGCCCGCTCCAGCCGCCTGACGGTCTTTGACGAGCCGGAGGCGGGGATCGATCTCTGGAGTTTCCAGAACCTGATCCAGGTCTTTGAGCGGATGCGGAACCAGACCCACGGTTCCATCGTCATCATCTCCCACCAGGAGAGAATTCTGAACATTGCGGACAAGATCATTGTCATCGCCGACGGCCGCGTGACCAAATCCGGCCCCAAGGAGGAGATCCTGCCGGAGATTCTGGGCACCGCCTCTGCGGTGGACGTATGCAAGTATTATCAGGGGGGGAAAGTAAATGCAGGGAATAGATGATATCCAGCTGCGCCTGCTGGAGGAGATCGCGGGACTGCATGAGGTCCCCGAAGGCGCTTTCAACATCCGGGCCAATGGCCAGCTGGCCACCCGCCACAGCACGGCTCACATTGAGATCGTGTCCAAGGAGGACGGCACCGGCATTGATATTCACATCAAGCCCCACACCAAAAAGGAGAGCGTTCACATTCCTGTGGTTTTAAGCCAGAGCGGCTTGAAGGAGACGGTATACAACGACTTTTATATCGGCGAGGACTGCGATGTGGTGATTGTAGCCGGATGCGGCATTGACAACTGCGGCACCGCGGACACCCAGCACGACGGCATCCACCGGTTCTTTGTAGGCAAGGGCTCCAAGGTCAAATACGTGGAGAAGCACTACGGCAGCGGAAACGGCAAGGGAGAGCGGATCATGAACCCCACCACCGAGGTCCATTTGGACCAGGATTCCTACATGGAGATGGAGATGGTCCAGATCAAAGGGGTGGACTCCACCCAGAGAAGCACCGTGGTGGACGCCGCCGCCGGAGCCAAACTGGTGATCCAGGAGCGGCTCCTGACCCACGGCACCCAGCACGCCACCAGCGAGATCATTGCCAACCTCAACGGGGAGGGCTCCAGCGCCAACATTCTCTCCCGTTCCGTAGCCAAGGAGGACTCCAATCAGATCTTCCTGGCCAAGATCTTTGGCAATGCGCCCTGCGCCGGTCATACCGAGTGCGACGCCATCATCATGGATCATGCCAAGGTCAGTTCCATTCCGGAGATCACCGCCAACGACCCGGACGCGGCCCTGATCCATGAGGCGGCCATTGGCAAGATTGCCGGGGAACAGATCATTAAGCTGATGACCCTGGGCCTCACAGAGGAGGAAGCGGAAAATCAGATCGTCAACGGATTCCTGAAATAAGACGGCATCCGGTCGGCCGGATACTCCTAAACCTTTCTTCCCTCCGGCTCCTCCGCCCGTTCCTTGGCCTCCCGGAGATGCTCCACCAAAATCCGGCGGATGGCCGGGTACTCGCCCAGCCCTT
>CAZDOQ010000190.1:0-1574 GCA_964507035.1 uncultured Lachnospiraceae bacterium | reverse complement strand
TGAAATTGACAGCAGTCTTACACAATTCCCTGCTCTTCCATGGCCATGATGATCCGCTCTGCCGCAGCCAGGTTGGCGCCGGCGATCAGATCGCCCTCCATTCCGTACTTCTTGGCGGCAGTGGAGATGTTGGTGAAGATGTTGTTCATGATCACATGGAGTCTCTCGTCCACTTCCGCAGCGTTCCAGGACAGCTTCATGGCGTTCTGACTCATCTCCAGGGCGGACACAGCCACGCCGCCGGCGTTGACAGCTTTGGACGGGGCCACAACCCAGTTGTGCTTTTTCAGGTACGCAATGGCATCCAGAGTGGTGGGCATGTTGGCTACCTCAATGAGGGTGGTGCTGTGGTTCTCCTCCACCATGCGCTGGGCATCTTCCAGATGGATATCATTCTGGGTGGCGCAAGGCATATACACATCCGCCTTTACGCGGCCCCAAGGCTTCTGGCCGGCATAGAACTCCACATCGTATTTGTCCGCGTAATCCTGCACCCGGTCGCGGCGGGAATCACGCATTTCCACCATGTAATCCAGCTTGTCGCCGGTGACGCCGTTGGGATCATAGATGTAGCCGTCCGGACCGGACAGAGCCACTACCTTGCCTCCCAACTTCGCGATCTTGCAGGCAACGCCCCAGGAAACATTGCCGAATCCGGACAGGGCGAAGGTGGTTCCCTTCACGTCACGGCCCAGGGATTTCAGCAGCTCCTCGGCAAAGTAGACAGCGCCAAAGCCTGTGGCCTGGTTCCGTCCCTGGCTTCCGCCGGAGTAGATGGGCTTGCCGGAGAGGGCTCCGTTGTCAAACTCGCCGACGATTCTCTTATAGAAACCAAACATATAGCCGATCTCTTTGGTGCCGCAGCCCAGGTCGCCGGCGGGGCAGTCCAGGTTGGCGCCGATATGTTTGTACAGGCTGAGGGTGAAGGACTGACAGAAACGCATCAACTCCGCCTCAGATTTGCCTTTGGGATCAAAGTCGCTGCCGCCCTTGCCGCCGCCAATGGGGAGGCCAGTCAGGGAGTTTTTAAACATCTGCTCAAAACCCAGGAATTTCAGCACGCTGAGGTTTACAGTCGGATGGAAACGGATTCCGCCTTTGTACGGGCCGATGGCGCTGTTAAACTGCACGCGGAAGCCACGGTTGATCTGGGTCTGCCCCTGGTCATCTACCCACGGCACGCGGAAGGTGGCAATTTTTTCAGGCTCGCAGAGGCGCTCCAGCAGAGCAATCTTGCGATAGTACTCTTCCTTCGGCTCGATCATAGGCCGCAGAGACTCCAGCACTTCTTTGACAACCTGCAAAAATTCGGGTTCATGGGAATCTTTCTCAGAAATCTTCGCAAGAACCTCGTCTACATACGACATATTTTTTTCCTCCTGGAATGAAATTGGTGGGGGGGATTTGTTTCCCAATGCCCGTTACTTACTATAGCGCGAAAACTTCCAATTGTCACCATAGATTCAAAGAAAATATTAGAAAATATCTTGGATATAAAAGAATTTGGAAGCCCTCACAAAAGAATGGTTACCTGCGCCCGGGAGAGGAGCGGAAGCGGGACACCAAGGAAAGAC
>CAZDOQ010000189.1:0-1594 GCA_964507035.1 uncultured Lachnospiraceae bacterium | reverse complement strand
CAGAGAGAACTCTTGTATTTTTGAAAGGAGGAATGTATAATTATACTAAAATGCCGAAAAATTTCCTTCGGCGTTGAGAGCAAGAACAGAATGAGCAGGAGGTTTATCCCATGGCTTCCAGAGAAAAGAAAGATGTCCGGGAAAACGGAAACGCCAAAGCCACGCGGCGGGAGGCAATTCTGCGGTTGATCACCAGTGAACGGATTTCCACGCAGAACGAGCTTTCCCGGCGCTTGGAGGAGGAAGGGTTTCCGGTGACCCAGGCCACCATCTCCCGGGATATCCGGGAACTTCGCCTGGTCAAGACCGCCGGGAACGGCGGATATTATTATGAGGTGGGAAAGCCGGCGGAAAAGTATCATGCGCCGCATAAATTTTACTCTCTGTACCAGGCCATGGTGCGGGATGTGGATTACGCCCAAAACCTGGTGGTAATCCACAGCGATACGGGCATGGCCCAGGCGGTCTGTGCCGCCATGGATTCCATGGACTGGCCGGGGGTCCTGGGGACTATTGCCGGGGACGACACGGTCCTGGTGGTGACCCGGGATGAGGCTTGCGCCGCCGGGCTGGTCCAGTCGCTGCGGGAAATCCGCCAGAGCCAGTAGGCCTGCGGGGCCGGTCATGCCAAAAAGGAGTGACTCATGATCCGGACTGTATTCGTAATACCACTTCCGGCCATCCAAGGCCCCGGCTTCATATTTCTCTTCTCATCTGTCAGCGTTGTCTTCGTGTACAGGATGGATCCCACAATCTGCCCGTCCCATTCCAGCACAAAAGCCAGTTCGCGGATGGAATCCGGGTGTTCCCGCATGGTGTAGACCAGATAGTGCTCCACGCAGCCAGGGATATACAAATTATAAAAGGCGTCCTGCGTTTATTGTAAGTGCCGTTTTCCTCAGGTTCCCAGGGGAACGTTGAGCCGCCGGGCAATGGTGCCTACCAGCAGGGCAGCCGCCACGGTGCCCTCCCGGACTCCTGCCAGATGCCCCAGAAACAAAAGGGAGAGCAGGCAGGAGAGGCAGACCAACGTCACGTCAAAGGCCACCTTCATGGTGCCGAATTTTACCGGCAGCACCTGGCAGACGGCCAGCACCACCCCTTCCCCGGCCAGCACCGCCACGTTGGCTGTGACCTCACAGCTGACGCCCACGGCCACCAGCACCATGCCAATGAGGCAGAAGACCCACTGCTGCCAGTAGGCAGAGCAGGAGAGCCCCTGGACCGCCCACACGCCCAAATCGGTGAGATAGCCAAACAGCAGCGCCACCGGCAGCTGCATCAGCTGGTATTTTTTCCGGAGAATGGCAATCTGACACAGAATCAGGAAACAGTGGAGGAGAATCGTGGTCTGTCCCACGGTCAGCGGAAACAGAAGGCTTGTGACGTAGGGAAGACTGGAGATGGGGGAAGTTCCCAGGTTCGCCTGAATGGAAAATGCCACGCCAAAGGCCATAATGGTCAGCCCCAGGCACAAAAAAAGATACCGCTTCAAAATGGGAAACGCTTTCTTCACAAAAATTCCTCCTACACAGAATCTATTATAATCTCCAGGAAATTTCTCTGTCAAGAAGTCCCTCGTCCCCCAGGAAAT
>CAZDOQ010000188.1:0-1598 GCA_964507035.1 uncultured Lachnospiraceae bacterium | reverse complement strand
ATATTTTGACATTTCCGGAGGGATACGCTAAAATAGGAGAAAAAAACGGGAACCGCCAGGCCCGCTGCAAAACGCCATGATTTGCGCGGCAGACCTGGGAAAGGAGCATACAAGATGAATGACGCATTGATACGGGCGGAGCACGTCTCCGTTTCCTTTGACGGAGGAACCACCTGGTCCCTCCGGGATTTGTCCCTGTCCATTGGGCGGGGCAAAAAGGTGGCGGTGATGGGCGCCAACGGTTCTGGCAAGACCACGTTTCTCTCTGCATGCCAGGGACTCTGTCCCCTGACGGAGGGAAGCCTATATCTGGATGGAAAACCGGTGGCATGCCGGGCAGCGGAAGGGGAGCGGGAAGAAAGGCCGGCGGTGTGCCGGGTTCCCTCCCTGGGGGCCCGGGAACTGGAGCAGGCGGCCCGGACGCTGGAGCAGGAAGCACCGCTTTTGCTGATCCTGGACGGACCGGCGGCCTGGGACAGGCCCCACCGGGCACTGGTTGCCCAGCTTTCGGACCGGCTGACGGCCCAGGAGACCACCGTGCTCTTTGCCACCTATGAGGAGGACTTTGCAATGGAGTGGGCGGACGAGGTGCTGGTGTTCCACCAGGGCCAGGTGCTGATCCAGGGGACCCCGGAGCAGGTTTTTGCCAACTCCTCGGTTCTGGCCCTGACTAACCTGGAAAAGCCTGCCAGCCTGCGGATCTTTGACTGCCTGTGCCGCAAGGGGATTCTCAGTTCCGCCCTGCCGGTGCCCCGGACCCTGGAGGCGCTGGAGGGAGCGCTGGACCAACTCCGGGACCGTTCCTACCGGGGCGGCGCAGCGGACAATCAGGGAAAAAAACAGGCCATTTTGGCGGTCAGCTTTGGCACCTCCTTCGGGGAGGCCAGGGTGTCTGCCATTGAGGCCATTGAGAAAGATTTTGGAGAAGCTTTCCCGGGAATTCCGGTGTACCGGGCCTGGACCAGCGGCATGATCCGCCGGAAGCTGCTTCGGACGGAGGGCCTTCAGATTGACGGGGTCACAGAAGCCATGGAGCGGATGCTCCGGGACGGGGTCACGGATGTGCTGATCCAGCCCACCCACATTGTCAACGGCATTGAAAACGAGCAGATGAAGGCGGACGCCCTGGCCTGGCAGGACCAGTTCCGCTCCATCACCTTTGGCACGCCGCTGCTCACCAGTCAGGAAGACTGCCAGGCTGTGATTGAGGCGGTGACCCGGGAATTTTCCGGTTTGGGCCAGCAGGAGGCGCTGGTTCTCATGGGTCACGGCACCACCCACTACGCCAACTCCGTCTACGCAGCTCTGGACTATCGGTTTAAGGACACCGGCCACCCCAACATTTACCTGGGGACTGTGGAGGCCTACCCGTCCATGGAATCCCTTTTAAGCATGCTCCGGGAAGCCAAGCCGTCCCGGGTGGTGCTGGCCCCCTTCATGATTGTGGCCGGGGATCACGCCCGGAACGACATGGCCGGAGAGGAGGAGGACTCCTGGAAACACCGGCTGGAAAGCCAAGGCTTCTCCGTCTCCTGCGTCCTGAAAGGGCTGGGCGAGTACCCGGCCATCCGCCGGATTTTGGTGGAGCATCTCCGGGA
>CAZDOQ010000187.1:0-1625 GCA_964507035.1 uncultured Lachnospiraceae bacterium | reverse complement strand
CCGCCGTAGATGCCCCGGCGCCGCCCCTCCAGTTCCTGGATGATCTGGCAGGCCCGGAATTTGGGCGCTCCGGAGAGGGTCCCGGCCGGGAGAATGGCATCCACCGCGTCCACTGCATCCTTATCCGGGGCAATCTGCCCGGCCACCGTGGATCCCAGGTGCATCACATGGGAGAACCGCTCTATGGTACAGTACTTTTCCACCTGGACGGTGCCCAGACGGCTAATTTTTCCCAGGTCGTTGCGGCCCAGGTCCACCAGCATGTTGTGCTCCGCCAGTTCCTTGGCATCTGAGAGCAGATCCCGCTCCAGCCGGGCGTCCTCCTCCGGCGTGGCGCCTCTGGATCTGGTACCAGCCAAGGGGAAGGTGTGGAGCACCTTGTCCTCCAGCTTCACCAGTGTCTCCGGGGAGGCTCCCGCCACCTCCATGCCTTCACTGGAAAAATAGAACATGTACGGAGAGGGATTGCTGGTCCGCAGCACCCGGTAGGTGTCAAAGAGGCTTCCCTCCGCCGGTGCCTCCCAGGGGTTGGAGAGAACTACCTGAAAAATATCCCCCTCGCGGATATAGTGCCGGGCCTTTTCTACCATGGAACAGTAGGTCTCCCGGGAAAAACAGGGGCGCAGTGGCTCCCGCAACTGCAGGGGACGGAAGTCCGCCTGCGCGCCGGAGTTTAAAAGCCGCTCCATCTCATCCAGTTCCCGCTCTGCCTCCCGGTAAGATTCCTCCGGCCGGTCTGTCTGAACCCCGGCCACCAGGAGGAGTTTCTGCCGGTAGTGGTCAAAGACAAGCACCTTGTCAAAGAGCATCAGATCCACATCCCGGAAGTCTGCATCCGGGGGCATGGTCCGGCGCAGCCCCGGCTCCGCGTACTGGATGTACTCGTAGGAGAAGTAGCCCACCAGGCCACCGGTAAAGGGCGGAAGTCCCGGCATGTGGGGACTCTTGAATTTCTGTAAAATCTGCCGGATAGCCTGCCGGGGATGTTCCGTCACCGTGACATCCTCTTGCTTTTCCTCCTCCTCCCGGCCCCTGCGGATCACAAGACGCCCGTCCGTGCAGGTCAGTTCCAGGAGAGGAGAGTAACCCAGGAAGGAATAGCGGCCCCACTGTTCGCTCTGTTCCGCGCTTTCCAGCAAAAAACAGTGGCGGCTGGCGGCCCGGAGGGTCCTCATTACCTGAATGGGGGTGAACCGGTCTGCGTACAGCTCCCGGACAATGGGAATCCGCCGGTACTGGCCGGTGGCGGCCAAGGCTTTCACTTGTTCCAATGTGACCTTCATACTTACCTCCGTTTTCCGCCGCTTGACGTGTCCTCAAAACAGAAAAACCCGTCCCCGGCAGAATGATGAAAATTCTGCCAAGGACGGGTTTGAATCCAATAGTTTCGCATTCAGGTTATGACCCGCGGTGCCACCTTGGTTCACGGATCGCTCCGTGCGCTCTGCGAGATACCAACATATCTCCGGCAACTAACGTATGCCCTACGTCGCAGAATACTCGGCCCACGCCTTTCCCTGCGCCCTCCGCGGTCCATTTAACGGGCTGCTTCTCGGTCCGGCTCTCAGCCACCCGGACTCTCTGTGCGCGCATCTCCCGTTTTTATCTCCGCTTCAACGGTTTGG
>CAZDOQ010000186.1:0-1633 GCA_964507035.1 uncultured Lachnospiraceae bacterium | reverse complement strand
TTTCCGCGCTTTTTTGTTTGATGAGGGAACAACCACTTATATCCTTTGGGCAGTTCTCGGTTGCCGCCGGAGATTCCGCCGCTTTTAGCGAATCACAAAAACCCGTTACCAGCCGTCTGGCCAATAACGGGTTTTCCATATTCTAGAACAAAGCCGCAAGCCCCATGACCAGCAGTGCCACCAGGCCTCCTGCGCCTACCAGATACATCAGGCATCCAGGCAGGCAGCAACCGCCCCGACGGTAGCCACTCCAGCCGCCGCCCCAACCGCGCCGAGGCGGCGGAGGCGGCGGCCCGCCTGGCCGTCCTGGTCCTCCGTGTTCTCTGGGTCCGCCCGGTCCTCCTGGTCTGGGCATACGCATTCCTCCTTTCTTTGATCCTGGCGTGTTTCTCTCGGCATCCAGTTACACCCGCAGGGTGTTTCGGTTACAGAAAAACCGTTGTCTCCTCCAATGCTTTTCTCCGGGGCGTCTGAGGGTCCGCTTCCCGGTATCCCAGGGCGATCACCGCCGCCACCTGCTGGTCCTGGGGAATCTGCAGCATCTCCCGCAGTTCTTCGCCGTTTCTGATCCCCATGATCAGCGTATCCAGTCCCAACTCTCTAGCCTTCAGGAGCAGATAGGCGTCATGCAGTCCCAGATCGTACGCTCCCCACTGGTCCCCCAACTCATTGGCCGGATTCCCCTGGTTGTCAAAGCCGGACTTCCCCTTCACAAAGGTGGTGACAATCAAGACCGGCGCATTCTGACAGTTTTTCCGGTTGGTCTCCCGCAGGCAGCGCTCCCGCACCTCATCCTGCAGCGGTCCGGAGAAGATCACATAGTTGCGGGCAGTCTGAGAATTTTTCCAAGACGGAGCCTGGGCCGCCGCCCGAAGAATCTCCTCCACCGTCTCCCGGCTCACCGTTTTCCCCGCCGCAAAGGACCGGATGCTCCTTCTCTCCGCTAAAATCTGATTCAGTTCCATGTTCACGCCTCCTGTTCCGGGATGTTCCCTTGGTCCATCCGTTTTAAATACTCCCTCAACGGAAAGGTGCAGAAATACGGAAAAGAGCAAATGCCGTTTTCCTGTCCAATGTTTCCCGCCGTCAGCTTCACGCCGTACCGGATATCCGGATACCGGTCGCTCTGAATCAATGTCCGAAGGAATTTTGCCGTTCCGCGCTTTGCCTTTACTCCCACCGGCAGCAAACGCCGGCGCGCTCGGACAAAAAAATCCTCCTCCAGAGTGGAATCGTCTTTTTTATAGTCTAAAAACAGGTTGCCATAAACCTGCATGGCAGACTCGGAAAGAGGGGTCTGCGTTTCCATATGGTGCAGCAATTTCTCCCGGGCACTTTCCCCACAACCTTTTGCCCACAAAAAATCTTCAAAATCCATGGAGGACATCTGGTAGTCTGTCTTATGCCCGACACTGTTGCTCTCAATTCTCTTATAATGGATTCCCAGCAAAGAGCCGCTGCAGATCACGTCAAAACGACCGTCGATCTTAAATACGATTCCCGCTCGTCTGCGCTATCTGTTTTCTATTATACAAAGAGTCCCCCTCTCTTTGCAAGATCCATTCACAAAAAGATGAGGAATTTTCCCATCCGCCGTCCGGTATACTCTGCCAACAGCGCACTCTCCAGATCC
>CAZDOQ010000185.1:0-1645 GCA_964507035.1 uncultured Lachnospiraceae bacterium | reverse complement strand
CCTGAAACGAAATCACTATACAACATTTCCTCCGGAAAAGCAAGCCTCTTTTGCTAAAAACAAAAATAGCAAAAATAAAAATACCGCATCTGTTTTCCTTTTTCCAGAAAGCAGATGCGGTAAAAAAGGGAGGAACAGAGGAAGCCCCCCTTCCTCCCTGATCGATCAGTGATGGAACAAGCGCACGCCGGTGAGGGCCATGGCCACGCCGTACCGGTCGCAGGTCTCAATGACATTGTCATCCCGAATGGAGCCGCCGGCCTGGGCCACATACTGGACTCCGCTGCGGACCGCACGCTCAATGTTGTCTCCAAAGGGGAAGAAAGCGTCGGACCCCAGAGACACGCCGGTCAGATGGGTCAACCACTCCTTTTTCTCCTCCGCCGTAAAGGGCTCCGGCCGCTCTGTAAACACCTGCTGCCAGGCGCCGTCCCGGAGCACATCCTTGGAGAAGTCGGACACGTACACGTCGATGGCGTTGTCACGGTCCGGGCGGCGGATATCCTTCTTAAAAGGAAGATTCAGCACCTTGGAGTTCTGGCGCAGGAACCACACGTCCGCCTTGTTTCCGGCCAGCCGGGTGCAGTGTACCCGGGACTGCTGGCCGGCGCCAATGCCAATGGCCTGGCCGTCCTTGGCGTAACAGACCGAGTTGGACTGGGTATACTTCAGGGTGATCAGCGCAATGAGCAGATCCCGGGCCGCTGCCTCCGGAATCTCCTTCTTCCGGGTGGGAATGTTCTGCAGCAGGCTGGTATCCAGCTTGATGGTATTGTGCCCCTGCTCCAGGGTAATGCCGAAGATATCCCGGGTCTCCGTCTCCGCCGGTACATAGGAAGGGTCCATGGCCAGCACCAGGTAGCTGCCTTTTCTCTTCTCCTTCAGAATCTCCAACGCCTCCGGGGTGTAGGAGGGAGCAATCACACCGTCCGAGACCTCCCGGCTCAGATATGCGGCGGTTTGGGCGTCGCACTCGTCCGAGAGGGCGGCAAAATCTCCATAGGAGGACATCCGGTCCGCGCCTCTGGCCCGGATATAGGCGGTGGCCATGGGCGTCAGTTCCACGCCTTCCACAAAGTACACCTGCTGCAGGGTCTCATCCAGCGGCACCGCCACAGCAGCGCCGGCGGGACTCACGTGCTTAAAGGAAGCGGCGGCCGGTAAGCCTGTGGCCTCCCGCAGTTCCCGCACCAGCTGCCAGCTGTTCAGGGCATCCATCAGATTGATGTAGCCGGGTTTGCCGTTTAACACCTGAAACGGCAACTCGCCGTTTTTTTGATACACCCGCGCCGGTTTCTGGTTGGGGTTACATCCGTACTTCAACGTCATCTCTTTCATGAAATTGTCCTCCTTCACCGTTTGTATCTCCGCTGTTTTCCCTGGACAGCTTAGGGTGCCGGGCTTATGGTTCCCTTTGCCACCAATAGGAAAAGAGCCCACAGCCCAGGATAACATGCCCAGACGGTCGGCTCTTTTCCGCTGTACTCCATGTGGTTGATTCCACTTCCGTCAGTCGTACAGCACCTTCAAAGTAACACATTTCCCCGGACTTGTCAAGGACCAAGTTCCTTGAGTTTCCGCAGAATTATCCCCAGCCGATTGCAAAAGTAAATTCCACCCTTCCTGCTTTAGGTGTGGAATTTAT
>CAZDOQ010000184.1:0-1667 GCA_964507035.1 uncultured Lachnospiraceae bacterium | reverse complement strand
TTGACACCGAGGTGTACTCCAACACCGGCGGACAGGCTTCCAAGGCCACCAATGTAGGTGCGGTTGCCCAGTTTGCTGCCGGCGGTAAGGATGTGAAGAAGAAAGATCTGGCAGCCATTGCCATGAGTTATGGCTATGTGTACGTGGCGCAGGTCGCCATGGGCGCAGACTACAACCAGACCATCAAGGCCTTTGTGGAAGCGGAGAGTTACAACGGACCTTCCCTGATCATCGCCTACGCTCCTTGTATCAACCATGGTATCAAGGCGGGCATGAGCAAGGCTCAGACCGAGGAGAAGAACGCAGTGGCCGCTGGCTACTGGCACAACTTCCGGTTCGATCCTCGCCGTGCCGAGGCAGGTGCGAATCCGTTCCAGCTGGACAGCAAGGCTCCCACTGCCAGCTACCAGGATTTCCTGAAGGGCGAGGTGCGTTACACGTCCCTGGCTCTGAAGAATCCGGAGAGAGCCCAGAAGCTGTTCGACGAGGCAGAGGAGTTTGCCAAGGAGAAATACGAGCATCTGCAGAAACTGGTAGAGGTTTACGGCAAATAAATGTTGGACCGGCTCGGGGGACGCACAAACGTGCGTCCCCTTTTTGCAAAATCAAGCAGAGAAGGAGTGAAACACATATGTACGACAATACAGAAGGCAAATATGGCTGCTATATCATTCAGGATCTGCACGACCCCCACGCGGGCACACCGGAGTTTCAAGAGATGTATAAGCGGTTTTCTCACCGGATCCTTTGGATGGATGATCATGTCTGCCCCGGGGCCTTTCAGATGAATACCGCCTGGTATTATGCGGTGCCGGAGAAGGACCCGGTGTTTGAGGAGCATGTCCATGAGTATGATGAACTGATCGGCTTCTTTGGCAGCGATCCGGAAGATCCCTATAACCTGCACGCGGAACTGGAGGTGACCATCAACGGAGAAGAGCACCGGATCACCCGGAGCAGCCTGATTTTCTGCCCGGCGGGGATGCCCCATATGCGCCTGAGTATCAAGCGGGTGGACCGGCCCATCTTTCATTTTTCCGTGGTCACGGGTCCGGAATATAAAGGCGGCGCCTACGGGGGAAACCAAGAGGATGCAAAATGAGCCAGGAAATCCTGGAGCAGGGATTCAAGAGCGGAGAGATCCTTACGAGCGGAGGGAGTCAGGAAGCGGCAGACCGGCAGCAACGGGCGGAAGACCTGTTCCGCCAGGGCTTTTTCCTGCGCCCGGTCCGTGTAGGGGGCCATGGCGGACCGGTATGGAATCAGTCAGGAGCTGGCGCTGCGGCTTTTCTGTTTTCTCGGCGGCGGCGTGGGATGCCTGCGGGAAATCTGCGGGGCCGTCACGGAAATGGTCCGGGTCTGCGGTCTGGAAAGCGGCAACACAGAGCCGGGCAACCGGGATGCCAAGGACCGGAATTACCAGGAAATGCGGCAGCTGGCTGAGGCTTTTCGCCGGGAGGCCGGCAGTCTTTCCTGCCGGGAACTGCTGAGACTGGAAGCGGAGGAGAACGGCGGCACGCCGGAAGATTGGACGGATACCTACTATGCCAACCGGCCGTGTCTGGGACTGGTGCGGCTGGCCGTGGGATCCTGGAAGAGCGCTACGGAAAAATTGAGAGAGACGCCATAAGAAGGCAAACGAAAAACTCATGGAATTCCATGAGTTT
>CAZDOQ010000183.1:0-1707 GCA_964507035.1 uncultured Lachnospiraceae bacterium | reverse complement strand
TCTTTAAAAATAACAGCATTTTGCCTCAAAATGGCAGAATGTTACACCTTCTCCACGCCGTCTTCCGTCATCCGGACTTTTTGTTCCCGCAGCAGATGCCCCACCGCCCGCTTAAAGGCCGCCTTGCTTATCTGCAGTTCCCGCTTGATCTCCTCCGGATCAGACCGGTCGTGGAGTGGCAGCTTGCCCCCGTAGGACAGGATAGCCTGCCAGACCCGCTCCGCATCCTCATTCAGCTGGGCGTAGGCTTTTTTCCGGGGACTCAAGTCCAGTTTCCCGTCCGGCCGCACTTTGGTCACCCGGGCCTGAACCATGTCCCCCGGCTGCATCCTGGTATACAGTTCCTGCTCCGGGATCAGGCCAAAATACCGGTTATCCACCGCCACCAGCGCCCCTACCCCTTCCTTCACCTGGTAGACGGTGCCGGAGACCCGGTCGTTCCGCTGGTAAGGGGAGCCACTGTGCAGATAGCCATACACCTTCATGGTGGCGCAGAGCCGCCCGCTCTTGTCCACGTACAATGCCACCAGCACGTCCTGACCGGGCCGCACCTTGCCCCGCTGCTCCTGAAAAGGAAGAAACAGATCCTTGGCAAGCCCCCAGCGGAGAAAAGCGCCGATCTCCGTGACCTGGGAGACGGTAAGCCTTGCCAGTTCCCCCAACTCCAGCGGCGGCTGGGCCGTGGTGGCAATCGGCCGGTCTTCCGAATCCTTATACAAGAACACATCCAACTCATCCCCGGGCCGGGTTCCCTCCGGCACCTCTTTTCTGGGAAGCAGAACCAGCTGGCCTGGCTCTCCCTCTCCCAGATAAACGCCGTTCTCCGTTCTCCGGATCACCTTCAGTTTCTGCCGCTTTCCCAGTTCCATCTCATTCTCCTTCCGGGCCACCGTCCCGGATCCGGACCGCCGCCACCGCATAGGGCCTTCCGTCCCCGCCGCACAGGGCCGCCACATGCCAGCCGTCCCGGATCCCCACTTTGGGAAAAATGACATCCCCCAAACGGGCCGCCTTCTTATATTCCATCCGGAATTCCCAGACCTGCTCCACCGGCAGCAGGTCCGCGGCCATCCGCACATACTGGCCATTGTTCACATGCCGGTTGGTGTCCAGATCCGTGGGGCGGACGGGAAAGGGATCCCGCTCCTCCATCTGCTCCGGCAAAGCAATCTTCCTGCTTTTAGCATAGTCCATGGCCAGAGGCTCATCCAGACCGTACACCTCCATCATCTCCCGAGGAGGCCGCTCCGGCCGTCCTGTCTTTCCATTGTAATAGAGCCACAGGGAGTCCGCTTTGGCCAGGGAACGGCCCTGGCCATCCAACATCTCAAAATTTCTTTTTCCCATAAAATGCTCAAAGACATAGGGCCGGGTTTCCAGGCGGACCGGCTCTCCCAGCCGTGGGCGGCTCTCCACCACCACCTGCCAGAAGCTCATGAGCCAGGCACAGTTTCGGCCGGCCAGATACGCCAGCCCCACTCCCACGTCCTCCGAGTGAAAGGTACTGCAATCCTGAAAATAATTGATCAGCGCCGGCAGCGTCAGCCGTCCGTCTGGCCCCACCTCGCTGAATCGCACCCGTTCCTGTCTGCTGTACATGAAATCCTCCTGTTCCGGGGGTTGCCGATACTAGAAAACCCCTTGTAAGAATCTACAAGGGGTTTCGCTCACTGGGCTACAAGGATTCGAACCTTGAAATGACGGAGT
>CAZDOQ010000182.1:0-1805 GCA_964507035.1 uncultured Lachnospiraceae bacterium | reverse complement strand
CTACGTGGAGGAAGTCATGCGGATTTCCTACCACGCCATGGAGAATGGAGACAGGAGGGAGTCATGAGCGTTACACGGATTTATGTGGAGAAGAGGCCGGAATTTGCGGTGCAGGCGGGAAAGCTCTCCGAGGAGATCAAAAGCTTTCTGGGAATCCGTTCCATCACCGGCGTCCGGGTGCTGAACCGGTATGATATGGAGCACATCAGTCCGGAGACCTACGAGGCGGCCAAAGGGCTGATCTTTTCAGAGCCGCCGGTGGACCTGCTGTACGAGGGGACGTTTCCCCACGACCCGGCAGATGCAGTGTTTTCCGTGGAGTACCTGCCGGGCCAGTTTGACCAGCGGGCCGACTCGGCGGAGCAGTGCGTGCGGTTGCTCAATGAGAAGGAAAACCCCATCATCCGCTCCGCCACCACCTATGTGATTCAGGGCCAGGTCAGCCCGGAGGAACTTTCCGCCGTCCAGTCTTTGTGCATTAATCCGGTGGACTCCCGGCTGGCCGGGGACACGGTACCGGAAACTTTGGTGGAGGTGTACGAGGAGCCGGCGGATGTAAAGATCTTTACAGGCTTTTGCCAGATGGAGGAAGCGGCTCTTCGGGAGTTGTACGAATCCCTGAGCCTGGCCATGACCTTTGAGGATTTCCGTTTCATTCAGAAATACTTTGCTGGGGAGGAAAAGCGGGACCCGTCCATGACGGAGATCCGGGTGCTGGATACATACTGGTCCGACCACTGCCGCCACACCACCTTCCAGACGGAGCTGACCCAGATCACCTTTGGGGACGGGGATTACAAGCAGGAGATGGAGGCAGTCTATCAGGATTACCTGGCGGACCGGAAAGCGGTGTTCGGGGACCGGAAGGACAAGTATGTGTGTCTCATGGATCTGGCCCTCATTGCCATGCGGAAGCTGAAGCAGGCGGGCAAGCTGACGGACCAGGAGGAGTCGGAGGAGATCAACGCCTGCAGCATTGTGGCGCCGGTGACCATAGACGGAGTGGAGGAAGAGTGGCTCATCAGCTTTAAGAATGAGACCCACAACCACCCCACAGAGATCGAGCCCTTCGGCGGCGCGGCCACCTGCCTGGGCGGCGCCATTCGGGATCCCCTGTCCGGCCGCTCTTATGTATATCAGGCCATGCGGGTCACCGGCGCGGCGGATCCCACAGCCCCGGTTTCCCAGACTTTAAAGGGCAAGCTGCCCCAGAGAAAGATTGTCACAGACGCAGCCCGGGGCTACAGCTCCTACGGCAACCAGATCGGCCTGGCCACCGGCTATGTGAAGGAACTGTACCATCCCGGCTATGTGGCCAAGCGGATGGAGATCGGCGCGGTGATGGGCGCGGCGCCCCGGAAGAACGTGGTCCGGGAATCCTCAGATCCGGGGGATCTGGTCTTGCTGTTGGGCGGCCGTACCGGCCGGGACGGATGCGGCGGCGCTACCGGCTCCTCCAAGTCCCACACAGAGGCATCCCTTTCCACCTGCGGAGCGGAGGTCCAGAAAGGAAACGCCCCCACGGAGAGAAAGCTGCAGCGGCTCTTCCGCCGTCCGGAAGTGAGCCGTCTGATCAAAAAGTGCAATGACTTTGGAGCAGGCGGCGTGTCCGTGGCCATCGGCGAGTTGGCGGACGGCCTGCGGATTGACCTGGATATGGTGCCCAAGAAATATGCGGGCTTAGACGGTACGGAACTTGCTATCTCCGAGTCCCAGGAGCGGATGGCCATTGTGATCCATCCGGAAAGCCTGGTGGAGATCATGGGCTATGTGCAGGAGGAGAACCTGGAGGCCACGGTGGTGGC
>CAZDOQ010000181.1:0-1836 GCA_964507035.1 uncultured Lachnospiraceae bacterium | reverse complement strand
CCATTGTCTGGTTTGTCACCGGCCTGTGGCACGGGGCCAGCTGGAACTTTATTGTCTGGGGTATGCTCAACTGTCTGGTGCTCATTGTATCCCAGGAGTTTGAGCCATTCTACGCCTGGTTCCACCGGACCTTTCCCAAGGTGGGAAAAACCCTCTGGTACCGGCTGTTTCAGGTGGCCCGGACTTTCTGGCTCATGAGCGCCATCCGGATTCTGGACTGTTACCGGGACGTGCCGCTGACCTTCCGCCAGGTGGGGACTATCTTCACCCAGGGCAACTGGGGGATCCTCACGGACGGCAGCCTGCTGCAGCTGGGCCTGGCGGCGGCGGACTGGGCGGTCCTGGGCGCAGGGGTGGCGGTGATGTTGTCCGTCAGCCTCATAGGCCGCTCCGGCAGCGTCCGGGAAAAGCTGGCGGCCCGGCCCCTGGCGCTGCGCTACGCCCTGTACTGGGCGCTGTTGGTGAGTATCCTGGTCTTTGGCGCATACGGAATCGGCTATGACGCCAGTCAGTTTATCTACAATCAGTTTTAGGAGGCGCTATGAAGAAGAGACGGTTTTTGACAGTTTTGATTGCGTTGTGCCTCCTGGCGGGAAGCCTGTGGCTGCTCCAGCGGCTGCTTAGCCCCAAATATATCAGCGACGTCATAGAGGGGCGGCTGATCTCCGAATACTATGACAACGCCGGGGGCAACGACGTGATCTTTGTAGGGGACTGCGAGGTGTATGAGAACATCTCCCCCATCACCCTCTGGGAGGAGTATGGGATCACCAGCTATATCCGGGGCAGCGCCCAGCAGCTGATCTGGCAGTCCTATTATTTAATGGAGGAGACGCTGCAGTATGAAACGCCCAAGGTGATGGTGTTCAACGTCCTGTCCATGATGTATGACGAGCCCCAAAGCGAGGCCTACAACCGGATGACCCTGGACGGGATGCGCTGGTCCTGGTCCAAGGTGAAATCCATCCAGGCTTCCATGACCGAGGAGGAAAGCTTCCTCAGCTATGTGTTTCCGCTGCTGCGCTACCATTCCCGGTGGAGCGAACTGTCCAGCGAAGATTTTACCTATCTGTTCCGGACCAAAAAATCTTTCCATCAGGGCTATCTGATGCGGGTGGATGTGCGGCCGGTGACCTCTTATCCCAGTCAGACGCCTTTGGCGGACTACCAGTTCAGTCAGGTCTGCTATGACTATCTGGACCGGATGGTGCAGCTGTGCCGGGACAACGGAGTGGAACTGGTTCTCATGAAGGCCCCCAGCATCTACCCGGTGTGGTATGAAGAATGGGACCAGCAGATCCAGGATTATGCGGCGGAGAACGGCTTGCTCTACCTGAATTTTTTGGATTTGGTGGAGGAAGTGGGGATTGACTTTAACACGGATACATATGATAATGGATTACACTTGAACCTGTCCGGGGCTGAAAAGCTGGCCCGTTATTTTGGGGAAATCCTCCAGGAAACCTATGATCTTGCAGACCATCGGGACGATCCGGAGGTGGCGGCCAGCTGGCAGGAAAAGGTGGACTTTTATCACGAGATGGAAGCCGACCAGTACCGGGAACTGGAAGAGTACGGCTACCTGAAAAGCTACGGGGGACGGGCGCCCGATGAAGAATAAGCCCGGAGCAGATCGCAGAGGAGGATATACGAGATGAAAAAGCTAGTAGTGTTTTTTGTGGCCATGTTGATTCTGGTGGGCTGCGGAAGCGGTTCCGGGGAAACCACCGCGGCGGCGGGTACAAACGGGGAAACTGAGGAGACGGAGGAAAGTTCCGACGCCTATGTGTTCCAGTCAGGGGATGTGACCATCGCCATGAACGCGGAGGCGGCTCC
>CAZDOQ010000180.1:0-1881 GCA_964507035.1 uncultured Lachnospiraceae bacterium | reverse complement strand
TGTAAGGAGGTGTTGACATGACTTGGGAGAAACTTTGGACCGGCTTATTTGGGACAACCACCCTGTGGGGACTGGATATGGGGTTTTGGGTGTCCATGGGGGTGGTTGTCCTGACCGTCATCTTGATGAATCTTGTATTCTGGAGCATGAAGCCGAAGGATCCGCCCGGCTGAAGCCGAATCCGGGAGCGGACGGGGACCGGCTCACTCCTGCTCCAGGAGGTCTTTGATATACTGGAACCCCCTCCAGACCCCCTCTTCCTCCGGCCGGAACTCAAAGACCAGATAGCCCTGGTAGTCCGCCTCCCGGAGCGCCTGGATTAGCCGGGGAAAATCCACCGGGCCGGGGCCGGGGACCTGCCGGTTTTGGCCGGAGAGATCCACCTGGCCCAGCAGGTCCCCGGCTTCCAGCACTGCCGCCCGGGGATCCTCCCCCTCGCATAGCAGGTGGGAACTGTCCAGCTGCAGCCGCAACCAGGGGGAGCGGAAACTGCGGATAAAGTCCGCCGTCTCCCGGACCCGGTAGAAGGCGTCTGCCTCCAGATGGTTGAACACCTCCAACAGGAGGGGCACTTGGCACGTCTCCGCCTCCGGCAGTAGCTGGCGGAGGCTTTCGGCAAACTGCCGGTGGTATTCCTCCGGGGAGGCGGCGTCTGAAAAGCGGCCCCGGAGAGAGCCTATGATCACGGCGCCGTGGTCCAGCTGCCGGGCCGCCTCCAGAAATTCCCGGGTCCGGCGGACGGTCCGGAGCCGCCGCTCCTCGTCCCCGGCGCCCAGGCTCAGTCCGTCTACCGTGTTGGCCCGGCCGGTGGCAATGCCGGAGATGGAAAGGCCAAGGGGCCGGATGGCTTCCTGGACAGCCGGAACCGGAAGTTCCGCTGGCCCGGAGGCTGTCAGCTGCAGGGCGTCAAACCCAATGGCGGCGGCTTGCTGCGCCATTTCCCCCAGACTGCCCTGGAGTGGGGCGGTGGAGCAGGGGAAGGTTCCGTTGCTGATGACGACGCTGGTTTTCATGGCAGATCTCCTCCTGATTTTTGATTCTATTTTGATCCTGTCTGTTTGGGCCGCGGGAAACGCGGCTTTTGGCTGCGTCCGGAAGGATATTTCCGGGTTCCTTGCTATTATCCGTCAAATCCGGTAAAATGGCAAGAGGAAGGCCGCAAAAGGCCCGGCAGAGATGAGGAGAGAGGAAGTCATGGAGTATCAGAATACAGTGGAAGGGATCTTCCGGGAACGGCCCAACCGGTTTCTGGCCCGGGTGGAGGTGGAAGGGAGCGAGGAGTTCTGCCATGTAAAAAACACCGGCCGGTGCCGGGAATTGCTGCAGCCGGGGGTCCGGGTGATATTGGAGCGGCATCCGCCGGGGAGGCGGAAAACCCGGTTTTCCCTGGTGACGGTGGAAAAACAGGGCCGGTGGGTGAATATCGACTCCCAGGCGCCGAATGTGGCGGCGGAGGAGTGGCTTTGGACCAGCCCTCTGGGCTGGCCGGTGCGGTTGGTCCGGCGGGAAACGTTTTTTGAGGATTCCCGGTTTGATTTCTACCTGGAGGGAGAGGGGGAGCGGCGGGCGTTTCTGGAGGTCAAGGGCGTCACCCTGGAGGAAGGCGGGGTGGCCCGGTTTCCGGACGCCCCCACGGAGCGGGGCGTCCGCCACGTGCACCATCTGATCCGGGCGGTGGAGGCGGGATATGAGGCCTACCTGCTCTTTGTCATCCAGATGAAAGGGGTGGTGCGCTGGGAGCCCAACTGGCAGACCCATCCGGCCTTTGGGGAAGCGGTCCGGGAGGCGGCTGCGGCAGGAGTCCAGGTGCTGGCCCGGGACTGCCGGGTTTGGCCGGAGGGGATGGCCTTAGACGCCCCGGTGCCCTGCCGGTACTAGGGA
>CAZDOQ010000179.1:0-1892 GCA_964507035.1 uncultured Lachnospiraceae bacterium | reverse complement strand
GGGGGCTGCACTTCGGAAGCCGGAGGAAGTCCCATGCGGCGTAAGCTGGGGACGGTCTGCATGATTCTGGGGACAGTGCTGCTGGGGGCGGCTCTGTCCCTCTTTTTCTGGAACCGCTGGGAAGACAGCCGGGCCGGGGCCTCCGTGGAAGAAATCCTGCCTTTGCTGAAAGAACAGAACGGCGGGGATGGCGCGGACGGCGAATCCGCCGCCGATCCCTACGGCACGGAGATGACGGAGGTGGAGATCGACGGCTATCTCTATATCGGCTATGTCTCCATACCCACTCTGGGACTGGAGCTTCCGGTGATGAGTGACTGGAGCTATCCTCAGCTGAAGATTGCCCCCTGCCGGTACTACGGCTCCACGAAAACAAACGATCTGGTCATCGCCGCCCATAACTATACCCGGCATTTTGGCCCTATTAAGAACCTGACGCCGGGGGACGCGGTGTACTTCACCGACATGGACGGGGTAACCGCCGCCTATGAGGTGGTGGAAGTAGATACTCTGAACCCCACGGCGGTAGAGGAGATGACCGACAGCGGGTATGACCTGACCCTGTTCACCTGCACCTACGGCGGCCAGAGCCGGGTCACGGTGCGGTGCGACCGGGTGGAATAGGCAAGCGAAACCAAGAAACCGCGGAAGCGGACGCCAGTACGAGGGAGAAATGAAAATGAAGGATAAAGGAAGGTCTTGCGGTAAGAAAGCACGTGAAAAAGAATGAGCACTTATCCCTTCCAGGATTCCGCGCCGCGGATGAGATCCCGCAAAGTCTGCATGGATAAATCCAACGAGGAAATCTCGTCCGCGCAGCGCTTTAATTCGTCCCGGATGGTCTTTTCATGCGGGATATGGCGCTTGTATTTCAGCTGGTGTTCCAGCGCTGCCCAAAAGTCCAGGGCGATTGTCCGCAGCTGGATTTCCGCCGCCGGTTTTGGGGCGGCCTGGGTCATCTGGACGATCAGATGCAGACTGCGGTACCCGTTTGGTTTGGGATAGGCAATATAATCTTTTTCTTCCAGAATCCGCAGTTCCGGCCTGTCCCGGAGCCATTCCGCCACTTCGTATACATCGTTCACAAAAGAACAAATGACGCGTATGCCCACCGCGTCGCGCGTTTTTTTCAACGCGGTGGCCGCGTCTGTGGGAAGGTGCTGCCGCTTCAGCTTCTGGATCATGCTTTCCGGGCGTTTGATCCGGGATTGAAGGTATAAAACGGGCTGTATTTGCCCGTCCCCCTCCAGGCCGGGATATTCTTTTAAAAGTTCCATCAGTCCCTGCTCCAGCTGCTTTAACGCGGAGTAGGAGTCCTGGTAATACGCTTCAAATGTCATACGGTTCCTTTCCGCGCGTGAGAAAACGCGTCCGGATGGTTTGGAGAAGATAGAGCATGATTCCCAGAAAACAGAATATGGTACCCACAATCCAGTAGAGGAAAATCAGCCGGTTGGAAGTGCCGTAAATGGCAAGAACGCCCTGCAGGATACAGCCCACGGTCCAGGCGGCAATCCCGGCGTGATAAAGGTTCAAGGGAAGCCGGCCCGGAACCGGAAGGGCGAAAAGTGTCAGGGAAAAGAACGGCAGCGCGCCGCCGGCCAGGGGGAACGCAAAGGCATAGAGCATGTAATAAGAGTACACCTCGTGGCTGAAACTCTCATACACGGCGCCAAACAGCGCGCAGAAAAGCGCGATCCACAAATAGGCGAAAGCTGTTTTGGCCATTCCTTTGCGAGAGGGATCAATACCCGATATAAACAATGTCGCTCACACTCCTTTCGCGGATGCTCCGTCCATTTGTCGTTGGCTGGTTGATGACTTCGCCGTTGAAATACATGGTGGAAGATCCGCCTCCGTCCAGGTTATAGGCGGTGGAAACGCCAAGCCCT
>CAZDOQ010000178.1:0-1912 GCA_964507035.1 uncultured Lachnospiraceae bacterium | reverse complement strand
TTTAGTCTTTTACAGCCATTTCAATCTTTTACGCCATTTCCTGCAGCACCGGCTCCAGGATGGCCAGCATATCGTCCACGTCCTGTTCGGTGATCACAAGAGGCGGCACAAACCGCAGAATATTGGCTCCGGCGTTGATAAGGATCAGGCCTCTCTTCTGGCACTCCAGAATGATGTCTCCCACCGGCTCTGTAAACTCCAGTCCGTGAATCAGGCCGACGCCCCGGTGCTCCACAATCTTCGGGTACTTCTGGGCCAGCTGGTCCAGCTTCTCTCCCAGGTATGCTCCCACTTTCCGGACATTCTCCAGGATATGGAGGGACTGGTACAAATCCAGCACCTTGCTGGCCGCCACCCCCACCAGGGGATTGCCTCCGTAAGTGGTACCATGGTCCCCGGGTTTTAAGGATTCGGCCTTCTCATTGCACAGGAAGGCACCCACCGGAACGCCGCCGCCCAGGGCCTTGGCCACGGTCATCACATCCGGCAGCACCCCGTAACGCTGGCAGGCAAACATGGCGCCGGTGCGGCCCATGCCGCACTGGATCTCGTCAAAGATCAGCAGAATATCCTTCTCATCGCACAGCTTCCGGACGCCGGTGAGGAATTCTCCGGCGGCGGGATAAATGCCGCCCTCCCCCTGGACCGGCTCCAGGATGATAGCGCAGGTTTTCTCCGTCACCTGGGCCTTGACGCTCTCCAGGTCATTGAAGTCCGCAAAGCGGATGCCGGAAATTAAGGGACGGAAAGGCTCCTGATAGTGGTCGTTGCCGGTGACGGACAGAGCGCCCAGGCTGCGGCCGTGGAAAGAGTGGCGCATGGCAATGATCTCATGGCCGTTTTTCCCATCCCGGTCATAGGCATATCGCAGCGCCGTCTTCAGAGCACCTTCAATGGCCTCGGCGCCGCTGTTGGTGAAGAACACCTTCTTCATACCGGAGGCCTCCACCAGCTTTTTGGCCGCTTCCGCCGCCGGTTCGTTGTAGAAATAGTTGGAGCAGTGGATCAGCTTATCCACCTGATTCTTCACCGCCGCATTGAACTCCGGGTTGTTGTAGCCCAGGGCAAACACCGCAATGCCGGCGCAGAAATCCAGATATTTTTTCCCCTCGTTGTCATGCAGGTATACGCCCTGGCCGTGGTCCAGCACCAGGGGATACCGGTTATAGGTGTGCAGGAGGTACTTCTCCCCCTGCTCCATCACTTCCTGTTTGGTCATTTATTTGCTCTCCTTATCATTAATGATTACGGTGCCAATTCCTTTGTTGGTGAAGAATTCCAACAGCAGGCTGTGGGGCAGCCGCCCGTCCAAAATGTGAACCCGGGCCACGCCCTCCCGCAGAGCATGGATGCAGTTTTGCAGCTTGGGGATCATGCCGCCGCTGGCGCCGCCGGAGGCAATGAACTCCTCCGCCTCGTGGACCTCCATGGAGTGGATAAAAGTGCTCTTGTCCGAGAAATCCCGGTAGACCCCTTCCGTGTCCGTGAGGAAGGCCAGCTTGTTGGCGTGCAGGGCCGCCGCCACCGCGCAGGCCGCATCATCCGCGTTGATATTGTAGGAATCAAAGTTCCCGTCAAAGCCGATGGGGCAGACAATGGGCAGAAAATCTTTCTCCAGCAGATCCAGAATGATCTTGGGATTCACCTGGGTGATCTCCCCCACAAAGCCAATGTCCTCCCCGCCGGAACAGCGCTTTTTCACTTTCAGCAGGCCGCCGTCCTTGCCGCTGATGCCCACGGCGTGGACCCCCAGGGCCTCCACCTTCTGGACCAGACCCTTATTCACCCGGTTCAGGACCATCTCCGCGATCTCCATGGTGGCCGCATCCGTCACCCGCAGGCCGTTGACAAACCGTGGCTCCATGCCGGAGCGCTCCACCCACTTGCTGATGTCCTTGCCGCCGCCGTGGAC
>CAZDOQ010000177.1:0-1931 GCA_964507035.1 uncultured Lachnospiraceae bacterium | reverse complement strand
AAATAAATTCCACACCTAAAGCAGGAAGGGTGGAATTTACTTTTGCAATCGGCTTCAAATTTTCAAATTTTCAAAATTTTCAAAACGGAGAATTTTGGAAAAAAGTGTTGACAAACGCTCCTTTTTCCGGTATGATAACACGTGCCTGCCAAACAGGCCGTGCGCGAGTGGCTCAGGGGTGGAGCACCACCTTGCCAAGGTGGGGGCCGCGGGTTCGAATCCCGTCTCGCGCTGTCAACGGAGCAGCAATTTCCCAACGGGAGTTGCTGCTTTTTTCTTAATCAAAGGCCCGCTGCAGGGGCCGTCAAACATGCGCAAAAAGGTCCTGGGCCGGATTGCAAAAACAGAGGATAGGGTATGAAGAAAAAGTGGGAAAAAGCAGACTGGATTTGGCTGGGCGCCATGGTGTTGGTGATGACCGGCATCTTTTTGTTCTCCGCTCAGTCGGGAGACGAATCCAGCCAGGTGAGCAGCGGCTTTCTGCGGTTCCTCCTGGGGATCCCGCCGGTCCGGTGGATTCTGGAGGAAACGCCCATGCTGGAGATTCTCCCCATCCGGAAGTGGGGACATTTTACCATCTATCTGTTTTTGGGTGTCACCAGCTATGGCTGGGCGCGGAGGCGGACCGGCGGAGGCGCGGCGTGGCTTTTGGCCTGGGGAATCGGTTTTCTCTACGCCTGCACAGACGAGTTTCACCAGCTGTTCGTGCCGGGGCGCGCCGGTCTGTGGACCGATGTGGGGATCGACTCTCTGGGATGCGCCGCAGGGGTGCTTTTGTGCGGGGCTGTCCACTGGATTTTCCGGAAACGGCACAAAGAATCATTGTAAAGGAACAGAATCTGTGTTACACTGATAGCGTCGGTCTTCCAGAATGCCCCATTCGGGCCCGGGAGGGCGGCAAAAGCCGCGGCGCGGCAGCGCAAGGAGGAGGAAATGCAGTCTTATATTCCGGAACATTACCAATCCAAGTTGAATTTATATGATACCCAGGCCGCCATTGCCCTGATCCATCGGGATTTTCCGGCCAGCCTGGAACAGGCTCTTCATCTGAAGCGGGTCTCCGCTCCGCTGTTTGTAGATGCCAAGAGCGGACTCAATGATGATCTGAACGGTGTGGAACGGCCCGTGAGTTTTTGGGCTCCGGCCACCGGCGTGGAGGCCCAGGTAGTCCACTCCCTGGCAAAGTGGAAGCGGATGGCTCTGTACCGCTATGAATTTTACACAGGCAAAGGCCTTTATACGGATATGAACGCCATCCGGCAGGATGAGGAGTTGGACAATATCCATTCCATCTACGTGGACCAGTGGGACTGGGAAAAAGTGATCAGCCGGGAGGACCGGACCATGGAATACCTGAAGGAGACGGTGCAGGCCATTGTCACCTGCATCTGCCATACTCTGGATTCCCTGCGGGTCCGGTTCCGCCAGATTGACACAGAACTGAAGCGGGAAGTAACCTTCGTCTCCTCCCAGGAACTGGAGGACCGGTGGCCGGAACTTACCCCTTCGGAGCGGGAGAACCGGTTTGTGAGAGAGCACGGCACCGTATTTATCACGGAGATCGGAGACGCGCTGCGGTCCGGAAAGCCCCATGACGGCCGGGCGCCGGATTATGACGACTGGCGCTTAAACGGCGACCTTCTGTTTTATCATCCGGTGTTGGATATAGCGCTGGAGGTTTCCTCCATGGGCATCCGGGTGGACCCGGAGTCTTTGGACCGTCAGCTGACCCTGGCTCACTGTGACAACCGGCGGGAACTGCCCTTCCACCGGCTGCTGCTTGCCGGAGAGTTGCCGCTTACCATGGGCGGCGGAATTGGCCAGTCCCGGCTGTGTATGCTGCTGCTGGGGAAAGCCCATATTGGAGAGGTACAGTCCTCCATCTGGGACCCGGCTGCCGTGGAGATGTGCCAGAAAGCCGGCGTGACCCT
>CAZDOQ010000176.1:0-1943 GCA_964507035.1 uncultured Lachnospiraceae bacterium | reverse complement strand
TTGTTTTGGCCCATTGCCCCCTTGGCCACCGGTAGCGCCACCAGCATTCCGTTGAAGCCCACGGGATTCACAAAGGTCAGGTAAAAATGGATGGCCGCCCCCACCACAATGGTTTCCTGCCGCATGAAAAAACCCCCGGGATGTTGCCAGCCACAGGGGTCTTTCTTGCCGTTTCTGTTTGCGTTTGCTTCTTTTCTTGGTTTGGTCTTGCCGCTATTTGGCGTAATCCGTCACACGGGACTCTCGGATCACATTGACCTTGATCTGTCCCGGATACTCCAACTCCGCCTCGATCTGCTTGGAGATATTTCTCGCCAGCAACACCATGTCGTCGTCGCTGACCTGATCCGGAATGACCATGACGCGAACTTCTCTTCCTGCCTGAATTGCAAAAGACTTCTCCACTCCCTTGAAGGAATTGGTAATCTCCTCTAACTGTTTCAACCTGTTGGTATATGTTTCCAGCGTTTCGCGTCTTGCGCCGGGACGGGCCGCCGAAATGGTATCCGCCGCCTGCACGATGCACGCGATCAAACTGGTGGGCTCTACGTCCCCATGGTGGGACTCCACCGCATTGATGACCACCGCAGATTCCTTGTATTTTCTACAGAGATCTGCACCGATCTGAATGTGGGAGCCTTCCATCTCGTGGTCCAGGCTCTTGCCAATGTCGTGAAGCAGGCCGGCACGCTTGGCCAGCCGTACGTCCAGTCCCATCTCCCCGGCCAATAATCCGGAAAGATGCGCCACCTCTATGGAATGTTTCAGGGCACTCTGCCCATAGCTGGTGCGGAACCGCATTTTGCCCAGCAGGCGTACCAACTCGGGATGGATCCCATGAATTCCCACTTCCAGAGTCGCCGCTTCGCCTTCCTCGCGGATCATAGTCTCCACTTCTTTCTGCGCTTTTTCCACCATCTCCTCAATTCTGGCAGGGTGAATCCGACCGTCCAGGATCAGTTTCTCCAGGGCGATCTTGGCAATCTCCCGTCTCATGGGGTCAAAGCCAGACAGAATAACGGCTTCCGGCGTATCGTCAATAATCAGGTCCACACCGGTAAGGGTTTCCAACGTGCGGATATTTCGCCCCTCACGACCGATGATTCTTCCTTTCATCTCATCGCTGGGGAGCTGTACCACAGAGATGGTAGTCTCGGCTACATGATCGGCGGCGCACTTCTGAATGGCGTTAATCAGGTATTCCCGCGCTTTCTTGTTCGCCTCTTCCTTGGCCTTTGCTTCCATCTCCTTGATCATTTTCGCAGTGTCATGCTTTACGTCTTCTTCAACAGTTTGCAACAGGTAGGTCTTTGCTTGTTCGGAGGTAAGTCCAGAAATTCGCTCCAGTTCCAGCTTTTCCTTCTCCAGCAACGCCTCCGCCTCAGCGTTCTTCTTGTTCAAGTTTTCTTCCTTTGCCGCATAGCTGTTCTCTCTGCGCTCTAACGTCTCCATCTTCTTGTCCAAGTTTTCTTCCTTGTTCTGAAGCCGGCGTTCCATGCGCTGCATTTCTGCGCGGCGTTCCCGGCATTCTCGCTCCAGGTCATTCTTTGTCTTCAGGGATTCTTCCTTCGCCTCCAGGAGAGCTTCACGCTTCTTGGTTTCCGCCACCTTCAGGGACTCGTCAATGATCTCACGAGCCTTTTCCTCCGCCGCACCGATCTTCTTCTCATACACGCCCTTCCGGTATGAGATCGCCAGAAACCAGGAAACAGGAGCCGCAATGACCAGAGTAATCAGCACGGAAATGATGATTTCTGTCACAGGAGCACCTCCTTATTCAATTTTCATTGTACATATTGCCGGACCACTCCGGCTGGTAATTCACACAATACCCATACAACATATAAATTTTAATCTTTTTTTCGGTGCCTGTCAAGTATAATATTCCCTTGAGTTTCCGCAGAATTATCCCAGCCGATTGCAAAAGTAAATTCCACCCTTCC
>CAZDOQ010000175.1:0-1980 GCA_964507035.1 uncultured Lachnospiraceae bacterium | reverse complement strand
TTGGGGACGGGTCCAGCATTTTTCGCTTGACAATCCTCCATCTAAAATTTATAATTATAGTACAATTGCATATTTCTCTTATCTCTTCCAAAATCCCGCCCACACACAGCCTCTACCTGGGATTATTTTATTTCAGGAGGTCAACTTATGGGATACGAAGAATTACTCCACTACTTTCTGGACCAGCTGCGCGTTTTTTTCGCCGGAAAAGCCGAAATCTCTCTGCGCCGCCAATCCAAAAACAACGGCATCCACACAGACACCCTCTGCATCCTCTCCCAGGGAGAACCAATTTGCCCCTCCCTCTCTTTCTCCGAATACTGGAAACGATACCAAAACGGGGAATCCCGAGAAGAACTGCTGCAGGAAATCCTCTCCTTTTGCCAGACCCAGCCGCCCCAACAACCATGGGATTTCTCCCACGTTCTCTCTTACTCCCACGCCCGGCCCTATCTGGCCCCCAAGCTGATCCACCGGGAGCGGAACCGGGAACTGCTGGAGCAACTTCCCTACCAGACCTTTTTGGATCTGGCAGTGGTATCCTGCCTGTGTTTCTTTTCGCCGGGACAGCCCGCCGCTTCCTCCCCCATCTACACCCGTCACCTGGCCATGTGGGGCATCTCCCCGGAGAACCTTCAGATGGACGCCTTCCAGAATGCGGAACGGATCCTGCCGCCGGTGCTGCTTCCCCTGGACACCCTGATCTGCCAGGTGGTTCGGGAGGAAGTGGCAGAATTTCCCTGGAAGGACGCGCCGGATGCGCCGTCTCTGATCCAGGATCTGTGCGGCGAACCGTCCCAGCTGCCCATGTATGTTCTCACCAACTCCCGCCGCTATCTGGGGGGCGCCAACCTGCTCCGGGAAGACCTGTTAAAATCCTTTGCCAAGCAGCACCAGTGCGGTTTCTTTATTCTGCCCAGCAGCATCCATGAAGCCATCCTGATCCCGGAGACCGCCGGGGTGGCGCCCCAGAACCTGAAAGAAATGCTGATGGAAATCAATGTGGCCGCGGTAACACCGGAGGAATGGCTGTCTGACGAGGTATACTATTATTCCGCGGAGCAGGAGCGGATCCTCTTAGCCCGTGACGGAACGGCTTAAAGCCTGCTGTCCTTCATCCCGCTGTCTTAGTTCCCGCCGTCTCTGTTTTATGTGCCCCTGCTTTCCAAAACGAGCTCCCGCCGAAGCGAGAGCTCTCTTTCCATTCTATGATCCCTGTTCTATGGTTCCGTTATGATGCGGTCAGCGTTTCTTCTGTTCCACATCCCGCATGGACAGGTTGATGCGGCCCATCTTGTCCACTTCCAAGACCTTGACCGTCACATCATCTCCCACCTTCACCACGTCTTCCACCTTGGCCACCCGCCGGTTGGCCAGCTTGGAAATGTGGATCATGCCGTCCTTGCCGGGAGCCAACTCCACAAAGGCGCCGATGTTGATGATGCGTACCACCTTGCCAGTGAAAATCTGGCCCGGCTCCACATCGTTAACAATGGTCTCAATGATCTTCACAGCCTTGTCGATCATACCGGCGTCGGTACCGCAGATCGCCACGCTGCCGTCGTCCTCAATATCAATCTGAACGCCGGTCTCCTCAATGATCTTGTTGATCACCTTGCCCTGCTTGCCGATGACATCACCGATCTTCTCCGGATTGATCATAATCTGGCGGATCTTGGGAGCGTATTTGCTCACTTCCTCCCGAGGCTCAGAGATCACCGGCGCCATCACCTGATCCAAGATATAGGTTCTGGCCTCCTTGGTCCGGGCAATGGCCTCCCGGATAATGGCCTCCGTAAGACCGTGGATCTTGATATCCATCTGAATGGCCGTGATGCCCTTGTGGGTGCCGGCCACCTTAAAGTCCATATCCCCAAAGAAGTCCTCCAGGCCCTGGATATCCGTGAGCACAATATAGTCGTCATCCGTCTCCCCGGTGACCAGTCCCACGGAGATGCCGGCCACCATCCGCTTGATGGG
>CAZDOQ010000174.1:0-1988 GCA_964507035.1 uncultured Lachnospiraceae bacterium | reverse complement strand
ATAACCTGTCATAAAAAGGAGTTGGCATGGAAAAGGCGCATTTCACATCGGATCCGCCCCAGCTGGTGGGCCAGCGAATCCGGAAAGAACGGAATAAGGGGAAGAACCTTTTCCCAGGGATTAGCCGGGCTGCGCTCTTTCCGCCGGGATAAGAAGGACACGCTCCACTCGTGCCCCTGTGTTGACTCTCACCCAAATAGAAAAGTCATCCGCCTACAACCCTGAGGGGCCAAAGCGGATGACTTTTTTTCATGGAAACCGGTTCCGCCAAGGGCCGGGAACCTCAAACGGCAGAATCAGGAATGGCAGCTGCGGTGCTGGTCCCCTCCTCCATGGCCGTGATGGCCGCAGGCTTCCCCGTGCTCATGGTGGTGATGCTGGCAGGGGATGTCTGGGTTATACTGCAGGTTGCCTGCCAACAGCGCGTCCACCGCCCAATCCGCCGCAGATCAGGGAAGCAACGCCTTTTCCGGCCAGAAAACCGGCCAGGGCGCCGTGTCCATGGCCCTCGGTACCGATCACCTGGGAAGATACCACCTTACCGTATTCCACCTCATACACCTTGAACTGTTCTGTGTGGCCAAAATGCTGAAACACCTGGCCATTTTCATAGGTCACCGCAACCTTCATTGTTCTTCCTCCTTGGCCCCCTGTCCCAGATACTCCAAATGACCGGCCAAATGATCCAGCCATTCGCCTTCAAACTCTTCTATGCAGCCCTCGTCACAAAGTTTTGCCAGATTCGGGTCTATGGGCAGCTTGGCCACGTTGCCAATGCCGTAGCGGACCGCCGCCTCCTCTATGCGACTGTCCCCAAAAATCTTATGCTTCTCCCCACAGTTGGGACATTGGAAATAGGACATGTTCTCCACCAGTCCCAACACTGGAATCCGCATCATCTCTGCCATGCGCACCGCCTTCTCCACAATCACGGAGACCAACTCCTGGGGAGACGCCACCACCAGAATACCGTCCACCGGAATGGACTGGAAGACCGTCAGCGGTACGTCTCCGGTTCCCGGCGGCATATCCACAAACATATAATCCACATCGGACCAGATCACATCCGTCCAGAACTGCTTCACCGCGCCGGCGATCATGGGCCCCCGCCACACCACCGGGTCTGTGTCATGGTCCAGCAGCAGATTCAGAGACATAATCTCCACGCCGGTCTTGCTTGGCGCCGGGAACATGCCGGTGGGGCCCGCCATGGCCCGGGTGTGAACGCCAAAGGTGGTGGGGATGGAAGGACCGGTGATATCCGCGTCCAGCACCGCCGCATGGTAGCCCTTCCGCTGCATCAGCACCGCCATCATGGATGTAACCAGAGATTTGCCCACGCCGCCTTTGCCGCTGACCACCGCAATCACGTGGCGGATGCGAGACAACTCATGGGGCTTTTCCAGAAAACTCTTGGGGCTCCGGCGTTCTGCGCAGTCGCTTCCGCAGGAACCGCAGTCATGACTACATGCTTCACTCATTGTTCCATTCCTCGCTTTTTCTTTTTTTGCAGCAGGGACATGCCCGCATCGGCCCGGGCCAGCATCCGGATGACTTCATATTCATCCACAAAAGAAAAAACCACGTTTTCACGTGGATTAAAATGAGCGATGGGGGATTCGAACCCCCGACAACTTGATTAAAAGTCAAGTGCTCTACCGACTGAGCTAATCGCCCCCGCAGCTATTACCGAGCTGGGCTAGTTGGATTCGAACCAACGCATGCAGGAGTCAAAGTCCTGTGCCTTACCGCTTGGCGATAGCCCAATAAGGTGGGAGGTGGGACTCGAACCCACGACCTCCAGAGCCACAATCTGGCGCGCTAACCAACTGTGCCACACCCACCATGTCAGGTCTCCAAAGCGCCGGCACTATACCGAACCGGCACAACTGGTATCTTATCACGAGACGCCAGACTTGTCAACCAGAAAATTCCTTCTTGAGTTTCCGCAGAATTATCCCCACCAGATAAATCTGCTGCATTCTGTT
>CAZDOQ010000173.1:0-2004 GCA_964507035.1 uncultured Lachnospiraceae bacterium | reverse complement strand
TGTTATACTGTTTTTAGAACTGTGTTGCGGAGCACCTTGCAAATCAGGGTGCTCCGCTTTTACACTGGTAAAAAATAATGATGGGACTTGGTTAGGTACGTTAGATGCCTATTTAAAATGTCCAAAGGAGCGTATCCAGGAGATGACATATCAGAAAGATAAAGAAGAACATAGTGAAGAGTATAACGAAATTCTCAAAAATGCACCAGATACTGAGCCGGAACGGCAATATTATTTCATAGAACAGTGCAGAAAAATAGTTAAAAAGAAAAGCGAAGAACTGGGGCGTCCCATCAGGTTTTGTTGTGTTACCTTTGGGTGTCAGATGAACGCCCGGGACTCGGAAAAACTTTTGGGCATTCTCCGGGAGATCGGCTTTCAGGAGACGGACAGCGAGGAAGCGGATTTTGTCCTCTACAACACCTGCACGGTCCGGGAGCATGCCAACCTCCGGGTCTACGGCCGCCTGGGAGTGCTGGGCAGCATGAAAAAGCAGCACCCGGAGAAGATTATTGCCCTCTGCGGCTGTATGATGCAAGAAGGGGCGGTGGTAGAGAAGATTTGGACCAGCTACCGGTTTGTGGACATCATCTTTGGCACTCACAATATTTTTAGGCTGGCAGAACTTTTGTACCGGCGGCTTGCCGGGGAGAAGCAGGTGATTGACATCTGGCAGGACACGGACCAGATTGTGGAGGATCTGCCGGTGGTCCGGAAATATTCCTTTAAATCCGGGGTCAACATCATGTTCGGCTGCAATAATTTCTGCAGCTACTGTATTGTTCCCTACGTCCGGGGCCGGGAGCGGAGCCGGAAACCGGAAGAGGTCCTCCGTGAGGTGACAAGGCTTTCAGAAGACGGGGTCCTGGAGGTAATGCTCCTGGGACAGAACGTCAACTCCTACGGCAAGAACCTGGCGGAGCCCATTTCCTTTGCCAGACTTTTGGAGCAGGTGGAGCAGGTGTCCGGCATCCGGCGCATCCGCTTTATGACATCCCACCCCAAGGATTTGTCCGACGAACTGATCCAGGTCATGGCAAAGTCCCGGAAGATCTGCCGCCATCTGCACCTGCCGCTCCAGTCCGGCAGCACCCGGATTTTGCAGCAGATGAACCGGCGCTACACCAAAGAGCAGTATCTGGCTCTGGCGGATAAGATCAAGACGGCCATGCCGGACATCGCCCTGACCACGGACATCATTGTGGGCTTTCCGGGGGAGACGGAGGAAGATTTTTTGGAAACCTTGGACGTGGTGCGGCGGGTCCGGTATGACAGCGCCTTTACCTTTATTTATTCCAAGCGCACCGGCACCCCGGCGGCAGCCATGGAGAACCAGGTGCCCCAGCCGGTGGCCCAGGAGCGGCTGCAGCGACTGCTGGCGGAGGTCCAGCGGATTGCCGGGGAACTGTGCGGCAAGGACACGGGCACCAGACAGGAAGCTTTGGTGGAGGGGATAGACGATCACGACGCCTCCCTGGTCACCGGACGCCTTGGCAACAACCGGATGGTCCATTTCCCTGGAGACACATCCCTGATTGGGAAGCTGGTGCCGGTGCGCCTCACTGAGGCCAAGGGCTTTTACTATATGGGAAGGATGGAAGAGTAAATGCTTTCACCAATGATGCAGCACTATCTGGAGACCAAGGCTCAGAACCCGGATTGTATTTTGTTTTACCGCCTGGGAGACTTTTATGAGATGTTCTTTGAGGACGCGGAGACGGTCTCCCGGGAACTGGAGCTGACCCTCACCGGCAAGGATTGCGGCCTGCCGGAGCGGGCGCCCATGTGCGGGGTGCCCTACCACGCGGTGGAGTCCTATCTGACCCGGCTGGTGGAGAAGGGCTACAAGGTGGCAATTGCGGAGCAGATGGAGGACCCGAAGCATGCCAAAGGGTTGGTGAAGCGGGATGTGGTCCGGATTGTCACCCCCGGCACCAACGTCAGCGTCCAGGCTCTGGATGAATCCCAGAACCACTACCTCATGTGCATCGTCTATCTGGACAA
>CAZDOQ010000172.1:0-2018 GCA_964507035.1 uncultured Lachnospiraceae bacterium | reverse complement strand
CGGAAAAGAGGTTTACAACATTTCACCGGTATGCTATACTATTCTCTGTATGACGCCGCGGCCAGGCCCTCGGATTCTCCGGCCAGGGCTTAGCAGACGGTGAGAAGAAAAAAGGAGGAAATCTACATGATTTCAAAGGAAAAGAAAGCGGAAATTATTGCGGCTTACGGTAGAAAGCCGGAAGACACCGGTTCTCCGGAAGTGCAGGTGGCGCTGCTCACCGAGCGGATCAATGAACTGACGGCTCATCTGAAGGATCATCCCAAGGATCACCACTCCCGCCGGGGGCTGCTGAAGATGGTAGGTCAAAGACGGGGTCTTCTGGATTATCTGAAGAGAAATGATATCGAGGGATACCGCAGCCTCATCGAGCGTCTGGGAATCCGCAAGTAATTGGGCGCCGGCTAGGGTGGAAGCATATCCACCCTGGCTTTTTTCGCGCCAATGTGAGGGGGAAAGGAACCTCCCCCATTCCCTTGTGTCAGAAGAATTCCTGCCGGAGGAGAGAACCTCGAGACCACTGAAAAGGCTGCATCCTTTGCGGATTTTTCAGTAGTTTCGATGTTTCTTTCCGGACAGGGAAGAAAAGGAGAAGCAAGATATGTACAAGAGTTACAGTATGGAGCTGGCAGGCCGGACCCTGACTGTGGAAATCGGCCGGGTAGCGGCCCAGGCCAACGGCGCCGCATTCATGCGTTATGGGGACACAGTGGTCCTGTCCACTGCCACCGCTTCGGAGAAGCCACGGGACGGTATCGACTTCTTTCCCCTCAGCGTGGAGTATGAGGAAAAGATGTACGCCGTGGGAAAGATCCCCGGCGGATTCAACAAGAGAGAGGGAAAGGCCAGCGAGCATGCGGTGCTGACTTCCCGGGTGATTGACCGGCCCATGCGGCCCCTGTTTCCCAAGGACTACCGGAATGATGTGACGGTGAGCAACCTGGTCATGAGCGTGGATCCGGATTGCAATCCGGACGTGGTGGCCATGCTGGGTTCCTCCATTGCCACCTCCATCTCGGACATCCCCTTTGCCGGCCCCATTGCGGCCACCATGGTAGGACTGGTGGACGGAGAACTGGTGTTCAACCCTACCACGGACCAGAAAAACGTTTCCGGCCTGGCTCTGACGGTGGCCTCCACCGCGGAAAAGATCATCATGATCGAGGCGGGAGCCAACGAGGTGCCGGAGGACAAGATGCTGGAGGCTATCTTTGCGGCCCATGAGGTGAACAAAGAGGTCATTGCCTTTATTCAGAAGATTGTGGATGAGTGCGGAAAGCCCAAGCATGATTACATCCATGTGACCACCCCGGACGACCTGTGGGAGGATATGGTTTCCTTCATCACGCCGGAGGCCATGGAGGAAGCGGTATTCACGGATGAAAAGCAGGTCCGGGAGGAGAATATCCGCCAGATCAAAGAAAAACTTGCCGGGCGCTACCAGGAAGAGCATCCAGAGTGGCTGGATGCCATTGACGATGCGGTGTATAAATTCCAGAAGGTGACGGTGCGCAAGATGATCCTGAAGGATCACAGGCGTCCTGATGGCCGGCAGAGCAAGGAGATCCGCCCGCTTCGCGCGGAGATTGACATCCTGCCCCGGGTCCATGGGTCCGGTATGTTCCAGCGGGGACAGACCCAGATTCTCACCGCTGTGACCCTGGCACCCATGTCTTCTGCCCAGAAGGTGGACGGACTGGATGAGTCGGAGACCAGCAAGCGGTATATGCACCACTACAATTTCCCGTCCTGGTCGGTGGGTGAGACCAAGTCCTCCCGGGGACCGGGACGCCGGGAGATCGGCCACGGCGCCCTGGCGGAGAGAGCGCTGGTGCCGGTGCTGCCCAGCGAGGAGGAGTTCCCCTACGCCATCCGGGCCGTGTCGGAGACTCTGGAGTCCAACGGATCCACCTCCCAGGCCAGCGTCTGCGCTTCCACACTGTCTCTGATGGCGGCGGGCGTTCCCATCAAGCGGATGGTGGCCGGCATCTCCGTGGGACTGGTCACCGGGGAGACGG
>CAZDOQ010000171.1:0-2056 GCA_964507035.1 uncultured Lachnospiraceae bacterium | reverse complement strand
CCATCCAGGATCTGAAGGTCAACCATCTGGGGAACCACAATCCCCGGCTCCACACAGACGAGGTGCTGCTGGCCCTGTCCATCTGCGCCGTCTCCGACCCTCAGGCCAAGAAGGCCATGGAGCAGCTAAAAGGTCTGGCTGGCTGCGAGGCCCACTCCACGGTAATCCTCTCCCAAGTAGACAAGAACACCTTCCACAAGCTGGGGGTCCGGCTCACCTGCGAGCCCAAGCATCAGACCAACCGGCTCTACCACCGGTAAGGCGCCGGAAGATCCTGCATGGATGCCGCTCCATCTGGCGACGGCTGGAAAAAACGCGATACCACGGACAATTCAAAAAAGCTGCCGCCTGGCAGAGGAGAAAGGGGGTTCCTCTTCTTCCTGCCAGGCGGCAGCTTTTATCCGATGATAAAACACAGGACGTTTTACTGCAGGGTAGCCATATGCTTCAGGGTCCGGACCAGCTGGCTGGTATAACTCATCTCGTTGTCATACCAGGACACCACTCTCACCTCGTAGATCTTAGTGCCGCATCTCTGGGCCAGGGTCTGGGTGGCGTCAAACAGGGAGCCAAAACTCATGCCAATGATATCGCTGGAAACCAGTTCCTCCTCCGTGTAGCCAAAGGACTCGTTGGCCGCCGCCTTCATGGCCGCATTGATGCCCTCTACGCTGACGCTTTCGGTCTCATCCTTCAGGGTGGCATCCAGGATGGTGATGGAACCGGAGGCCACCGGCACCCGCTGGGCAGAGCCGATCAGCTTGCCGGCCAACTCCGGGATCACCAGGCCAATGGCCTTGGCAGCGCCGGTGCTGTTGGGAACAATGTTGATGGCGCCGGCTCTGGCGCGGCGGAAATCGCCTTTCCGGTGCGGGCCGTCCAGGATCATCTGATCGCCGGTATAGGCGTGGATGGTGGTCATGAAACCGGTACGCAGCTCCCGGTACTGGTTCAGGGCCTTGGCCATGGGAGCCAGGCAGTTGGTGGTGCAGCTGGCGCCGGATACGATCAGGTCATCCTTGCTCAGAGTCTCATGGTTGACGCCGTACACAATGGTGGGCAGGTCGTTGCCCGCCGGAGCGGAGATCAGCACCTTCTTGGCGCCCGCCTCCAGGTGAGCCTGGGATTTGGCCTTGGAGGCAAAGAAACCGGTGCACTCCAGGACGATATCCACCTCCAGTTCCTTCCAGGGAAGTTCTGCCGGGTTGGGCTTGGCATAGATGGGGATCTTCACGCCGTCCACCGTGATGGCGCTCTCATCGCTCTCCACCTTGTGGTCCCGGGCATAGCAGCCCTGAACGCTGTCGTACTTCAAAAGGTGGGCCAGCATCTCCGGGTTGGCCAGGTCGTTGATGGCCACCACCTCAAACTCCGGATCCTGAAAAACTTTGCGGAATGCCAGGCGGCCAATACGCCCAAAGCCGTTGATCGCAACACGAATACTCATTCTGTATTTCCTCCTTCCTTCCGCCGCCGGAATTCTTTTTACCGGTGGCAGCAAGCCTTTCTTTTCTTGGTCATCTGTATTATACTCAAAAAGAAAATGGGTTGCAAGCTTTCCCCGGTTTTCGCCTCAAAACAGGGGAAAACGCCCCTTTTTCCGGGCATTTTCCCCTGTTTTTCCCGGATTACTTTTAATAACCATTTTTATAAAAACCTCTCCCCTATCTTCGGTTTGTCGGCGCCGTACCGAAGGAGGAATTTTGGTGGCGGAAGTTTGAGTCGCTTGAAAAAATTTCTTACATATGGCGGATTGCCGCTTATATTAAGCAGAAAAACGAATGAACCGAAATAAAACGATTGGAGCATATATGGAGTATCTGCTGGATGCTTTCCTGATCAGCAAAGCTGAACGCTACGACATGAAATGAACTGTGTGTCCGAGGATTTCATGTGGATGTCGGGGTTGTGGAGCATTCAGAACGAGATGAGAGAGGAAAAGCCATCCGAAAAAGATTATTGTGGTAAAAGACAGAATTAAACTCTGGCGCAACGAGGAAGGAATTCTGATAATGGGAATCCTGGATTTTCTTCTGAATCCAAATAGTCTTGATCT
>CAZDOQ010000170.1:0-2071 GCA_964507035.1 uncultured Lachnospiraceae bacterium | reverse complement strand
TGGTGGAGATCATGGGCTATGTGCAGGAGGAGAACCTGGAGGCCACGGTGGTGGCAGAGGTCATGGAGGAAAAGCGGCTGATCATGTACTGGCGGGGCCGGGAGATCGTCAATATCAGCCGGGCATTTCTGGACACCAACGGCGCTCATCAGGAGGCACAGGCGGAGGTGCCGGTGGCTCAAAAGGCAGGCAATCCCTTTGCCAGTTGTCCGGCAGCGGACAAACCAGTGCGGGAGGCCTGGCTGGAAACCCTGGCGGATCTGAACGTCTGCTCCCAGAAAGGGCTGGTGGAGATGTTTGATTCCTCCATCGGCGCGGGCAGCGTGCTGATGCCCTACGGCGGCGTGTACCAGATGACAGAGACCCAGTCCATGGTGGCCAAGCTGCCGGTGCTCTCCGGGGAGACGGACACGGTGACCATGATGAGTTACGGCTTTGACCCGTACCTGTCCTCCTGGAGCCCCTTCCACGGGGCCATCTACGCGGTGATCTCCTCAGTGGCCAAAATTGTGGCTGCAGGCGGCGACTGGCGGAAGATCCACTTTACCTTCCAGGAGTATTTCCGGCGTCTGGGAGCAGATCCCAAGCGCTGGGGCGAGCCCTTTGCAGCGCTGTTGGGCGCTTACCAGGCCCAGAAAGGGCTGGGACTGGCTTCCATCGGCGGAAAGGACAGCATGTCCGGGTCCTTCAACGACATTGACGTGCCGCCCACTCTGGTCTCTTTTGCGGTGGATGTGGAGGAGAGCCGCCATGTGATCAGCCCGGAACTGAAGCAGGGGGGCAATAAGCTGGTGCTGTTCCGGATCCGCCGGGATGAGAAGGACCTGCCGGATTACGCCCAGCTGGAGGAACTGTACGGAAAGATCTATGAGGATATCGGAGAGGGGAACATTCTTTCAGCCTACGCGGTGGAGCGCCATGGCCTGGCGGAAGCGCTGGCCAAGATGGCCTTTGGAAACGGTCTGGGCGTGACGGTGGACGGCTCCGTGTCCCGGGAAGAATTTTTTGGCCCCGGCTGGGGCAACCTGGTGGCGGAGGTGCCGGCAGACCGGGCGGCAGCCCTGGAGGCAGAGGGGCAGGTGATCGGCGAGGTGACGGCGGACGGCCGGTTTGTCTACGGGAACGCGGTCCTGACCCTGGAGGAGGCACTGGCAGCCTGGACCCGTACCCTGGATTCGGTGTATCCGGCCCAGGCAGCTTCCACCCATGAATCCGCGGAGCAGCCTCTGTACAGCAAGGGAACAGTGGCCATCTGCACCCACAAGCTGGCGCAGCCCACGGTGTTTATTCCGGTGTTCCCGGGAACCAACTGCGAGGTGGACAGCCAGAAAGCCATGGAGGCGGCGGGAGCCAGAACCATTGTTCAGGTGATGCGGAACCTGACGGAGACGGACATCCGGGATTCGGTGGAGGCCTTTGCCAAGGCCATTTCCCAGTCCCAGATCATCTTTTTCCCCGGCGGCTTTTCCGCCGGTGACGAGCCGGACGGTTCGGCCAAATTCTTTGCTACCGCCTTCCGGAACGCCAAGATCAAGGAGGAAGTGGAGAAGCTGCTGGCGGAGCGGGACGGCCTGGCCCTTGGCATCTGCAACGGCTTCCAGGCTCTGGTCAAGCTGGGGCTGGTGCCCCACGGCAAGATTGTGCCCCAGGCGGCCAACGCTCCCACCTTGACCTTTAACACCATTGGCCGGCACATTTCCCGGATGAACTATGTGAAGGTGGTCAGCAACCGCTCCCCTTGGCTTTCCGGCGCGGAACTGGGCAGCGTCTACTGCAATCCGGCCTCCCACGGGGAGGGCCGCTTTGTGGCGGAGGAAGCGTGGATGCGGAAGCTGTTTGAGAACGGCCAGGTGGCCACCCAGTATTGCAGCCCTACCGGGGATGTGACCATGGACGCCCAGTGGAACTCCAACGGTTCCTACCTGGCGGTGGAGGGCATCACCAGCCCGGACGGCCGGGTTCTGGGCAAGATGCTCCACTGTGAGCGGGCAGGCAAGTCGGTGGCGGTGAATATCTACGGCGAGCAGGATATGAAGCTGTTTTCCTCCGGCGTCCGGTATTTCCGGTAAAA
>CAZDOQ010000169.1:0-2072 GCA_964507035.1 uncultured Lachnospiraceae bacterium | reverse complement strand
GAGAGCCATGCTGGTTGACACAAAGGAGATGCTCCGAAAGGCCTATGAAGGCCACTATGCGGTGGCGGCGGTGAACACCCAGGGCGGCACCTACGACATTATCCGGGCCGTCTGTATGGCGGCCCAGGAACTGCGGGCGCCGGTGATCCTGGCCCACTACCTGTCCACCGGGGCTTATTCCGGCCACGACTGGTTTTACCAAACCGCCAAGTGGATGGCGGAGAAGGTGGACGTGCCAGTGGCCATCCACCTGGATCACGGGGACACGGTGGAGCACTGTCTGGAGTGCCTGGATATTGGCTTTACTTCCATTATGTATGACGGCTCTGCTCAGACTGTGGAGGAGAACGCCGCCCACACCAACCTGGTAATAGGTCACTGCCACGCCAAGGGAATTCCCGTGGAGGCGGAGATCGGGGAGATCGGCCGCCTGGATGAGAACGGCGTGAACCTGAACCGGACCAACCTGGCGGACCCGGAGCAGGTCCGGTACTTCCTGAAGTTGTGCCAGCCGGATTCTCTGGCGGTGGGCATTGGAAACGCCCACGGGTTTTACAAGACGGAGCCGGAGATCCACCTGGAAGTGCTGGAGGAAGTCCGGAAGTTTACGGACATTCCCCTTGTGCTTCACGGCTGCACCGGCATGAACGAGGATATGGTGCGCCAGTCCTTAGAGTACGGGGTGGCCAAGATCAACTTTGGCACCCAGGTCCGCTACGACTATTTCCGCCACCTGCAGGAGGGCTGTGCCATGGACTTCCAGGGACACGCCTGGAAACTGTCCCAGTATGCGGAGGGCAAACTCCGAGAGGATATCAAGGAGATCATCCGTCTGGCCGGTTCCCCGGGGAAGGCGTGACGGTAGGCAACGGGTTTGAGAGAGACTGGCAGGACTGATCCGGACGCCGGTCTCTTTTTGTTTCGCACTGCACTGAATCCCTCCCACTTTTCCTTGACGGAACGCCCGAACCGGTATATTCTAAAAGCAGCAGAACGTAAAGGAGGAACAGACCCATGGCGATCTTAGTGACGGGCGGCGCCGGATATATCGGCAGCCATACCTGCGTAGAACTGCTGAACGAAGGGTACTCAGTGGTGGTGGTGGATAACCTCTGCAATTCCAGCCGGAAGGCCATCGACCGGGTGGAAGAGATCACCGGAAAGCCGGTGACCTTTTATGAGGCGGATTTATTGGACCGGGAGGCCATGAACCGGATTTTTGACGCGGAGCAGATTGACTCGGTGATCCACTTTGCCGGTCTGAAGGCGGTGGGAGAGTCGGTGCAGAAGCCGCTGGAGTATTACTGCAACAACCTGACCGGCACCCTGATTCTCTGCGATGTCATGCGGAGCCACGGAGTGAAGGATATTGTCTTTAGCTCTTCTGCTACAGTCTACGGAAATCCAGCCTTTGTGCCCATTACCGAGGACTGTCCCAAGGGAGAGATCACCAATCCCTACGGCCGGACCAAGGCCATGCTGGAAGAGATTCTCGCGGACCTGCATCGGGCGGATCCGGAGTGGAATGTGATTCTGCTTCGGTATTTTAACCCCATCGGCGCCCATGAGAGCGGCAAGATCGGCGAGGACCCCAAAGGCATTCCCAACAACCTGGTGCCCTACATTGCCCAGGTGGCGGTGGGCAAGCTGGCCTGCCTGGGTGTCTTCGGAAACGATTACGACACGCCGGACGGCACCGGCGTCCGGGATTACATCCATGTAGTGGACCTGGCTGTGGGCCATGTGAAGGCGGTGGAAAAGCTGAAGGATAAAGCGGGCGTCAGCATCTACAATCTGGGCACTGGCAAGGGCTACAGCGTGCTCCAGGTGGTGAAAGCCTATGAAAAAGCCTGCGGCAAGCCCATCCCCTATGAGATCAAGCCCCGTAGGGCCGGGGACATTGCTATCTGCTACGCGGCCCCCTCCAAAGCCAAAGCGGAGTTGGGCTGGGAAGCCAAGCGGGGCATAGAGAAGATGTGCGCCGACTCCTGGAGATGGCAGTCCATGAATCCGGACGGCTACCGCTCCTGATTTATTCTATTTATTCTTCGGTGCTGGTGACCGCCGCATTT
>CAZDOQ010000168.1:0-2169 GCA_964507035.1 uncultured Lachnospiraceae bacterium | reverse complement strand
ATTTACATCTTTCAAGGGTTTCATTGTGGGGAACAGCAGCACATCCCGAATGGCGGTGCTGTCCGTCAGCAGCATACACATCCGGTCAATACCGAAGCCGATTCCGCCGGTAGGCGGCATACCGATTTCCAGGGCATTGAGGAAGTCCTCATCCGTATGGTTGGCCTCCTCGTCCCCCTGGGCAAACTGTTCCTCCTGAGCCGCAAACCGGGCCCGCTGGTCAATGGGGTCGTTGAGTTCCGAGTAGGCGTTGGCCAGTTCCCAGCCGTTCATGAAGAACTCAAACCGCTCCACGTACTCCGGGTTGTCCGGCTTCCGCTTGGTCAGCGGAGAGATCTCCACCGGATGGTCCATCAGGAAAGTAGGCTGTACCAGATGCTCCTCCACAAACTCCTCAAAGAACAGGTTCAGGATATCCCCCTTCTGGTGGCGCTCCTCATACGGAACCTTGTGCTCCTTGGCCACAGCCCGGGCCTCCTCCAGGGTGTGAATCTGGCCGAAATCTACGCCGGTGTACTTCTTCACCGCATCCACCATGGTGATTCTCTCAAAGGGCTTGCCCAGATCCATTTCAATGCCATTGTACACGATCTTGGTGGTGCCCAGCACATCCTGGGCCACATGGCGGTACAGGTTTTCCGTCAGATCCATCATGCCATGGTAATCCGTGTAGGCCTGATACAACTCCATCAGGGTAAACTCAGGGTTGTGACGGGTGTCCACTCCCTCATTCCGGAATACCCGGCCAATCTCATAGACCCGCTCCAGGCCCCCTACAATCAGCCGCTTCAGGTACAGCTCCAGTGAGATCCGCAGCTTCAGGTCCTCGTTCAGCGCGTTAAAGTGGGTCTCAAAGGGCCGCGCCGCCGCGCCACCCGCGTTATTCACCAGCATGGGAGTCTCCACTTCCATAAAGCCCTGGCCGTCCAGATACTGGCGGATACAGCGGATGATCCGGGAGCGCTTGATGAAGGTATCCTTCACCTCCGGGTTCATAATCAAATCCACGTACCGCTGCCGGTAGCGGGTGTCCGTGTTGGTGAGGCCGTGATACTTCTCCGGCAAAATCTGCAGGCTCTTCCCCAGCAGCGTCACCTGATGGGCCTTCACCGAAATCTCCCCTGCGTTGGTCCGGAACACCTCGCCCCGGATTCCCGCCAGGTCGCCGATATCCATCTTTTTAAAATCCTTATAGGGATCTTCGCCGATCATATCCCGGGCCACATACACCTGGACGTTTCCGTCCCGGTCCTGGACATTGCCAAAGGAAGCCTTGCCCATTACCCGCTTGGACATCAGCCGTCCCGCAATGGAGACCTCCTGCCCTTCCAGCGCTTCAAACTGTTCCTTGATCTCTGCCGTGTGGTGGCTCACATCATACTTGGTGATGATAAAGGGATCCTTTCCCTCCGCCTGCAGGGCTGCCAGCTTTTCCCGGCGCACCTGGCGCAGGTGTCCAATGTCCTGCTCCCGAGGCATCTTCTTGTTGTCCGCCATCCTCTTCCTCCATTTTCTTTTCCGTATAGTCAACAAGCAGGCGACCTGAGTCAGGCCGCCTGAAAAATCTCGTCTTTGTGCGCAGGGTATGCTTGTGCCGGATCAACCCCGGTCAATCTCCAGCACCTGGTAGGTGATGGCGCCGGCCTGGGTTTCCACCAGGACCTCGTTTCCCACCTTCTTGCCCAGCAGCGCCTTGCCAACCGGGGACTCGTTGGAAATTTTGCCCTGCAGGCTGTTGGCCTCTGTGGAGCCCACGATCCGAAACTCCATGGTCTCGTCAAACTCAATGTCGTGGACCTTGACGCGGCAGCCGATGCTGATCTTGTCTAGTTCCACCTCGTCTTCCACAACCACTTCCGCATTCTTCAGAATCTTTTCCAGTTCTTCGATCCGGGCTTCAATATCTCTCTGCTCGTCCTTGGCCGCGTCGTACTCCGCATTCTCCGACAGGTCGCCCTGCTCTCTGGCTTCTTTAATCTTTTCCGCAATCTCCCTGCGTTTTACGACTTTCAGGTTGGACAGTTCATCTTCCAGTTTCTTCAGTCCGGTATACGTTAGGATTTTTTTCTCCGCCATAACTACTAACTCCTACACCTTTTCCCAAGTTTTGCCTGGATGACATGGCAAATATTATACTCTAAAGCATTTGCCTTGTCAACCGCTGGTTTC
>CAZDOQ010000167.1:0-2224 GCA_964507035.1 uncultured Lachnospiraceae bacterium | reverse complement strand
TCCGGTAAAAGAGAGGATCTCTATGAAGGGAAAATGGAAGGTGATTGCCGTTCTGGCGGTGGTGCTGGCAGCGGCAATCTATTACTATCTGGCACTGCCGGCGGTGAGTATCCACGCTGCAGGATTCTGGTGGTTTCTGCTGCTGTTGGCGGCGGTGGCCCTGGTGGCCTACAGCTGGCGGCGGATCCGCCCCGCCGGGGGCCGGCGGCATCCCCTGGATCTGGGAGAGTTGCGCGATGACAAGGGCGTCAAAGTGGGAGTGGGCGTGATCCTGCTGATTGTGGCGGTGTTCCTCATTGGCTCCCTGCTTTCCTCTCCCATCATCAACGCATCCAAATACCAGCAGCTGATGACCGTGGAGGACCGGGAGTTTACCGAGGATATTGATCAGGTCTCCTTTGATCAGATCCCGCTGCTGGACAAGGACTCGGCGGCCCTGTTGGGCAACCGGGTCATGGGAAGCCTGGTGGATCTGACTTCCCAGTTTGTGGTCAGCGACCTGTACTCCCAGATCAACTACCAGGGAAAGCCGGTGCGGGTGACGCCCCTGGCCTATGCGGATTTGATCAAGTGGTTCACCAATGTGGGGGAGGGAATCCCCGGCTATATTAAGATTGATATGACCACCCAGGAGGCGGAGTTGGTACGGCTGGAGGAGGGCATGAGGTATACCCCTTACGACCATTTCCAGCGGAACCTCCAGCGGCACCTACGGTTCCGGTACCCCACTTATATCTTTGACAGCTACAACTTTGAGATCAATGAGGAGGGGGTCCCCTACTGGGTCTGCGGTGTCAAGAAGTTTAACATCGGCCTGTTCGGCGGAGAGACCATTGGCCGGGTGGTGCTCTGCAACGCCATCACAGGCGAGTGCGAGGACTACGCCATTGAGGATGCGCCCACCTGGATTGACCGGGCCTACTCGGCGGACATGCTGATCCAGCTGTATGATTACTACGGGACCTTAAAGCATGGGTTTATCAACAGCATTCTGGGCCAGCGGGACTGCCTCCACACCACCAACGGTTACAACTACCTGGCCCTGGGAGACGACGTATGGGTCTACACCGGCGTCACCTCCATCACCAGCGACCAGTCCAACGTGGGTTTTGTGCTCATGAACCAGCGGACCATGGAGGCCCGGTACTATCAGGTGGAGGGAGCCATTGAGGATTCGGCCATGTCCTCGGCGGAGGGTCAGGTGCAGCACCTGGGATACGTGGCCACCTTTCCGCTGCTTCTAAATATCTCCAACGAGCCCACCTACTTCATTGCTTTAAAGGACGAGGCGGGGCTGGTGAAGATGTACGCCATGGTCAATGTTCAGCGGTACCAGCTGGTGGCCACAGGGGACACGGTGAGCCAGTGTGAGAGCAATTATGTGAATCTGCTCCAGGAAAACGGCATCCAGAGCACCGGTGGCGGTTCCGCCCAGACGGTGACCGGCCGGATTGAGCGGATGTTTGAGGCGGTGGTGGACGGCAATTCCCACTGCTATCTGGTGCTGGCAGGCTCGGATCTGATTTATGATGTGACGGTGGCGGATACCCTGGCTATTATCCGGTACGGCGAGGGGGACACCATCACCCTGGAGTATCTGGAGGGAGACCCGGCCTACACGGTGCTGGGGATCGGGGAATAGGCGCCGAATTTTCCAATTTCCCCCAAAAGTGAAATTCCCGTGAAGTTTTTGCCAGCGGATGGACAAGGGCGAAAGCGCATGTTATAATGTCAGATGGGTTTGCGCGGACTGCCTTGGCGGCCCGGCGCCGGACCCTCTCAATTTGAAATTCTCATTCCGCTGGCCCATAGGCGGAATAGGAGAACAAATATTAGGAGGAGATTAGAAAATGGCAAAATGGGTGTATTTGTTTAAAGAAGGAAACGCAGACATGCGGAACCTTCTGGGCGGCAAAGGTGCCAACCTGGCCGAGATGACCAATCTGGGTCTGCCAATCCCCCAGGGCTTTACCGTGACCACGGAGGCCTGCACGGATTACTACAACAATGGAAAGCAGATTTCCGAGGAGATTCAGGGGCAGATCTTTGATTACATGAAGACCTTGGAGGAGATCCAGGGCAAGAAGTTCGGAGACAACGAGGATCCGCTGCTGGTATCCGTTCGCTCCGGCGCACGCGCTTCCATGCCCGGTATGATGGACACCATTTTGAACCTGGGCCTCAACGATGTGGCTGTGGAGGGCTTTGCGAAGAAGACGGGCAA
>CAZDOQ010000166.1:0-2276 GCA_964507035.1 uncultured Lachnospiraceae bacterium | reverse complement strand
AAAAAAACCTTGACAGATCCCTGAATCTGTGGTAAGGTACGGAAGAATGTAAAAGGCATTGAGGGAGAAAAGTACGGTATTCTGCTGTTCCAGAGAGTGGGGGAAAGGTGAGAGCCCCACGCCAGGGATTGCCGGAAAGAACACTCCGGAGCCTCAAACTGAAATCCGCCGGAGCCAAAGGCAAAGGGCGGCGAGTAGGGGAGACGGGCCGCTCCCGTTACAGAGCTAGCGTTTCAAAGGCGAACGCGAAAAGGAGGCCGCCGGCTGGGCGGCAATTTAGGTGGCACCGCGGATCGAACTAGGCAGCGATTCGTCCTGAACTTTTGGGAGGACGGACCAGCTGCCTTTTTGGTTTCCAAAAATCAAAGGAAACCGCCAAACCTCTCAGGAAACTTGCAGGCTGGACTGCCGCGGCAGTCCCACAGGCCAGAACGTCGGCCCATTGCCGGACGCAGCGGCGGACGCCGGCCCCACAGGGAATGGGAGCCGGAGACAGAAAGAGAGGAAACGAAATATGTGTGCGATTTTTGGTTACCTGGGTCATGATATTGATGTGGAGACACTGCGGGAGTACCTGCTCCGGACGGTGCGCCGGGGACCGGACGACCAGCGTCTGGTGGAGACGGAGTTTGGAGCCATCGGCTTTGACCGGCTGGCCATTATGGACCTGTCGGACGACGGCATGCAGCCCTTTGAGCGGGACGGCAGCTGGGTGGTCTGCAACGGGGAATTGTACGGATTCCGGGTTATGAAAAAGGAACTGGAGGAACGGGGCTACCAGTTTGAGAGCCAGTCGGACTGCGAACTGTTGCTGCCTCTGTTCCGGGAGTACGGCTTGGAGATGTTCCGGCATTTGGACGCAGAGTTTGCTTGTCTGATCTATGACGCGGAGAGCGGCCAGGTTATCGCCGCCCGGGATCCCATCGGCATCCGCCCGTTGTTTTACGGATACTCCGAGAGCGGCCACATTGCCTTTGCCAGCGAGGCCAAGTGCCTGGTGGGTTGGGTGAAGAAAGTGTTCCCGTTTCCGCCGGGCTGCTACTACTGCGACGGCCAGTTTGTCCGGTATGCGGATATCGCCAGCGTGGAAGAGTACCGGCATGAGGAACTTCCGGAGATCACCCGGAACACTCGGGAAAAGCTGGTGGCAGGTGTGGAGAAGCGGCTGGACGCAGACGCGCCTCTGGGCTTTCTGCTCTCTGGCGGCCTGGACTCCAGTTTGGTCTGCGCCATTGCCGCCAAGATCCTGAAAAAGCCCATTCGCACCTTTGCCATCGGCATGGATGTGGACGCCATCGACCTGAAATACGCCAGACAGGTGGCGGAGCATCTGGGAGCGGAGCACACGGAAGTGATCATGACCAAGGAGCAGGTGCTGGAGAACCTGGAGCGAGTCATTGCGGCTCTGGGCACCTATGACATCACTACCATCCGGGCCAGCATGGGCATGTACCTGGTCTGCCAGTATATCCATGAGCACACGGACATCCGGGTGCTGCTCACCGGGGAGATCTCCGACGAACTGTTCGGTTACAAATACACGGACTTTGCCCCCAGCGCCCAGGCCTTCCAGGAGGAGGCGGAAAAACGGCTCCGGGAGCTGTACTTCTACGATGTGCTCCGGGCGGACCGGTGCCTGGCGGACAACAGCCTGGAGGCCCGGGTGCCCTTCGGCGACCTGGATTTTGCCCGGTACGTCATGTCCATTGACCCGGCCCGGAAGCTGAATACCTACGGAAAGGGCAAGTACCTGCTGCGGAAGGCCTTTGAGGAGGGAGACTGGCTGCCGGAGAACATTCTGTGGCGGGAGAAGGCCGCTTTCAGCGACGCCGTGGGCCATAGCATGGTGGACGACCTGAAGGAGTACGCTGAAAGCCTCTACACCGATGAGGAGTTTGAGGAGAAGCGGAAGGCCTACACCTTTGCCCAGCCTTTCACCAAGGAGAGCCTGCTGTACCGGGAACTCTTTGAAAAGTATTATCCCGGCCAGGCCCATATGATCCCGGATTTCTGGATGCCCAACTGCTCCTGGGAGGGCTGCGACGTGGACGATCCCAGCGCGCGGGTTCTGAAAAACTACGGGGACAGCGGTAAATAAGAGGGACCGGGAAGATCAACTGAACAGCCCCGTGTGCTATGAGAACGAGGAGGGCGTCATCAAATGTATCTCCATTGGCTGCATGCACTGTGCGGACGCCCCCTGTCTGGCCGCCTGCCCCACCGGAGCCGTCTGGCGGGATCAGGAGACCGGATTGGTCCAGGCGGACAGCCTGTGG
>CAZDOQ010000165.1:0-2305 GCA_964507035.1 uncultured Lachnospiraceae bacterium | reverse complement strand
GCCTGCTCCGTCCAGTTCCACCCGGAAGCCTGCAGCGGTCCCCGGGACACGGAAGCGCTGTTTGAAGAATTTTTGACCCTCATGGAGGAACACAAGGGAAAGGAGGACCCCTCATGCCATTAAATCCCAACATCCACAAAGTCCTGGTCATTGGCTCCGGCCCCATTGTCATTGGCCAGGCCGCGGAATTTGACTATGCCGGCACCCAGGCCTGCCGGGCCTTAAAAGAAGAAGGACTGGAGGTGGTGCTGGTCAACTCCAATCCCGCCACCATCATGACCGACGGGGTCATGGCGGACCACGTGTACATGGAGCCTTTGACCTTAGAGACCATCCGCCGGATTATCCGCCGGGAGCGGCCGGACAGCCTGCTGTCCACCCTAGGAGGCCAGACTGGCCTCACCCTCTCCATGCAGCTGGCCAAGGAAGGCTTTTTGGAGAAAAACGGCGTCGCCCTGCTGGGCGCCGGACCGGAGACCATTGACAAGGCGGAGGACCGTCAGATCTTCAAGGAGACCATGGAGGCCATTGGGGAGCCGGTGATTCCCTCCCTGGTGGTGGAATCTGTGGAGGACGCCCTGACCTTTGCCGGGCAGATCTCCTATCCGGTGATCGTGCGGCCCGCCTTCACCTTGGGCGGTTCCGGCGGCGGCATTGCGGAAACGCCGGAGGAACTTTCCACCATTGCTGCCGGAGGCCTGCGCCAGTCCCCCATCCACCAGATTTTGGTGGAGAAATGCATTGCCGGATGGAAGGAGATCGAGTTTGAGGTCATGCGGGACGGGGACGGCAACTGTATCACCGTCTGCTCCATGGAGAACCTGGACCCGGTGGGCATCCACACCGGAGACTCCATTGTGGTGGCCCCGGCCCTGACGCTGGCGGATCAGGAATACCAGATGCTCCGTTCCTCCGCCATCCACATCATTGAGGCCATGGGCATTGAGGGCGGCTGCAACTGCCAGTTTGCCCTGCACCCGGAAAGCTTTGAGTACGCGGTGATTGAGGTGAACCCCCGTGTGTCCCGCTCCTCGGCCCTGGCCTCCAAGGCCACCGGTTATCCCATTGCCCGCACCGCCGCCAAGATTGCCATTGGCTACCGTCTGGACGAGATCCAAAATGAGATCACCGGCAAAACCACCGCCTGCTTTGAGCCCACTCTGGACTATGTGGTGGTCAAGTTCCCCAAGTGGCCCTTTGACAAGTTCGTCTACGCCCAGAGAAAGCTGGGGACCCAGATGAAGGCCACCGGCGAGGTCATGTCCATTGGCCGGAACTTTGAGCAGGCTCTCATGAAAGCGGTCCGGGGCGCGGAGATCTCCCTGGACTGCATGACCTTGCCCTCGGTCCAGGAGCTGGATGATGGGGCCCTGCGGGAAAAGATCCTGGCCTCCGATGACGAGCGGATCTTTGCGGTCTGCGAAGCCTTAAGGCGTGGCTTCTCCCCGGAGGAGGTCCATCAGATGACCAATATCGACCACTGGTTTTTGGCCAAGTTCCTGCATCTGATACAACTGGAGCAGGATCTTGCCGTCAAGCCTTTGTCCTCCGCGTTCTACCGCACCCTGAAAACCTATGGCTTCCCGGACAGCGCCATCCGCCGGATTTCCGGGAAGGAGCCGCCGGAGCACCTGCCCCCGGCCTTTAAGATGGTGGATACCTGCGGCGCGGAATTTGCAGCGGAGACCCCCTACTTCTACTCTTCCCCCGGGGAGGCGGATGAGGTAGAGCCTTTCTTAAAGGAGCACGCCACCGGAAAGCCGGTGGTCATTGTCTTTGGCTCCGGTCCCATCCGGATCGGCCAGGGCATTGAATTTGACTATGCCTCGGTCCACTGCGTCTGGTCCTTAAAAAAGGCCGGCTGCGAGGTGGTGATCGTCAACAACAATCCGGAAACGGTTTCCACAGACTTTAACACCGGAGACCGGCTGTACTTCTCTCCCCTGACTTCGGAGGATGTGCTGGACATTGTGGAGAAGGAAAAACCCATGGGCACCGTGGTGGCCTTTGGCGGCCAGACCGCCATCAAGCTGACCAAAACCCTGGTGGAGCACCAGGTTCCCATTCTGGGTACCCCGGCGGACAGCATTGACCGGGCGGAGGACCGGGGCCGGTTTGACGAACTGTTGGAGCGCCTGGGCATCAAGCGGGCGGCCGGTACCACGGTCCACACCGAGGCGGAGGCCCTGGAGGCGGCGGGCCGTCTGGGATATCCGGTTTTGATGCGCCCCAGCTACGTGCTGGGCGGCCAGAACATGATCATCGCCTTCTCGGACAACGACATCCGGGAGTACATGAAGATCAT
>CAZDOQ010000164.1:0-2307 GCA_964507035.1 uncultured Lachnospiraceae bacterium | reverse complement strand
AACGAATGTTCCAGAAAGTTTGTTCGATTTTTCTTGACAAAAGAACGTACGTACGGTATACTGACACTGTACCCAAACAAATGTTCTTGTATGTTCGTTTGAGGAGGGAGACGCTTATGAAGAAAGCGGTTAAAGTTGGAATCTTTCTGGTTTTGTTCTTTTTGATCCTGGCAGGGGGCATCTTTGTCCAGGGGAAGGAGATTGAGGCCAATGCGCCGGCTTTGGACAAATACTATACATCCGTCAAGCTGGAAGAAGGGGACAGCCTGTGGACCATTGCCCAGCGCTACTGTGAAGAGGGGCAGGATATCCGCCAGTATGTGGAGGAACTGCAAGATATAAATCACATTGTCAACGAGCGGAACCTGCGCCCGGGCAGCTACATCACCGTCTATTACCTGGACCAGGCTGGGAAGCGGTAAAACGCTTTCCCCTTTTCACTTCGGCCGGATCGGGCTTCTTCCTGGGTTCCGGTTCCGGGTCCTCCCGGAGCCGGACCGCATTTCTGGCCCGGCGGCGCCGGTCATCCTCCAGAGCCGCATAGTGCTTCCGGGTGGTGTTCACATCCGAGTGACCCAGCACATCCGCCACCAGATAGATATCCCCGGTTTCCCGGTATAGGCTGGTACCGTAGGTGCTGCGCAGCTTGTGAGGCGTAATATTCTTCAGCGTGGTCACAGTGCGGGCGTACTTTTTGACCAAATTTTCCACGCTCCGAACACTTATCCGTTTCCGCTGGAGAGAGAGGAAGAGAGCGTTTTCATGTCCCTCCACCGGCGCAATCTTTTTCCGTTCTTCCATGTAAAGGCGCAGCGCTTCCTCCACCTCGTCCCCAAAATAGACGATCACCTCTTTGCCGCCTTTCCGGTGGATGTGGATCCCGGCGTTTCGGAAGTCCACGTCGTCCAAGTCCAGGCCCACGCATTCAGAGACCCGGATGCCGGTACCCAGAAACAGAGTCAGCATGGCCAGATCCCGGACCTTGGTCTTTTCATGAAAGGCCTGCTGCTGCTTGGTCAGCTTTTCCCCGGACTCCACCTCATCCAGCAACAGGGCCACCTCGTCAATATCCAGCCGGATAATGGCTTTCTCGTGGATTTTGGGCAGGGTGACCAGGGCCGCCGGGTTCGTATGGATCTGTTCTTTCTTGAAAAAATAGTTGTAAAATGTCTTCAGGGAGGCCATTTTTCGGGTGATACCCCGCTCCTGGTTCACCCGTTCCAGATCCCGGGTGTCCGTGCAGTGGTAGAATTTGAGGTATTCCATATAGTCCTCCAGATCCAGCGGTGTGATCCAGTCCAGCATCTCCACCGTCACGTCCGGAACCGCTATCCCTTGAAACCGGGGAAGATTTTGGGCCACAAACTCAAAGAACACATGTAGGTCATAGGCATAAGCAATGCAGGTCCGGGAGGATGTGGTAGGCTCAATCCCCCGGAAAAATAGCCGCACAAAGGGCGGGAGAGAGGCGGTCAGTTCCCGAAGTTTCTGGGTGTTGAGAATGTCAATTTGCTCGTGGTAAGGCCGCTGAGAATACTTACTCATAGGTCCGCCTCCCTTCGTGGCGTTCCGGCCAACCAGCCAGATTTCCGTTTTGTATGGCGGTGAACATTCGTTCCCGGCAGCCGGGGTTTTCCTTTGACAATTGTTTCACAAGTTGTTTTGCATATTCCCGGCGGGTATTGCCGTCCGCCGGACAGGGATTTTTAAACACGGGCAGCTGCATCCGGTTCCGAAATCCAATGATATCCGCCTCGTCCGCATACATCAGCGGCCGGATCACCGTCAGCTGCATCCGGTCCAGATACGTCACTGGAGAAAAACAGTGAAAACGACCTTCGTAGATTAAAGACATGAGCATGGTTTCCACCAAATCGTCCTTGTGATGGCCGTAGGCCACCTTGTTGCAGCCCAGCTGAACCGCAGCCCGGTTAAAAGCGCCTTTCCGGAGTTTGGCGCAGAGACTGCAGAGATTTTCCTCCTTGCGGGTCTCAAAGACGATTTCCGCAATTTCAGAAGGAACCACGGTATAAGGAACCCCCAATTGTTGACAAAGCTCCCGAATAGGCTGTAATTTGGCCTCCATATCCGGGAAACCCAGATCTACGGTAATGGCCTCCAGGGAAAACGGCAAAGGGTAAAAACGCCGCAGGCCCTGGAGGGCGTATAACAAGGTCAAGCTGTCCTTGCCGCCGGAAACTCCAACGGCAATTTTATCGCCGGATTCAATCATGTGGTATTCATCTATCGCCCGGCGGGTGAGATTCAGAAGACGCTGCATTTTCATGGCAAATCAACCTTTCCATA
>CAZDOQ010000163.1:0-2322 GCA_964507035.1 uncultured Lachnospiraceae bacterium | reverse complement strand
AGCCCGGTGGACAAGATCCAGTACCGCCTGGCCAAGTACCGGGAACGCCAGGAGGCGGAAAAAGGCCAGCAGCCGTAACAGCCGGTTTCCGGCTGCCAGCGTTCTGTTTGCCAAAAGAGCAGGCGTGGAACCCCTTTGGTGGGATCCACGCCTTTTTGGAGTGCGCCTGGCGGCGCACGTTTTTCAGTATAACGGCATGCCGTCTCAATATCTTCCGTATTTTTCCAGGGTTTCAAACATGGCTTCCAGATTTTCCAGCTTGCAGTTTTCCAGGCTGCCGTTCAAGTCGAACAGGTAGCCGCCGCCAGGCGCATAGACATCCAACAGCCGCTTGGTCTCTTCCACCATCGTCCTTCTTGCCGAACTCCAGTTCTGTGACAGAAAGATTGCCGCAGATGCAGCACAATAGTGGGCGTCATCAACTCCCGCTCAATGACCTGGTGCGAGTTGTAGGGGGATACCATGGCGCCAGGCCGCCCGGGCCGGCCGATCATCTGGGAGGTGGCTCATTGGCCCGCCCGCTGGTGAAGCCGGAGAACATGATCACGTCTATCTGGGGATGATCCCGGTAGAATCGCACCGCCGCCTCCCCAGCTTTTTGATAGTTGTAGCAAATGTTCGCATAGCAGGAGCCGTAGGCCCGCTGGGCGTAGGATGCGTTAAAGGGAACCACCGGCACCCGGTCCGGTTCTTCCAGGGCAATGACGGTCTCCACCCGGCGGGAGAAAGCAGGAAATATTGGCAAGGCCAGTATAGAAAAAGAACGGCGGGAAGTCAAGGCGGAGACCAGAGAAAACGCCGGGGAAAACCGGCGTTTTCCGGTGGCATTTTCAAACAAAGGTGCTATAATAGATCGTACATGAAAACGGAACAGGAATGGGAGAGATACAATGGAAGAAGATTCAAAGGTAGTTCTGTTTGAAAAATTGCCGGTATCCCAGGCGGTCTTAAAACTGGCGGTGCCGACGATCTTAAGTTCCTTGGTGATGGTTCTCTACAATCTGGCGGATACCTATTTTGTGGGCATGCTGGACGATCCGGTGGAAAATGCCGCAGTGACCCTGGCGGCGCCGGTGCTGCTGGCTTTTAACGCGGTGAACAATCTGTTTGGCGTGGGCACCTCCAGCATGATGAGCCGGGCCCTGGGGCGGAAGGATTATGAGACGGTATACCGCAGTTCCGCTTTTGGATTTTACTGTTCTCTGCTGTGCGGCCTTCTGTTCTCCCTGCTGACGGTGGTGTTTCGGGGACCTCTGCTGGGACTTTTGGGGGCAAAGGCAGACACCTGGGCGGCTACGGAAGGATATATGCTGTGGACGGTGTATCTGGGCGCGGCGCCCTCCATTCTCAATGTGGTCATGGCCTATCTGGTGCGCTCGGAGGGATCGGCGCTTCACGCCAGTCTGGGAACCATGAGCGGCTGCCTGCTCAATATGGTGCTGGATCCCATTTTTATTTTGCCCTGGGGATTTGACATGGGAGCCTCCGGCGCCGGCCTTGCCACCTTCCTGTCCAACTGCGTGGCCTGCCTGTATTTCTTCATTCTGCTGTTTGTGAAGCGGGGACGCATCTATGTCTGCGTCAATCCCCGGAAATTCCGTTTTCAGAAGACCATTGTGTTGGGGGTCTGCGGGGTGGGGATCCCTGCCTCCATTCAAAACCTGCTGAACGTCACGGGCATGACCATTCTGAACAACTTTACTTCCGGCTACGGAGCGGACGCGGTGGCCGCCATGGGCATTGCCCAAAAGATCAACCAGGTGCCCATGCAGATCGCCCTGGGCCTTTCCCAAGGGGTCATGCCGCTGATCAGCTACAACTATTCCAGCGGCAACATCAAGCGGATGAAAGCTTCGTTTCTGTTTGCGGCCAAGATGGCCCTGGGCTTTCTGGGCTGTGTCACCGCCCTGTATTTCTTTGGCTCCGACCTGCTGGTCCGCCTGTTTATGGCCAGTCAGGTGGTTATTGGATACGGAAGCCGCTTCCTCCATGGGTTCTGCCTGGGCCTGCCCTTTTTGTGCATGGACTTTCTGGCCGTGGGCGTCTTCCAGGCGGTGGGCCTGGGACGGAACGCCCTGATCTTTGCCATTCTCCGGAAGATTGTGCTGGAGATACCGGCGTTGTTCGTTTTGAACTGGTTGTTCCCCCTGTACGGTTTGCCCTATGCGCAGCCGGTGGCGGAGCTGGTGCTTGCCATTGCGGCGGTGGTGGTGCTGACCCGGCTGTTCCGGAAGCTGGAGAAGGAGCGGGGCGGCCGAAACGGCGCGGCGCTTTCCTGAGAAAGACAGCGGCCAACCCGGGAAAATACGCAAAAAAGTACGG
>CAZDOQ010000162.1:0-2334 GCA_964507035.1 uncultured Lachnospiraceae bacterium | reverse complement strand
CCTTCTTTGTGTGGGGAGCCGGCGGCACCGGCAAGTCCGTGTGCTTCACCATGGCCCACATGGGAGCCAAGAAGATGTACATCTGCTCCCGCTCCGAGAAGTGCGAAGTGCTGGCCAAGGATCTGAACGAGAAGTTCGGTCGCGAAGTGGCGGTGGCCATCCGGCAGGCCAACCATGATGAAGTAGTGAAGGCCGCTCAGTCCTGCGACGTGCTGATGAACCTGTCTGGCCTGGGCATGAGAGGCCATGAGGGTGAGACCGTCATTGAGAAAGAGAACATCAAACCCAACCAGATCTGCTTTGACGCCACCTACAATCCGCTGAAGACCCAGTTCCTGCTGGATGCGGAGGCTCAGGGCTGCAAGATCATCAACGGCCTGGGCATGGTGATCCATCAGGGCGCCCGCCAGATTGAGTTGTGGGCTGGCGTGGAGAAAGCTCCGGTGGAGCAGATGACCAAGACCATCAACCAGATTGTTGCGGAAATGCAGTAAGCTTTCAAAACTGTGCCCCGCCCGGGCGACCTGACGGGGCCTTTTCTTCCCATGGCCTTCCGGTATCCGGAAGGCCATGGGAAATCAAAATATAGACATCAAAATATAAAATAGGAATCAAACAGCTGGGTTTGGAAGGGAAGCGCAGCTGATCCGGATAGATTTGGATGTAAGAGAGGGTTCTTATGGAAAAACAGAATTCGCCTACCCGTTCCGTGGAGCGGGCCTTGCGTATCTTGGAATGTTTTTTGGAGAAAAAAGAGCTGATTCTCCTGGAGATCGCGGAGCGGACGGAGCTGTCTTCCAGCACGGCGCTGCGGATCTTGAATGCCCTTCAGGAGCATGACTTTGTGATCAAGAATCCCCAGACAAAGAAATACCATTTGGGAAGCAAGATCGGATGGTTGGCGGAAATGATCCCCGGCGAGTCCTACGACGAGTTGAAGAAAGTGGCCTATCCGTTCATGGTTTCCCTGAATGAAAAGTGGAACGAGGATATCCACTTGTTTGTGCCTGACGGCAACTCCAAACTCTGTATTGAAACGGTAGATTCCACCCGAGAACTGCGCCAGGTGATCCGGGTGGGAAGCCGCCATGACCTGCTCCGGGGGGCGGCGGGAAAGGTGATTCTTTCCTATATGACGCCGGAGGAGCGGGACAAGGTCCTGGGCGGCCGGGAGCCGGAGGAGCGGACCTATGAGCATATTCGGGAGAGAGGATATGCCCTGAGCATGGGAGAACGGGAGGAAGGCCTGTGGGGCTTGGCGTCCCCTATTTTGGACAAAAATGGGCGGCTGTCCGCCACCATCTCCATGTCCGGCGCCGTGAACCGGTTTGTTAACAGCCTGGAGGAAAAAGAGATGGAGATCATCCGGGTGGGAAAAGAGATTTCGGCCCGCATGCAGAGCCGGTAGGAGAAAGATATGACTTTCTTTGAATTTAAAGATTGGGCCAAGGAAAAGAACATGACCTTTGAACTGGAGGCGTTTATTTCCTGTTTCCCGGACACCATCATTGTGAAGGATGCCGCTGGCCGGGAGGTGTACACCGGGGAGTATAACCGGTGGGTGGACTATGCGGATGTGGTCCGGGAGATTGAAAAGAAGGAGCAGGAGTTGCCGGCCTGAGCCAGTCCGCGCCTGAAGCGGTGACGGGACAGGCGCTTACGTGACATCCGAAGAGGTCTCCGGCATGTCCCGTAGGCATAGAGTAAGCCAGTCCAGGTAAGCCCGCTCCCGGAGCAAAGCTCCCTGGAGCACCAGGTAATCCCCGTACTCCGGCGTTCCAAAAGGAGGCGTCTGGGAAAAACTTCGGTTGGTCTCCTCCAACACCTGCAGCCGGGCCCGGTGCTGCGCCTGCTGGCTTTCCAGCAGTTCCCGGTAGCGGCGGCTCTCCAGAGCGTCCGAGTAGTAGACCCGGAGGCGAAATACATCCTTGGGAGTAGGGTCCAGCGGGTCGTCCAGAGAGAGCCACTGCCGGAAATCCGCCTCCCCCAGGGGCGTGATGGTGTAGACCTTTTTTTTCATCTTTTCCCTCTGGATCACCGTCTCACAGGTGATGAGGCCTTCCTCCAGGAGTTTTTTTAATTCCGGATAGATTTGGCTGTGCTTGGCGTGCCAGAAGCTGGCCAGGGCACGGTCGCTGAATTCCCGGGCAATGTCATAGCCGGTGGCGGGGCCCCGCCGGATGAGGCCGAGGATCGCATATTTGAGAGTGCGCATAGGTTCTCCTGTCTGTGGTGCTGCCGGATCATGGCAGGTGGGGCGCCGCATTCTCCGGAGGCGGCGCAGATTCCCGTCTATTATAGCCTTTTTTGGGGAAGCTGTCAAAGCCTCGCTTT
>CAZDOQ010000161.1:0-2375 GCA_964507035.1 uncultured Lachnospiraceae bacterium | reverse complement strand
CTTGCCGCCTTTGCCTGCCTGTGATATAATTCAGTTCAGATTTTGGCAGCCTGCGGGAAGAGGCGCCGTTTTGCCGGAGGAAGAGGACCGGTGCCGGCGTTTTCCTGCTGCTACTGCCTTTCCTCTCTGGAAAAGCAGCTGGATTTCAAACCGCTTCCCCAGGTCAGGCAAGAGCTTTCCTGGTTTTTGGAAAAACGGGTGTTCCAGGTCAAGCTCATAGACCGGACCTTCAACTGCCGCCGGGATTACGCCCTGGCCATCTGGCGGTTTTTGCGGCAGCAGGATCATGGTGTGACCAGCTTTCCCTTTGGAAGGAGAGATGGGAAACACCCTGCGGGTGTAACTGTATGGCGTGAGAAACACGCCAAGAACAAGAAAGGAGTATCATATGGAATGGATTTATGAGGCGCACCGGATTTATGGAATAGGAGAGAACGGGGAGGTTTTGGCGGAGATCGACTTCCCGGAGGTAGCGCCGGGGGTGGTGGACCTGAATCACACCTATGTGTCGGACCAGCTCCGGGGCCAGGGGATAGCAGGCCAGCTGATGAAGGCGGCGGTGGAAGCCATTGAAAAGAACGGCTGGAAGGCCAGAACCTCCTGCGGCTACGCCCAGGGGTGGATGGCCAAGCACCCGGAGACGGCCCGGAAAATTGGCGAGTAAGGCCCGGTTGGCGGGGACATTCCGGAGGCAGGAAAGGAAGCAATCATGTTTAATTTTAAAGAGAAAAAGAGCAAGAGAGTCTTTGTCTGGGTGGTAGTGGCGCTGCTGGTGCTTTGCATGGTGGTGCCCCTTTTAAGCGGAATTCTTTGGTAGAAATGGATATTGTCATGTCCGGGCGGGCCGGGGACACAGGAACCGCTCTTCTTTTGGAACGGTGGAGAGCCAGGCTGGAAAAACGGCTTCCGGCCTTTTTTCTGGAACAGGCAGGGAGGCTGCCGGAGCCGGAAAATCTGGCGCCAGCGGGAGCCCTTTCTGTCCCTATCGGTCCGGTGGGAGTGCTTGGCGCTCTGTGGCGTCTGGGGGAAGCGGCCGGCACGGGAGTATGGGTGGAGTTGTCCCGCATCCCGTTGTTTCAGGAGACCGTGGAGATCTGCGAGATCCTGGAGCTTTCCCCGTACCGGCTTTTATCCGGCGGGGCCATTTGGCTGGCGGAAAACGGCAGCTGGTCCGGCGGGACGGTCATAGGCCATACGGTCGCGGGAAAGGGCCGGGTGGTGGAATGTCCCTGGGGCGTACGGTATCTGACCCCGCCGGGAGAAGAGGAGACACGGCAGGATAGGAGGACGGTATAAGAGAGAAGATATTGGCCATTCTGGAGAAGAATGCCAGAATGGATCGGAAGGAACTGGCCGCCATTTTGGGCGAGCCGGAGGACGCGGTGGCGGCGGAAATTACAGCCATGGAAAAGGAAAAACACCAGCATTGCCTCTCTGCCGGGGATGCGGGAGAGGACCCTGCTGATCAACGGCTTTTCCGGCTCTCCGAGGGTAAACTCCTATACTGCCCCCTCTTTACTGCACCCGGAAACCCGCATAAATCAAGGCTTTTCGCCCCCTAAATGTCCACATACCAGGTGTGACAGTATTTTGTCAAGATAACTTTTAAGCATTGACAGGATGATAACTTTTCTGTATGATGCAAGAGGATAAGGGGAATAGTAAATTGCACGAGATTATTTTTTATGAAGATAGCAGCGGAAGAAAACCTGTCCGTGAATATATGCGGGAGATGGAGAAAACCAAGAGCAAGGACAGCCGGATAAAACTGAACAAGATTAACGATTACATACAGGCTTTGAGCGTGTATGGAGTAGAGGAGTTAAGCGAGAACTATGTGAAGCACTTGGACGGCGAGATATGGGGACTGCGCCCGATCCGTGACAGGATATTATTTGTCGGAGTGATGGGTGGTCGGTATGTGCTGCTTCATCAGTTTATGAAACAGACACAGAAAACGCCTGCCAGAGAGATTGAAAAAGCCAAACGGGAGTTAGCTGATTTCAGAGAAAGGAGCGGTCTATAATGAGCGTTGAACTGAATGGTTTTAAGTGGACTACCTGGGATGATGTGCGCAAGGAAGTTTTCACCCCGGAGGAAATTGCGGAGAGCGATCTGCGGGTGGCTCTTATCGGGGAACTGACTAAGGCCAGGAAAGAAAGAGGGATCTCCCAGAGGGAACTTGAGGAACTAAGCGGCGTAAAACAGCCGGTGATCGCCAGGATGGAGAACGGCAGCATGACACCAAATTTGAGTACGGTTCTGAAAGTCCTTGCCCCTCTCGGAAAAACTTTGTATATTGGCGATTTGAAGTAGGGGTGATGGAGTGTGTTTTTTACCGTGGTGAACTGAAACTCCGGTAAAAAATGAAAACG
>CAZDOQ010000160.1:0-2386 GCA_964507035.1 uncultured Lachnospiraceae bacterium | reverse complement strand
GATGGGAGCCGGTTGACAAAGAACCGGTTCCTGTTTATATTATATAGAATGGAAAAAGTAGGGGACCGGCCGGTCCCGGCGTTGTCTGTGAGGAGAGAGGATTGGAATACGAGTGGATCGCCCCCTGCCATTTTGGGTTGGAGGCTGTTTGTAAAAAAGAGATCGGGGATCTGGGCTATCCGGTGACCCAGGTGGAGGACGGACGGGTGATCTTCCGGGGCGGACCGGAGGCGGCCTGCCGGGCCAACCTGTTCCTGCGGACCGCAGAGCGAGTGCTGTTAAAAGTGGCCTCCTTCCCGGCCCGGACCTTTGAGGAACTGTTTGAGGCGGTGAAGGAGTTGGCCTGGGAGGCCTACATTCCCCAGGATGGAAAGTTTTGGGTGTCCAAAGCCACATCCATCAAGAGCCAGCTGTTCAGTCCTTCGGATATCCAGTCCATTGTCAAAAAGGCCATGGTGGAGCGGCTGAAGCAGGTCTATCACATTTCCTGGTTCCCGGAGACCGGGGCCCAGTACCCTTTGCGGGTGTTTTTTATGAAAGATATTGCCACTCTGGGGCTGGATACCAGCGGGGAGTCCCTGCACCGGAGAGGATACCGGCAGATGGTCAGCAAGGCTCCCATCACGGAAACGCTGGCGGCGGCGCTGCTCCTGCTGACGCCTTGGCGGGGCGACCGGATTTTAGTGGATCCTTTCTGCGGCAGCGGCACCTTCCCCATTGAGGCAGCCATGATGGCGGCCCACATAGCGCCGGGGATGAATCGGAGTTTTTTGGCGGAAAAGTGGGACAACCTGCTGTCCCGCAAGCTGTGGTACCAGGCGGCAGATGAGGCGGCGGATCTGGTGATTGAGCCGGAGCACACAGACATCCAGGGGTATGACCTGGACGGGGATGTGGTCCGGGCTGCCAGAGAGAACGCCCGGGTCGCCGGGGTGGACCATCTGATCCATTTTCAGCAGCGGCCGGTCAGTGAGTTGAGCCATCCCCAAAAGTATGGATTTCTCGTTATGAATCCGCCCTATGGGGAACGCCTGGAGGAGCAGGAGGCGCTGCCGGAGCTGTACCGCCAAATCGGAGAGCGGTTCCGGGCCTTGGATTCCTGGTCTGCCTATATGATCACCTCCTATCCGGATGCAGAGCGGTATATGGGGCGGAAGGCGGACCGGAACCGGAAGATCTACAACGGCATGATGAAGACCTATTTCTACCAGTTTTTGGGGCCCAAACCGCCCAGGAGGAAATATGAAGAATCAGACCAATGAGAAAAACCGGATCATTTTTGCCACTGGCAATGAGGGCAAGATGAAGGAAGTGCGGGCCGTTCTGGCGGACCTAGGGATGGAGATCCTGTCCATGAAGGAGGCGGGGATTTCCCTGGATATTGTGGAGGATGGCGCCACCTTTGAGGAGAATGCCAGAATCAAAGCCAGAGCTGTGCATGAGGCCGCAGGGGCCTTGGTGTTGGCGGACGATTCGGGCCTGGAGGTGGACTATATGGGCGGAGAGCCTGGCGTCTATTCTGCCCGCTGGATGGGGGAGGACACCTCCTATACGGTGAAAAACCAAGCCATTTTGGACCGGCTCCAGGGGGTGCCGGAGGCAGATCGGGGCGCCCGGTTCCGGTGCGTGATTGCGGCGGTGTTTCCGGACGGGACGGAAGCGGTGACGGAGGGGACCATAGAGGGAATCATTGGACACGCCTCCCTGGGGGAGGGCGGTTTTGGCTACGATCCCATTTTCTTTCTGCCGGAGCGGGGCATGAGTACGGCGCAGTTGAGTCCGGAGGAGAAAAATGAGGTGAGCCACCGGGGAAAAGCGCTGCGGAATATGAAGCCGCTGATCCGGCGGTGGCAGGAAGGGGCGAACGTATGAGGGCATTGCTGATCAGCGATACACACCGGCATCTGAAAAATCTGACGGAGGTCTTGGACCGGGTGGGTCCGGTGGACCGGATCTTCCACATGGGAGACGTGGAGGGGGAAGAGGAGGTCATCCGCAGTCTGGCCGGAGGAACGCCGGTGGAGTTTGTGGCTGGCAACAACGACTTCTTTTCCCGGGAGAGCCGGGAGAAGGAAGTGATGTTTGGCGACTATCGGGTTCTCATGACCCATGGGAACCAGTACGGCGTTTCCACCGGCCTCAGCCGCCTGGAAGCGGAAGGGGTGGCCCGGGGGGCCCAGGTGGTCTTGTACGGACACACCCACCGGCCGGCCATTGACTACCGGGAAAAGGTGACGCTGATGAATCCCGGCAGTATCTCCTATCCCAGACAGCCGGGGCGGAAGCCCTCCTTTGGCATCATGGAGATCGACCGGAACGGGGAGATCCATTTTACCATCCATTATTTAGAATAAAACGGTTGACAGTAAGGAGTTTCTATTATATA
>CAZDOQ010000159.1:0-2398 GCA_964507035.1 uncultured Lachnospiraceae bacterium | reverse complement strand
ATGCCGTTGCCCTTGGTGTCCGTCAGGAACTCATCCCGGTAGCCGATGAGGCCCCGGGAGGGGATGGAAAACTCCAGCCGGGTGGTGCCGGTGTCCGAAGGGCTCATATTCACCAGTTCCCCCTTGCGGCTGCTCAGCTTCTCAATGACGTTGCCCGCAAACTCCTCCGGCACATCGATATACACCCGCTCCATGGGCTCCAGCTTGTGGCCCTGCTCGTCTTCCTTATACAATACCTCCGCTTTGCTCACCGCAAACTCATAGCCTTCCCGGCGCATGTTCTCAATGAGCACGGACAGATGCAGTTCGCCCCGGCCGGACACTTTGAAGCAGTCCGGGCTGTCCGTCTCCTCCACCCGCAGGCTCACGTCCGTGTTCAACTCCCGGAACAGGCGCTCCCGCAGATGCCGGGAGGTAACGTATTTCCCTTCCTGACCGGCAAAGGGGCTGTCGTTTACCATCACGTTCATGGCCAGGGTGGGCTCGGAGATCTTCTGGAAGGGAATGGGCTGCGGGTTGTCCGGGGAGCATAGGGTGTCCCCAATGTGGATCTCCGAGATGCCGGAGATGGCCACAATGGAGCCGATACCCGTCTCGGTCACCGGCACCTTCTCCAGCCCTTCAAACTCGTAGAGCTTGCTGACCTTGACTTTCTTGCACTTGTCCGGGTCGTGGGCGTTGACCAGCACCACCTCCTGGTTCACCCGCAGACTGCCATTGTCCACCTTACCCACACCGATGCGCCCCACATACTCGTTGTAGTCGATGGTGCTGATGAGTACCTGGGTGTCCGCGTCCGGATCCCCCTCCGGCGCCGGGATGGCCTCCAGAATGGTCTCAAACAGCGGCACCAGGTTCACTTTCTCATCCTCCAGGTTCCGGACCGCCCAGCCGGCCTTGGCGGAGGCGTAGACAAAGGGGCAATCCAGCTGCTTATCGCTGGCGTCCAACTCCATCAACAGTTCCAGCACCTCGTCCACCACCTGATCCGGCCGCGCTTCGGGCCGGTCCACCTTGTTGATGCAGACGATCACGTCCAGATCCAGGGCCAGGGCTTTCTGCAGCACAAACCGAGTCTGGGGCATGGGACCCTCAAAGGCGTCCACCACCAGGATAACGCCGTTGACCATCTTTAGGACCCGCTCCACCTCGCCGCCGAAGTCCGCATGGCCGGGGGTGTCAATGATGTTGATCTTGGTGTCCTTGTAGTACACCGCCGTGTTCTTGGAAAGGATGGTGATCCCCCGCTCCCGCTCAATGTCGTTGGAGTCCATGACCCGGTCCACCACTTCCTGGTTGGCCCGGAACACGCCGCTCTGGCGAAGCAGGCCATCCACCAGGGTGGTCTTGCCATGGTCCACATGGGCGATGATGGCTATATTCCGAATATCGTCTCTCTTTACTCTCATTTCCGCTGTTCTCCCTCTATCATATGCACATCCATCTGCGGGAACGGGATCTGGATCCCCGCCTCGTCAAAAGCCAGCTTCACATTTTCCGTGGCCGCCCACTTGGCGCGCAGGTAGTCCTTGGAGGAGGACCAGATCCATCCTTTGAGGATCACTGCGCTCTCCCCCAGCTGATCCACAAACACGTCCACCTCCGAATCCGGCAGCCGCTGGGGAATCTGATCCAGGACCCGGGTCATGATCTCCTTGGCCTTCCGCAGGTCGTCCTGGTAGGAAACGCCCACCACCACTTCTATGCGCCGTTTTCCCTGGGTGCTGTAGTTGGTCAGGCTGGCGTTGGCCAGGGTGCCGTTGGGGATCACCACCGTCCGCTCATCCGGCGTTACTAGCTTGGTGTAGCACAGGCTGATGTTGGCCACGGTCCCCTCATTCTTCTCCGTGTCCTCCAAAATGTAGTCGCCGATCTTAAAGGGCTTGGTCACCATGATCAGCACGCCCCCGGCAAAGTTGCTGAGGCTGCCCTGAAAGGCAAGGCCCACGGAAAGACCGGCGGAGCCGATCAGCGCCACCAGGGAGGCCGCCTCATACCCCACAGTCCGCAGCATGGTGGAGATGAGCACCATATAGAGCAGGACCTGGGCCACATGGTAGCCCATGACCTGGATGGTCTTTTCCAGGGGGCTTCGCTCCAGAAGCCGCCGGACCCAGCACATGACGATCTTGATCAGCTTTTTCCCCACAAAGAAGAGAATCAGCAGTCCTACGATTCTCCAAAACCAGGAGAGGACGGTGGGCATGGCCGACTCCAGCCATGTGGCAATCTGACTGTTTTCCACGGTGGCGCCTAGTAGCATAGAAGGCCTCCTTTTCTACTACTGGCGTGTCATTCACGCCATACAGTTACACCCGGAGGGTGTTTCCCCCTTGTCCGGGGCGTGTTTCCGCTGGATTTCTGCAGTTTTGAAACAAACTTCAATATTATAGCATTT
>CAZDOQ010000158.1:0-2440 GCA_964507035.1 uncultured Lachnospiraceae bacterium | reverse complement strand
TACTTTGGGAAGACATATCCATCTTTTTATTGCAATTCGCGGAAACTCAAGCAAACGCCCGGTTTAGGCGTTCATCAGCTTGGTGGCGTTCATCCGCACACCAGGACCCATGGTGGAGGCAATGGTCACGCTCTTCAGATATGCGCCCTTTACTGCCGCCGGACGAGCCTTCAGGATGGCGCCCATCAGCGCATTGAAGTTGTCGGCCAGCTGCTCTTCGGTGAAGGAGATCTTGCCCACCGGCACATGGATGATGTTGGTCTTGTCCAGACGGTACTCAATCTTACCGGCTTTGATATCGTTGATGGCTTTGGTCACGTCCATGGTAACGGTACCGGCCTTGGGGTTGGGCATCAAGCCCTTGGGGCCCAGCACACGGCCCAGACGACCCACCACGCCCATCATATCCGGGGTGGCCACTACCACGTCAAAATCCAGCCAGCCTTCGTTCTGGATCCGGGGAATCAGTTCCTCAGCGCCTACATAATCCGCGCCTGCGGCTGCGGCCTCGTCCGCCTTGACACCCTTGGCGAACACCAGCACCCGAACGGTCTTACCGGTTCCATGGGGCAGCACCACGGCGCCACGGACCTGCTGGTCCGCATGACGGCCGTCGCAGCCTGTACGGATATGCACTTCCACCGTCTCGTCAAATTTGGCGGTGGCACACTTCTTTACCAGGGCAATTGCCTCCTCCGTGTCGTACTGAGCGGCACGGTCGATGGTTTTTGCGGCTTCCACGTATTTCTTTCCTCTTTTCATCTACGCACCCTCCTCTCAGTCTTCCACCACAATGCCCATGCTTCTGGCCGTACCGGCAATCATGCTGGTGGCGGCTTCAATGGAAGCGGCATTCAGGTCCGGCATTTTCAGTTCCGCGATCTTCTGTACTTCGGCTCTCTTGATGGTAGCCACCTTGTTGCGGTTGGGCACACCGGAACCGGACTGGATCTTGCAGGCTTTCTTTAGCAGCACGGCAGCCGGCGGAGTCTTGGTGATGAAGCTGAAGCTTCTGTCCGCGTAAACCGTGATCACAACCGGGATGATCATGTCTCCCTGATCGGCGGTTCTGGCGTTGAATTCCTTGGTGAACTGGACAATGTTCACGCCGTGCTGACCCAGAGCAGGACCCACCGGCGGAGCCGGGGTAGCCTTGCCAGCCGGGATCTGCAATTTAATGTAACCCGTTACTTTCTTTGCCATTTGGCTTTCCTCCTTTTTTCTTCAGCCCTTGGGCTGATGGTGGTGTTTGGCGGGGCGGAACACCCCTCCCACGCGCGTCCGCAGGATTGCGGACAGCTACATTTTGCGAACTTCTGTGAAACTCAGTTCCATCGGGGTTTCCCGACCGAACACATCAACAAGAATGGTAACGCTTTGTTTCCCTTCGTTGATCGATTGGATGACCCCCACGGTATCTTCCCAGATACCGGAGGTAATCTTCACCGTGTCTCCCACGGCAAAGTCAATGACCAGTTCCCCACCGGAGATTCCCATATGATACATCTCCTCCGGCGACAGAGGCACCGGTTTGCTCCCCGGCCCCACAAAACCTGTGACGCCGCGGGTGTTGCGGACCACATACCAGGTATCGTCGTTCATGACCATGTTGATCAGAACATACCCGGGGAACATCTTTTTCTGGACCGTCTTTTTGCCCCCGTTTTTCAACTCCACCACATCCTGCATGGGCACTGCCACTTCCAGGATCTCGTCGTGAAGCTTCCGGTTTTCAATGGTCTTCTCCAGGTCCGCCTTTACCTTGTTTTCATAGCCGGAATAGGTATGGACCACATACCAGTTTGCTTCTGCCATACAATCACCCTTTGCCCTTACAGAATAAAGCCAAGACCAAAATCAATCACCGTATCCAGAATGGCAATGAAAAGGCCCAGAAACACACTGGCGCCAATGACGGCAAATGTCTGCTTCACCGCTTTTTTCCGGTCCGGCCAGATAACCTTCTTGAATTCCGCTTTCAGATTTTTGAAACGGCTCTTCTTTCCCTTGGAGACCGCCTCGCTCGTATTCTCTCTCATAGGCTCAAACCTCTCTGCTGTGAATCTGACTGCTTTGCCCGTTGCTTATTTGGTCTCTCTGTGCAGGGTGTGAGTCTTGCAGAACTTGCAGTATTTCTTGGTCTCCATTCTCTCCGGATGGTTCTTCTTCTCTTTCATCATGTCATAGTTTCTCTGCTTGCACTCGGTGCATGCCAAGGTGATCTTTACGCGCATTTTCCTCTACCTCCGCTGGGTTTGCTTCTATGATCTTCCGGTCATTTTTTCACACAAAAAAAGACCTGAATCTTCCGACGTGTTTTGTTACTATATCACAAGAGGATGGCTCCGTCAAGTGGTTTCCCTGATTTTTCCGAAAAATCCTGCTAAACGTCGATTGCAAAACTAAATTCCACCCTTTTTCCTCTGAGTATGGAATTTAT
>CAZDOQ010000157.1:0-2446 GCA_964507035.1 uncultured Lachnospiraceae bacterium | reverse complement strand
GCGGCGCGGATTTTTCCATGGTCATCCACTGCTTTTCCTACCATGTGGAGATGGCTCGGGAGTACCTGAATCTGGGATATTATCTGGGAATCGGCGGGGTGGTCACTTTCACCAACGGCCAGAAGTTGAAGGGGGTAGTCCAGTATATGCCGCTGGACCGGATCCTCCTGGAGACCGACTGTCCGTACCTGGCTCCGGTTCCTCACCGAAAGCACCACGAGCGGAACTGGTCCGGTTTCCTGCCGCTGGTGGTGGAGGAGATCGCCCGGCTCAAGGGTGTCGCTCCGGAAGATGTGGAGTGGGTGACCTGGCAGAATGCCTGCCGGTTCTACCGCCTGCCGGAGATGCCGGAACAGGACTGTTAGGAAGGAAGGCAGATGGAGAGACTGATTGACCCGAAGGTGACGGCGGCTGTTGTTCAAAAGCATCAGTTCCAATTTCAAAAACGGTTTGGCCAGAATTTTCTGGTGGACGCCCGTGTGCTGGAGAAGATCATTCGGGCGGCGGGGGTGACAAAGGAGGACTTTGTCCTGGAGATCGGCCCTGGGATCGGCACCATGACACAGGCCCTGGCAGATGCGGCCCGGCAGGTGGCGGCGGTGGAGATCGACCAAAACCTGATTTCCATTCTCCAGGAGACCCTGGCAGACTGGGATAACGTGGAAATCCTGCCCGGGGACATTTTAAAGATGGACGTGAAAACTCTGGCGGACCGGTACAATGGTGGGCAGCCCATTAAAGTGGTGGCCAACCTGCCCTATTACATTACCACCCCCATCCTCATGGAGCTTTTTGAAAGCGGCGTACCCCTGGACCGGGTGACGGTGATGGTCCAGAAAGAGGTGGCGGACCGGATGAAGGCGGGGCCGGGGACCAAGGACTACGGCGCCCTCTCCCTGGCGGTGCAGTATTACGCGGAGCCTTATCTGGCGGCCAATGTTCCGCCCAACTGCTTTATGCCCCGGCCCTCGGTGGGGTCTGCGGTGATCTGCCTGGCGGCCCACCGGAAAAAGCCGGTGCAGGTGGCGGACGAGGGACTTCTGTTCCGGATCATCCGGGCCTCCTTTGGCCAGCGGCGCAAGACCTTAGCCAACGGCCTGAACAATTCTCCGGACCTGCCTTTTACCAAGGAGCAGGTCCAGCAGGTCCTGGAGCAGCTGGGGTGGCCGGTTGGGATCCGGGGAGAGGCTCTGACCTTGGAGCAGTTTGCCCAGCTGACCAACCGGCTGGCCGGACTTGGCTCAGCTTCCTCCGGCGGGAGTGCGGCCTCACAGGAAGACGGCAGAATGGAGGAGTTGCCATGAGTCACAGATGGATGCGAAAGGGCTTGACAGCCATTCTGAGCGCCGCCATGGTTCTGTCTTTTGCCGGCTGTTCCGGGGGAGATACGGCGGAAGGGCTGTATGAGGAGGCGGCCAAAACCTGGCGGGAGGCGGACCGGGTGGCCATGGACCTGACCCTCCATGCCACCATCACCCAAAATGGAGGCAGTGTCCAGAACGAACTGACAGCCACCCTGTACCACCTGGGGAGAACGAAAAACAGCCCGACGCTGTTTTTGGAGGGGACCATGGATCTGGACATGGGAACCGGAACCCCCATGTCGGTGCCTTTGACCTATGTGTACTGGGAAGGGACCCTTTATGCAGACCTGTCCGGGGTTCGGTACCGGCAGAATATGACGCCGGAGCAGCTGGCGGCCCAGGCTTACCAAGGGCTGGGGCTTTTTGACCATCTGAAGGCGGAGGATTACCGGAATTTGACCCTGGAGGAGGGCAGCCGTACCGTCACCTTTGGGATTGGAGCGGAGCAAGTGCGGAATGTGGCGGAAAATCTGTCCCAGATCCGGGCGTACCGGGAACTCTACGGGGAAGGGCTCACCGTCAGCTTCTCCGACGCGGAGGGAACTTTTGTGATGAACGAGGACGGCAGTCCCCGGAGCATGACGGTGCAGATTGCCGCAGAACTTTCGGCGGAGGGCTTTTCCTCCTCCGTGTCCTATCAGATCACCGAGGAGTATCTGGGCTTTCACGACGCGGTGGAGGTGACGCTGCCGGATCTGTCCGGCTATGAGGCCTTGGACGGCGGAGAGACCCAGGAGTCCGGTCAGGGAGAATCCCAGGAAGCCGGAGAAACGGAAGCCGAGGCGGAATCGGAGACCGCAGGGGAAGCCTAGAGCCGGAAGGCGCATGAAAACAGCCTGTCCCTCATACAATGCTTATCACAGTGTTGTATGGGGGCTTTTTATGATGGAGATGCGCAAGATTCCTGGAGCAGCAGCCAACAGAGGATCCCCACGCCGCCGTCGTTTGCCGGTCCACCACATCCCCCAGGATATATAGCCAGTCAGAGGGACTGAAACCGGCTTTTGCAGCAGCGCCTGCGGAAGGCCGTGGAGGTCAGATGTCACATAAATCATAAGCCAAGCGTCCTTTCACCGCCCTGC
>CAZDOQ010000156.1:0-2479 GCA_964507035.1 uncultured Lachnospiraceae bacterium | reverse complement strand
TACAAGGGGTTTCGCTCACTGGGCTACAAGGATTCGAACCTTGAAATGACGGAGTCAGAGTCCGTTGCCTTACCATTTGGCGATAGCCCATTGCTCAAAGCAGTAGTATTATAGCGCATCCCCCGCCATTTGGCAAGACCCAATTTTCATTTTTTCAAAAGTCTTTTGGGATGTTTCCTCCCTTATTGCCCGTACTTCTCCAAAAATGCGTATAATTTTTCCATTTCCTCCCGGGTTCCCACGGTTATTCGCAGATAATCCCGGATCCGGGGCTTATCAAAATACCGGACCAGAATCCCCGCCTCCCGCAGTTCCCGGAACAGCTGGCCGGCAGAAAATTGCGGATGGCTCACAAACAGGAAATTGGCCATGGGCTTAGGGCCGGAAAAGCCCAGCTGTCCCAGCCGCTCCACCGCCTCCTCCCGCACTTCCACGATTTTCTGCAGCGTCTCCCGAAAGTAGGCCTCATCCTGCAGGGACGCGGCGCCAAGCTTGAGGGCCGGCTCGTTCAGTGTGTAGGAGTTGAAGGAATACTTGACCCCGTTCAGCGCCTGGATCAGCTCCGGCTGGCCAATGCAAAAGCCCACCCGGAGTCCTGCCAGGGACCGAGACTTGGAGAAGGTCTGGACCACCAGCAGGTTGTCATACCGGTCCACCAGGTGCAGGGCAGACGCCCCGCCAAAATCCACATAGGCCTCGTCCACAATCACCACGCTGTCCGGATTCCCGGCTACAATCTCCTCCACAAAGGACAGCGGCTCTCCGATGGAGGTGGGGGCGTTGGGGTTGGGAAAGACGATCCCGCCGTTGGGCTGCAAATAGTCCTCCCGGACTAGCCGGAACTGGGCGTCCAGGGCCGGGGTCCGGTAGGGGATGCCGAACAGTTCCGCCCAAACCGGGTAAAAGGCGTAGGTAATGTCCGGAAACAGCACCGGCCGGTCCGAGTTGAAGAAGGCCTGGAAGGCCATGGCCAGGACATCGTCTGAACCAACGCCCACAAAGACCTGGTCTTCCCCCACGCCGTACCGCTCTGCTAAAGCCCGGACCAAAACGCTGCAGGACGGGTCCGGGTAGCGGCGCAGGCCGCTGGCGGAAAGTTCCCCCAGGGCCGCCAGCACCCCCGGCGCCGGGGGATAAGGGTTCTCATTGGTGTTCAGCTTCACCACGTTCTGGCTTTTTGGCTGCTCCCCGGGCACGTAGGGCTCCACCCGGCGCAGGTGATCTCTCCAGTTTCCCATGTTTACTCCTCCGCGTGACCCTTATAGTGCAGGACCTGCACCACCGCATCCACAGACTTCTCGCACACCCCGTAGTCCGGCGCTTCCACCATCACCCGGATCACCGGCTCCGTGCCGCTCTCCCGCACCAGAATCCGGCCGTCCTCTCCCAGGGCTTCCGCTACCTCCAGCACCTTGGCCTGCACGTCCGGGTCCGCCTGGGCGTCCGGCTTACTGTGAACCCGCACGTTCTTTAACACCTGAGGGTATACCTGCAAGCCTTCCCGCAGCTTGCTCAAGGGCTGTTTCTCCTCCATCATCACTTCCATAATCTTTAAGGAAGTGAGAATGCCGTCCCCGGTGGAGGCGTATTTGCTGAAGATGATATGGCCGGACTGCTCGCCGCCCAGCCGGTGGCCGTTCTCCAGCATGTTCTCATACACGTACTTGTCTCCCACCGCCGTCTTTACATAGGAAATATTCTCCTCCTCCAGGGCCTTATAAAGACCGAAGTTGGACATGATGGTGGTGACGATAGTGTTGTTGGCCAGCTGTCCTTTCTCCCGCATGTATTTGCCGCAGACATAGAGAATGGCGTCCCCGTCCGCCACCTGGCCCTGCTCATCCACCGCAATGCACCGGTCCGCGTCCCCGTCAAAGGCAAAGCCCACGTCCAGCTGATTCTCCTTCACAAACTCCTGGAGAACCTGAATATGGGTGGAGCCGCAGTCCCGGTTGATGTTGGTGCCGTCCGGGTTGTTGTGGATCACGTAGGTCTTGGCGCCCAGGGCGTCAAAGACGCTCTTGGCAATCATAAAGGCGCTGCCGTTGGCGCAGTCCAACCCCACCCGCTTGTTCTTAAAGGACCGGGTGGCCAGGGAGATCAGGTAGCCGATATACCGGTTCCGGCCCGCAGAGTAGTCCACGGTGCAGCCGATATTCTCCCGGGTGGCCAGGGACGCCTCCGGCATCTGGCCGTCCAGATACCGCTCAATCTCCTGGATCACCGATTCCTCCAGCTTCTCTCCCCGGCTGTTGAGGATCTTGATTCCATTGTCATAGAAGGGATTGTGACTGGCGGAGATCATGATCCCGCAGTCAAAATCCCCCTCGGTCCGGACCACATAGGCCACACTGGGGGTGGTGGTCACATGGAGAAGATACACATCCGCCCCGGAGGCGGTGAAACCGGAGGACAATGCGTCCTCAAACATATAGCTGCTCCGGCGGGTATCCTTGCCGATGGCCACCTTGCACTTGTG
>CAZDOQ010000155.1:0-2518 GCA_964507035.1 uncultured Lachnospiraceae bacterium | reverse complement strand
TATGACAGGTTATCCTTTGTTTATGTTATCTTACTCTGTTTTTTTTATAAAGATAACAAACCAAATAAGCGTGATTCATCATGACAAAAAGTGTGTGGGAAAGATGCGATTATCGCTCCCGGTAGAGCTGGATCAATGCCTGGGTCCCCTGGTTTTCTCCGCCCCTACGGGCAAATTCCTGGTAGAGGGTGAGGACGGCCTCCAGCATTTTCAGATGCAGGTTTTGCTTCTGGCTCTCCTCCTCTATGATCTTCATATCTTTGATAAAATGCTTTACATAAAAGCCGGGAGCAAAATCCCCCTCCAGGACCCGGGGCGCCATGTGGCCGATCTGCCAGCTTCCGGCGGCTCCTCCGCCGATGGCGGCCAGCATTTTTTTCGGGTCCAACCCGGTTTTTTCCGCGTAGGCAATAGCTTCTGTGTAGGCAGCGGTGGCTCCGGCCACGGCGATCTGATTGGCAGCCTTGGTGTGCTGTCCAAAGCCTGCCGGTCCCATGTGCTGAATGTTTTTTCCCATACAGGCGAGCAGCGGCAATGCCGTCTCAAAGTCCTCCGGATCCCCTCCCACCATAATGGAGAGGGTGGCGTTTTCCGCTCCTGCATCTCCTCCGGATACCGGGGCGTCCAACACATGGATCCCCTTGGCCTTCCCGGCCTGGTAGAGCCGCTCCGCCAAGGAGGGAAGGGAGGTGGTCATATCCACGGCAATGGCGCCTGGACGGGCGGAAGCCAGGATCCCCTGAGGAGAGAGAAAAACATCCTCCACATCCTGGGGATAGCCCACCATCACAAAAATGAAATCCGCGTCCGCCACCGCTTCCGGCAGCGTCTCGCAAGGGGCAAAGCCGTACTGGGCGGCCAGCTTTCGGACCTGTTCCGGCCTCCGGCTGTAAGCTTTCACCGAATACCCGTTTTTTACCAGATGGCCGGCTTGCCGGCGGCCCATGACACCGGTTCCAATCCACGCAACTTGTCTCATATCCTGCCAACTCCTTTCCTCTGCCTGGCGTGCATTTCACGCCATCCAGTTACACCCGCAGGGTGCTTCCTCTGTCCGGCGTGTCTGCCTTTTCATCATACCATATCCTTCTGTTCTTGGGAAAGAAAAGTGCATTTTCTCCTTTTATTTTTCACATTTCCGGCGTACAATAAAATAGTAGAGTGGCTGAAAAGCAGCCATACTTTGCCATAAGGGGTGGAAATGTGGAGAATCGAAACCGAAATTTTCAAAATGGACTTTTGACAGGCATTGTAGTCACGCTGGCGGTGGTGGCTGTTTTAGCTGTGGCCGGAACATTTTTTTTGGTCCCGGTCTTTTCTTCCCGCAGCAGCCAAGGGGATTCTTCCCTGAATGAGACAACAGCGGGACTGGAAGATAAGCTGGAAGAGATCAATGCCTATATTGACGCCTATTACATCTTTGACGTGGACCAGGAGGCCATGGAAAACAGCCTGTTGGCCGGATACGTCAGCGGGCTGGGCGATCCCTATTCCGTCTATTATACGGAGGAGGAACTGGACAGCGTGCTGGAATCCTCCAGCGGCGCCTACTACGGAATCGGCATTCTGGTGGGGCAGATGGAGGATGGAAGCCTGCAGGTGGTCAATGTGTTCAGCAATTCCCCTGCCATGGAGGCTGGTATGCAGAAGGAGGACCTGATTATAGGCGTGGACGGCCAGAACGTGGAGGGTATGGAACTGGATCAGGTGGTTGCCTATATCAAGGGAGCAGAGGGCAGCCAGGTGACAGTGACCGTGTACCGGGAGAGCACCGGGGAGACCTTGGATCTCTCCATGGAGCGCCGGGAGGTGGAAGTGGACACGGTGGAGTACCGGATGCTGGATGACAACGTGGGGTACCTGCAGCTGGTGGAGTTTGACGATGTGTCCCTGGAGCAGATGGAAAACGCGCTGGCGGACCTGCAGAGTCAGGGCATGGAGGGACTGATTTTGGATCTGCGGGACAATCCCGGAGGACTGCTGACCAGCGTGGTGGACATTGCGGATCTGTTCCTGGATGAGGCAAACATTTTCTATATGGAAGATAAGGCGGGAAACCGGGTGGACTATGACGCGCAGAACGGCACAGCCTACGAAGGCCCTCTGGTGATCCTGGTCAACGGCAATACCGCCAGTGCTGCGGAGGTGCTTGCCGGGACGCTGCAGGACCACGGAGTGGCTCAGCTGGTGGGCACCACCACCTTTGGCAAGGGGATTGTCCAGACCTTTTATGAACTCAGCGACGGATCCGGAGTGAAGCTGACGACGGCTCATTACTTTACCCCCAACGGTACGGACATCCACGGCACCGGCATAGAGCCGGATGTGACGGTGGAGATGGAGACCGGAGCGGACCCGGATACGCAGCTGGAGGCGGCTCAGGAGCTGCTGCTCTCAGAGATGGGACAGTGAGGACAGGAAGGAAAAGAGGCGTGTGACGTTCTGCTCGGGGCGTATCACACGCCGCTTTCTTTTAAATTTCGGTAAAAGTTTACCATCAAAATTTTTCCTTCCCTAA
>CAZDOQ010000154.1:0-2546 GCA_964507035.1 uncultured Lachnospiraceae bacterium | reverse complement strand
GCGGAATCCGGAATCCGGAAAGAAAAGAAAAACGCCCGGCGTTTTCCGCCGGGCCCCTTCCATTTCCTATATTCATTTGCGCTCGATCATCTTCACCAGATCGGTATAGGCCTGCACGTAGGGCTGTTTCATAGCCGCCTCGGCAACCTTTTCCCAATAGTTCTTTTTATTCTGCTTTTTCATGACTGATTCCTCCTTCCTGCGATTGAAGAACTGTTTGCTTTCTCTTTACGTGATATAGAATAGCACCATCCGTCTTATATGTCAACTTTATTTATTCTCTTATATAATATAGTAAATATATTTATTTCCCCATATTATAGCATTTTCATTTTAATGCATTTATATATTTTGTTGTTATACTTTGTTTTTATATAATTCACCTTTCTCTGCTCTGTCCCGCTTTAGAAATCCTTTAGACTCTCTTTTCAATTCCTTTGAAAATGTTCCAGCTTTTGTCAGAGAATCCTCATAATTCCTCCACATCCCGTACACATTTGCCCGGTATACTAAATGCATCAAAGGAAAAGGAATCCTCCTCCCCCCTTCATGAGAGGTACCGGCGGGCCGCTGTGCTTCCGGCGCGATGTCAGACCATCGCTTTGCCGCCTGAAGCGGTACGGTGCTTTAACAGGGGAGAGGCAAGGGAAGGGAACAGGCGCCGGCTTCGCAGGGGACCGCAAACGTGTGACCCGGGGGAACGCTCCCAGGTAGCCGCGGCCGGATGGCAGCGCAGTGCAGACCGCCTCCTTTCTTCAGAGAATGATTTCTGATTTCCGAACCATCATCCAAAGGAGGGATGCTCATAAGTCTATGCATATAACCCGTTTTTGCCAGGCCGAAGTTGTCGGCCGTGTACTGCCACAAATGTTTGACTCTGCCACGGCAGAGAATCTGTACAAAAAACAAGATGCTTACTATAAAATGAAAACAAGGGAGGACTGGGAGCCGTCAGGTTTCCAGTCCTCCCTTGTTGGGACGTTTCGTTGGACCCGGTGCCAGGAATGAGATGTTGCCCTGTCAGAAAAACACCGGGTACAGCAGTGCCGCGCAGGGCGCCAGCACAATCAGCCGCACCAGCCAGATCCCCATCTGTTCCCGCAGGGAGCTGAGGCCCCGGGAGGCCAGGGCTAAGAGCAGAGGCGCAATGTACACCATCTCGCTTAAAGTAATGCAGAGGACCCGCAGCACCACCGTCACATCCTCCACATCCGCCAGCACCACCGTGGGCATCACCACGTCCAGAAAATTTAACACCAACACCGGCGCCACCTGGGTTCCGTTCTCAATGCCAAACAGTTCCAGGTACAGTCCGTATGGGTAGGTCAGCACGTCCATCACATTGGTGTAGGCCAGAATCAGCTTCAGCACTGTGCCCCAGGCCAGAATATACGGGATAAAAGAGATCATGCTGAACACAATGGTCAAAAAATTGTCCGCCGGCCGGTATCCGGTTTTTCCGGCCCGTTCGGAAGCGTGGTACAGGGCCAAACGCCACTTGGGTACCTGAGCCGGAGATTCCTCCGCCTGGTGTTCCGCCGCATAGGTATCCGGAATCCGGCAGATGGGGAAAAGCCGGGCCACCGCAATCCCGGCCAACAGACAGGTCCCTAGAATATACACATACAGGCGGAACCACTCATTGCCGATCCCCAGCGTGTTGCAGATAAGCATGGTCACAAACATGGTGGGAACGGTCAGGCAGGTGATGGTGGTCACCGCCTCCCGCCGGGTATAGACGCCATTCTGATATTGCTCTCCCGCCATAACGGTGCTGGCCGCCACACTGACAAAGCTGCTGGTCATCATGTGGACCACCGCGCACCCGGGCACCTTTAACAGCGGCTTCATAATGGGGCGCAGAAACACCTCCAACAGTTCCGAAAGTCCGTAATCACTGATCAGGGGCAAGGTCATCTTGGCCAGGATCAGAAACACAAACATGTCCCCGCACATGCTCACCAGGGATTCGCTCTGATCATTGAGCAGCGGGAAGGGCAGAAACTGATAGCTGCAGACCACCACCAAAGAGACCAGCAGGGTCACCAGCTGCATGGTTTTCTTATAAAAGGTGCGCTTCAACCGGGGATTTTTCAAAATCAGCGGATTTTCTCCCAGTCCCATGACGGTCAACACCAGCGAAACCGCCAAAAATCCCATGAGAATCCAGGGATACACTGGCGCCAAAAAGTCCTCGCAGGCCCCGGAGAACAGGGAAAAGGCCGACTGCCCGATCCCCGGCAGGTTCACCGCGAAGAGCAAGATGCCAATACCGGTACACACCAGAAATTTGATCAAGCCAGGTTTTTCAATCTTCATGTAACTCCTTCCCACATAAAAACACACCCCACCAGTCCGTATGGTTTGGGTGCGCCCTGAAAGGCCAGATAAAAATTCCGCCGGCAGCCGCGTGTTTCTAAGGGAAAATCAGTTGGTGAGCCTAGACACCGGCAATACGGCCGAAGCCGCACTCCTCCCAGAACCGGCGGAACGGTAATAGTATACTCCAGGCTCCGGCGGAACGCAACTGTTTTTCCGGTAAATAT
>CAZDOQ010000153.1:0-2558 GCA_964507035.1 uncultured Lachnospiraceae bacterium | reverse complement strand
ACCACATAATGGCAATTATGTGGTTTTTCTTATCCCTCCACCTCCTACTTTTTCGCTGGACAGCAACCCAGACAAAAACACGCCAGGCTGTCATGCAAACCTGGCGTTCTATCACTCTATTTTCAACACTCATTATTACGATTGATTGTTTCCTACTGCTATCCCTACTCCCGGCTCCTCCAATACGCCAGCAACAAATCCACCATCCGGCCGTAACTCCTGGTCCCGTCCGTCTGGCTGTTGGCCCGCAGATAGCTGTCGTTCAACTGAGTAGCCGCCTCCGCCACCGGCCCTTCGTATTGGTTCCAAAACCAGTTGTTGTAGGCCAGATCCATCTCCGCTTCCTCCGCCAGTCCGGCGCGGATCTCCCGGTAAGCCTCCGGGTCCACGCCTGCCAGGGCGTTTCCCACGTAGACAAAGGCGGTCAGTGCGCCGCTGTAGCGAAACTCCGGCACATCCGACCGGATACAAGCCAGATAGGCAATGAAATTGGCCTCGTCCTCCCGCATAAATCCCTTCAGATGGGACAACTCGTGGCAGAGGGTATGGGGTTGGTTGTACCCGGGGATCTCCCGGTTATAGTTGGCCTCCAGGGTAAAGGGGGAGTAGATCCCCGTGACCTGCTGGTAAGAGAGAAGAACCGATATAAAAATAGGCTTAGGAACCGGATAATAGCCGTCCAAAAAGGAATATTCTTCCCCCAGACTTTCCATGGCAGCCACCGCCTCCTCCCGGAGATTCTCCCCGGGGCTGCACAGCCCTTCCGCGTCCCGGGCCACCAGGCCAGCTTCCCCGTTCACCTGTTCCGCCAGTTCCCGGTACAACTCCGCCAACTCCTCCGCCGTGGCCCCCTCCACGGTCAGCCCCGCCAGATCCCCAAAGGTCTTTCTCTGGTAGTTGATGCCGCCTCCCAGGGTAAACACCAGCAGCAGAATCCCGGCGGTCCAGACGCACCGGCGCAGGGCGTCCCACAGCCGCTCCCATCGCCGTCCGTTTTCCCAGATCAGCCGGAAGATCAGCCGTCCCAAAAAGAAAAGGGCCAACCCGATCCCTCCGTAGAGCAGCCATTCCACCAGGGAGAAGGGAAGAAGGGAGCACAGCCGCCCCAGGGTGTTGACCCAGAGGGGATACAGATGGGAGGCGTACCACTCGGCAAAGGTCTGGCTGCTCCGGGCCGCCCCGTTTAAGAGCAGGGCCACTGCCCAAATGAGGACAACGGCAGCCCAGCTTTTAGGATGTCTCATCCGTTATGCCTCCGGGAAGCACTCTTTGGCAAGGGCCCGGAAGGCAGGCAGAGAATTCTGAATGGTCTCGTAGGACACGCAGTAGGCCAGCCGCACATAGCCGGGGCAGGCAAAGGAGCTGCCCGGCACCATGAGAATGTGGTGCTTTTTGGCCATCTCGCAGAATTTCTTCTCATCTGCAAAGGGAGATTTCACAAACAGGTAGAAGGCGCCCTGGGGCTTGGTGCAGGTAAAGCCGCACTCCCGCAAGCCGTCATACAGAGCGTTCCGGTTCCGGTTATAGTACGCCACATCCACAGACACATCCACGCACCGGGCAATGACCAGCTGCATCAGGGATGGGGCGTTCACCGCGCCGCTGACCCGGATGGCGATGGTGGCCGCCGTGATCACCTGGTCCGCATCCTCCACCTCGTCCGGAATCACCAGGTAGCCGATCCGCTCTCCCGGCAGGGACAGAGATTTGCTGTAGGAGTATCCCACAATGGTATTCCGGTAATACTGGGTCACATAAGGAACCACGGCACCATCATAGGCCAACTCCCGGTACGGCTCGTCCGAGATCAGGAAAATGGGATGCCCCACCTCCTGCTGCTTTTTCTCCAGAATCGCCGCCAGCCGTTTCAGGGTCTCCTCCGAATAGATGACGCCGGTGGGATTGTGGGGGGTGTTGATGATCACCGCCTTGGTTTTATCGGTGATCTTCTGCTCCAGTTCCTCCAGGTTGGGCTGGAAGGTCTCCGTATCCGGGGATACCACCACCAGCTCTCCGTCATAGTTGGCCACATAGGAACCGTACTCCACAAAGTACGGGGCGAAGGTGATCACCTGATCCCCCGGGTTCAGCAGAGTCTTTAAGGCCACGTTGAGGCCGCTGGCAGCGCCCACGGTCATCAGGATGTTTTTCTCCCCAAAGTGAGTGCCAAACCGGCGGTTCAGGGAATCCGCAATGGCCTTGCGGGTCTCCGGGAAACCGGCGTTGCTCATGTAGCCGTGGACGTAAACCGGATCCTCCTGATCCAGAATATCCAGAATGGCCTGCTTCACTTCCGGCGGAGCCGGTACGTTGGGGTTTCCCAGGCTGAAATCATAGACCTGATCGTCCCCGTAGATGGCCCTCATCTGCGCCCCTTCCTCAAACATCGCCCGGATGGCCGAGTTGTTGTTCACCAGGGGTTTCATTTTTTCCGAAATCATGTGATACCTCCTCCTATGCGCTTCCAATGGATGGCCCGGCAGTCCCCGGGACATGTTCCTGTCCATTGTAGCACATCTGTCTCTAAACATCCAGAAGCTTTTGCGGTTTCCGTCTTC
>CAZDOQ010000152.1:0-2598 GCA_964507035.1 uncultured Lachnospiraceae bacterium | reverse complement strand
AAAAAATTCTCAGAAAGAGGGAAGGATATTGGCCAGCGGGAGGTTGCCCATTTTTCGGAAGAGTGTTATAATCTGGTGCTGGAGATGTCCTATTTCATTAGGAAACTTGGGAAACGCCCTGGGGCGTAATGGGATGGCGCGGGACGCGCGCCGGCGATTCAGGAAAGAAGGTAGAAGAGATGACGAAGGTAGATATTGTCTCCGGCTTTTTGGGAGCCGGTAAGACCACGCTGATCAAAAAGCTGGTGTCCCAGGTGTACGCCGGGGAGCAGCTGGTGCTCATTGAAAATGAGTTTGGCGAGATTGGCATTGACGGAGGCTTTCTCTGGGAGGCAGGCATCCAGGTAACGGAGATGAATTCCGGCTGTATCTGCTGCACCCTGGTGGGGGATTTCAGCGAGGCTCTGAAAAAGGTGCTGCAGGAATATCATCCGGACCGGGTGCTCATTGAGCCCTCCGGTGTGGGCAAGCTGTCTGACGTGGCCAAGGCGGTGGAAGGGGTCCGCGGTCAGACAGAGATCTCCCTGGACAGCCTGATCACCGTAGTGGACGGCAAGAAGGCCAAAATGTATATGAAGAATTTTGGGGAGTTTTTCAACGACCAGGTGGAGCACGCCACCACCATTGTCTTAAGCCGGACCCAGAGCATGGACGGCGCCAAGCTGGACGAGTGCGTGGCCTTGCTGAAGGAGAAGAACGGCAAGGCCACGGTGATCACCACCCCCTGGGATCAGCTGACCGGAGACAGCATCCGCAGCGCCCTGGAACACTCTGCCTCCCCGGAGGAGCTGATCCACTGGGATGAGGTGGAGGAGCATCACCACGGGCGCGTGGACCACCATCACGAGCACGGGGAAGGCTGTACCTGCGGCTGCCATGACCACAAGCATGATCACGAAGGGCACGAGCATCATCACCACGGCCACCATCACCATCACCACCATGCGGACGAGGTGTTCACCAGCTGGGGAGTGGAGACGGCTCACCGGTACAGCCGGCAGGAACTGGAGCCGGTGCTGCAGGCGCTGTCGGAGTCCCCAAAATACGGCACGGTGCTCCGGGCCAAGGGAATTGTGGCGGATGCGGACGGCAGCTGGATGGAGTTTGACCTGGTGCCCGGGGAGTATGAGATCCGGGAAGGCCAGCCGGACTATACCGGAAAACTCTGCGTCATTGGCACGGACCTGGCGGAGAGCGCTCTGAAGGAAGCGTTCCATATTTAAATAGGAGGAACTATGGCGGTAGAAGTATATCTGTTTATGGGGCTTCTGGAGAGTGGGAAGACTACCATGCTGCTGGATGCCCTGAAAAGCCCGGATTTCCGGGATGACGGTCCCACCCTGGTCATTGCCTGCGAGGAGGGGGAAGTGGAGTATGATCCGGCGTTTCTGGAAGCGTCGGATGCCACCTTGGTGCAGCTGGAGGAGGAAGAGGATCTGACCACAGAGCGGCTGATGGCCTTTGACGCAGCCCACCATCCCCGGCAGGTGATGATGGAGTACAACGGTACCTGGGGCGTGGACAAGATCTTGGATCTGGCTCTGCCCCGGGGCTGGCAGGTTTACGGCGTGTACGCCACGGTCAATGGGGAGACGGCGGAGCTGTACCTGAACAATATGCGTTCCCTGTTTATGGAGCCTCTGTTTCCGGCCAGCCTGATCATCTTCAACCGCTGCGGGGAGGATCTGGACCGGAAAAAATTCCGGCGGAACATCAAGGCCATCAATCCCCGGGCCCAGATCGTTTTTGAGCGGGAGGACGGCACAGAGATTGAGGAGACAGAGGAGGACCTGCCCTTTGAGTGGAAGGGGGACCGGGTGGAGATTGAGGAGATGGACTATGGCATCTGGTATGTGGACGCCATGGAGCATCCGGAACGGTACGAGGGCAAGACCATCTGCTTTCTGGCCCAGGTGTACCGGGCCCCGCACCTGGGGCGCAAGACCTTCGTGCCGGGCCGGTTTGTGATGACCTGCTGCGTCAACGACATTCAGTTTCTGGGCTTCCTCTGCCATTATGACACGGTGTTGCCCTACAAGACCCGGGACTGGGTCCGGGTGGAAGTGGAGTTTGGGCTGGAATACCAGAAACTCTACGGGGAGGAAGGGCCGGTGCTGCGCTTAAAAAAGATCCAGGGAGCGCCCAAACCCCAGGACGCCGTGGTGTCTCTGACCTAATCGGGATTATGGCTGCTGGAAGTCCGGCGGCCTCAGGCGTTTGACTCCTATCCCCGGTGCTGGAGGGGCGGAAGGTCCCTGGAATCCCCCTGGACCTTCCGCTTCCCAATCTTCCCCTTGGAAAAGTGAGAAAATAAGCAAAATTTTTCCTTGCGTTCGAATTTTTCTATTTTTGAAAAAAATCCTTGCTATTTCGGGAAGATATGGTATAATGAAGGACGTGGATGGAGATATAGCTCAGCTGGGATGAGCGTTCGCCTCACACGCGAGAGGTCGTGGGTTCGAGCCCCACTGTCTCCACTCCGGTTCCCTGAAAAGGGAACCGTTTCTTTCTCTATAAAACGTTTTGGGGGCGTGGCTCAGCTGGGAGAGCGTCGCGTTCGCAACGCGAAGGCCGAGGGTTCGAATCCCTTCGTCTCCA
>CAZDOQ010000151.1:0-2602 GCA_964507035.1 uncultured Lachnospiraceae bacterium | reverse complement strand
GCAATTCTGGATTGCGGGAACCGGTAAGTTCTGCTATACTGAAAAAGCGTGCGAAGGCGCCTGAGACAAACAGAAAGGCAGAACCATGAGACTGGCAAGTATTGCAAGCGGCAGCAGCGGAAACTGTATTTACATAGGATCAGAGAACCATCATCTTCTGGTGGATGTGGGAATCGGCCGGAAGCGGGTGGAGCAGGGGCTGGCGGTCCTGGATCTCTCCCCGGCGGATCTGGACGGAATTTTGATCACCCATGAGCACAGCGACCATGTGAACGGCCTGGGCGTCCTGTCCCGCCGGTATGAGGTTCCCGTCTACGGAACGGCGGCCACCTTGCAGCGGGTCCAGGAGAACCGCAGCCTGGGGGCGTTTCCCGGAGATCTGTTCCATCCCATTCAGGCGGGGGAATCTTTCCTGCTGGGAGATCTGAAGATCCATCCTTTTTCCGTGGATCATGACGCGGCGGACCCGGTAGCCTACCGGGTGGACTGGGAGGAGAAATCCATGGCGGTGGTCACGGATCTGGGGGAGTACCGATCGGAGACTTTGGAGGAACTGCGGGATCTGGACGCCCTGCTGCTGGAGGCCAACCATGACCTGCGGATGCTGCAGGCGGGACCGTACCCTTACTATCTGAAACAGCGGGTCATGGGTAAGAAAGGCCATCTCTCCAACGACGCGGCGGGGCAGCTTTTGACGGAAATCTGGCAGCCGCGGCTGGAGCACGTGCTGCTGGGCCATTTGAGCAAGGAGAACAATTATGCGGAGCTGGCCTATGAGACGGTCCGGATGGAACTGTTGATGGGAGACTGCGGCTGCGGAAAGAATGACATCTGCCTGGCGGTGGCCCCCCGGGCAGCTTGTTCCGATACGATACAAATTTAGGAGGACGGGATGAAAAAGACGATTATCACAGTGGTGGGAAAAGATACGGTGGGGATCATTGCCAAGGTATGCACCTATCTGGCGGATCAAAATGTGAACATTCTGGACATCACCCAGACCATTGTCCAGGGTTTCTTCAACATGATGATGATTGTGGATGCCAACCAATCGGAGAAGGCCGGCGGGGAGATGGCCCAGGATCTGGAGAAGCTGGGGGAGGAGATCGGCGTGCGGATTCGCTGTCAGAACGAGGAGATTTTTGAGAAGATGCACCGCATCTAAGCAGGAGGTCAGTATGATTAATATTTGGGAAGTCAACGAGACCAATCAGATGATCGAGCAGGAGAAGCTGGATGTGCGGACCATCACCCTGGGCATCAGCCTCCTGGACTGCTGCGGCAGCGGTCGGAAGCAGGTACAAGAGAAGATTTATGACAAGATCACCCGGCTGGCGGAGTGGCTGGTGCCGGTGGGGGCGGAGATTGAACGAGAGTTTGGAATTCCCATTGTGAACAAGCGGATCTCCGTGACCCCCATTGCCCTGGTGGGCGGCTCCTGCTGCCACAGCCCGGAGGACTTTGTGGCCCTGGCGGAGACCTTGGATGCGGCGGCCAAGACCGTGGGGGTCAATTTCCTGGGCGGCTATTCGGCCCTGGTGTCCAAGGGCATGACGGCAGCGGACCGCAATTTGATCCTGTCCATCCCTCAGGCCCTCTCGGCCACGGAGCGGGTGTGCAGTTCCGTGAACGTGGGCTCCACCAAGACCGGATTGGATATGGACGCCATCCGGCTCATGGGGGAGGTGATCCGGGACACGGCCCAGGCCACTGCGGAGGACAGCTCCCTTGGCTGCGCCAAGCTGGTGGTGTTCTGCAACGCGCCGGATGACAATCCCTTTATGGCAGGCGCTTTCCACGGCGTCACCGAGGGGGATGCGGTGATCAACGTGGGCGTCAGCGGCCCCGGTGTGGTGAAGCGGGCCCTGGAGCGGGTCCGGGGGGAGAACTTTGAAGTGCTCTGCGAGACGGTGAAGCGCACTGCCTTCAAGGTAACCCGGGTGGGCCAGCTGGTGGCCCAGGAAGCGTCCGCCCGGCTGGGCATTCCCTTTGGCATTGTGGACCTGTCCCTGGCGCCCACCCCGGCGGTGGGGGACAGCGTGGCGGAAATTCTGGAGGAAATGGGGCTGGAGTCTGTGGGGGCTCCGGGCACCACCGCGGCCCTGGCCCTGCTCAACGATCAGGTGAAAAAGGGCGGCGTCATGGCTTCCTCCTATGTAGGGGGCCTCAGCGGCGCGTTCATTCCGGTTAGCGAGGACCAGGGGATGATCGACGCGGTGAACCGGGGCGCACTGACCCTGGAGAAGCTGGAGGCCATGACTTGCGTCTGCTCCGTGGGATTGGATATGATTGCCGTGCCCGGAGACACTCCGGCGTCCACCCTCTCCGGCCTCATTGCGGACGAGGCGGCCATCGGCATGGTGAACCAGAAAACCACGGCGGTGCGGATCATCCCGGTGATGGGAAAGAGCACCGGAGAGGTGGTGGAGTTTGGAGGCCTTCTAGGCTATGCGCCGGTGATGCGGGTGAATCCCTTCTCCTGCGAAAAATTTGTAAACCGGGGCGGGCGGATCCCGGCTCCCATTCACAGCTTTAAAAATTGATTTTGCGCAGAGCAGGCCGTAGCTTTTTATAAAAACTGCTTGACAAAGAATGGGGGATG
>CAZDOQ010000150.1:0-2626 GCA_964507035.1 uncultured Lachnospiraceae bacterium | reverse complement strand
AAATAATAGGATTGACTTGGGAGAGGGAGCCGATTATACTAGAGTCAAATTGGGACAAAACAGCCGGTTGGCTGAGAAAGGTGGTGGCGCCATGCCGCTGACGCATTTTGACAGCCGCGGAAATGCGGTAATGGTGGATGTGGGAGAGAAGGGAGATACGGTCCGGGAGGCCCGGGCCCGTGGTAAAATCCGCATGAATCAGGAAGCCTTTTTGGCAGTGGAACAGGGCGCCGCCAAAAAGGGGGATGTGCTGGGGGTGGCCCGGGTGGCGGGGATTATGGCGGCCAAGCGGACGCCGGATCTGATCCCTCTGTGCCATCTGTTGGCGTTGACCAAGGTGGCGGTGGACTTTTCCCTGGATCCGGAGCACCGGGAAGTGGAGGCGGTCTGTACTGTCCGCTGCACCGGCAGGACCGGTGTAGAGATGGAAGCCCTCACCGGGGTCTCGGTGGCACTTTTGACCGTGTATGATATGTGCAAGGCCGTGGATAAGTCCATGGTCATTTCCGGGATTTATCTGGAGGAAAAACGGGGAGGAAAGAGCGGCGAGATCCACAATCCGCCGCCGGAGGAAGGAGCATGAAGGATGGGTATGAGAGAAACATAGATTATCTGCGGGTTTCCATTACAGACCGGTGTAATCTCAGATGCCGGTACTGTATGCCGGTGGAGCCAGCCTTTATTCCTCACGAAAACGTTCTCCGGTATGAGGAAATTCTGCGGATCTGCCGGTTGGCCGTGGAGACGGGCATCCGCCGGGTCCGGATTACCGGCGGGGAGCCGCTGGTCCGCAAGGGTTGCCTGGACCTGATGGCCATGCTTCGGGAGATTCCGGGCTTAGAGGGACTGGCCATCACCACCAACGGCGTGCTGCTGGCGGAGGCGGTGCCCCGGCTCCGGGAGTTGAAGATAGACAGCGTCAACGTCAGCCTGGACACCTTGCAGGAGGAGCGGTTCCGGACCATTGCCAATCGAGGCAGCTTCCAGAAAGTATGGGTCGGAATCATGGCGGCGGTGGACGCCGGACTTTCGGTGAAGATCAACTGCGTGCCCCAGCGGGGCGTCAATGAGGACGAACTGGAGGAGATCGCCGCCCTGGCGTCCCGGTATCCGGTGGACGTGCGGTTCATAGAGATGATGCCCCTGGGCTACGGGGCGAACTTCCAGGCGGTGGCTGGGGACCAGGTGCTGGAGCGGCTGCGGCGGGTCTACCCTGGGCTGCATCCCTTCTCCGGCAAGCGGGGCTACGGCCCGGCCCGGTACTATGAGGCGCCGGCGCTTTTGGGTAAGCTGGGGCTGATCAGCGCTGTGAGCCATTGCTTCTGTCAGGAATGCAACCGGGTCCGGCTCACCAGCGAGGGACTGTTGAAGCCTTGCCTATATTATGGAGACGGCGTGGATTTGCGAACCTTGATCCGGGAAGGCGCCGGAGATGATGAACTGCGGGAAGCCATTGAGCGGGGCATCCAGTCCAAGCCCCGGCAGCACGGGTTTCATTCCAGGCGCCGGGAGGAGGAGCGGATTATGTCCCAGATAGGAGGATAAAACATGTTGGGAATCGTTCGAGCCATCTGTATCAGCGACCGGAGAGGGATTCAGAAAACGCCGGTGGAGAGTGCGGTGCTGGAGCCGGACTGCGGGATCACCGCCGATGCTCACCGGGGCAACTGGCACCGGCAGGTGAGTCTTCTCTCCGCAGACAAGGTGGAAGAGTTTAACCAGCGGGGGGCCGGTGTGGGCCCTGGCGATTTTGCAGAAAATCTGCTGGTGGAGGGGATTGACTTCCGCAGCCTGCCGGTGGGGACCCGGTTTGTCTGCCAGGAGGTGGTGCTGGAGATGACCCAGATTGGCAAGGAATGTCATCATCACTGCGCCATCTATCAAAAAATGGGAGAATGTATCATGCCCCGGGAGGGCGTGTTTGCCCGGGTGCTGAAAGGAGGAACCCTGCACGTGGGGGCGGAGATGAAAGTGGAACTGCCGGCGGCGGACCGGCCGTTTACGGCGGCGGTGATTACCCTCAGCGATAAAGGCGTCCGGGGCGAGCGGGAGGATAAAAGCGGTCCCGCCATTGTGAAGCGGCTCACCGGCGAGGGCTTCCAGGTGGTGGAGACCCTGCTGCTGCCGGATGAGCCGGAGCAGCTGAAGAAGGAACTGATCCGTCTGTGCGACGGACGGCAGGTGAGTCTGATTCTGACCACCGGCGGAACCGGCTTCTCACCCAGAGACTGGACCCCGGAGGCCACCGTGGCGGTGGCGGATCGGAATGCGCCGGGGATTGCCGAGGCCATCCGGGCCTATTCCATGCAGTTTACCAACCGGGCCATGCTGAGCCGAGGGGCTTCTGTGATCCGGAAGCAGACGCTGATTGTGAACTTGCCGGGCAGCGTCAAGGCGGTACAAGAGAGCATGGACGCATTCCTTCCGGTCTGCGGCCACGGCCTGGAGCTGCTGCGGGGAGAAGGCGGCGAGTGCGGGCGGACCTGACCACCTATGCCATTGTAAATCATGAAACCGAAAACGTGCCCGATGCAGCGCCGTACCCTGGAATTGAACTCTGCAAACAGGTCTTTTATGACATCTGCCTTGGTCAACGTATCACGGAACAGCCAGATGGTCTTTGCAT
>CAZDOQ010000149.1:0-2640 GCA_964507035.1 uncultured Lachnospiraceae bacterium | reverse complement strand
GTATCCTGTAAGCGGTATGTTTTGTCCTTGTCTCTCCCGGATCTTTTTGGTATAATAAGCTGCGGAAAGAACAAAAAAGGAGTAGGCAGTTTTATGCAGGAAGAGTTAAAATTTGCGGTCCTTATTGACGCAGACAATGTTTCATTCAAATATATCAAAATCATTTTGGACGAGGTGGCCAACTACGGCATTGCCACCTACAAGCGGATCTACGGCGACTGGACGGACACCCGTCTCGGCTCCTGGAAGCCGGTGCTGTTGGATAATTCCATTATTCCCGTCCAGCAGTACAGTTACACCACCGGCAAGAGTTCTACCGATTCCGCCATGATTATCGACGCCATGGATATTCTGTACTCCGGCAACGTTCAGGGCTTTTGCATTGTATCCTCGGACAGCGATTTTACCCGGCTGGTGGCCCGGCTGCGGGAGTCCGGCATGACCGTGATCGGCATGGGAGAAAGTAAGACCCCCAAGCCGTTTATTGTGGCCTGCAATCAGTTTAAATATCTGGATATTCTGCTGGCCAACGCCAGCAAGGCGGAAAAGATGGCGGCAAGCCACGGGGCGGAACCCCCAAAACCGGATGAGAAGGAATCGGAAAAGAAGGAGAAAGAGCCGGAGAAGAAGGAAAAGGAACCGGAGAAAGAGGCGGACAAAGCCCGGGAGAAGGAAAAGGAGAAGGACCGGGAGAGAGAGGCCAAAACCCGGGAGCGGAGCCGGAACGGTTCCCGTCAGGCGGCAAAGCCCAAGGCTGAAAGCAAAGGGGAGGCCAAGCCGGAGAAGGACAGAGAAAAGGAGAAAGCGCCTCAGCCCCGGACCAATCTGGAGATGGTGCGCCAGGCCATCCACTCCATTGTGGAGGATGGCTCGGATGAGGACGGCTGGATGCTTTCCGCGGATTTGGGCAATCAGCTGGCCAAGCGGTTTCCGGATTTTGACGTGCGGAACTTTGGCTTCAGCAAGCTGACGCCTTTCCTGGCGTCCCTGAAGGACTTTGAAATCCGCCGGACCCGTTCCAGCGGAAACCGGAATGTACAGCTGGTGTACGTGAAAAAAATAAGAGCGGGCTGGGCCAGCGACTCTTGACAAAAAATGAACGTTTGGCGCCAATGTATGTGGAAAGCCGGGATGCTTGCTTGACTGCAAAATCCCGGCTCTCCTCAATCTTTTCTCTATTCTTTTCCATTCCAGCAGTAGGTACAGAGTTTGCATGGCTCTATGCCAACGGATTCGATCATATCGTCCAGCCGGTGATAGCGGAGAGATGTGAAGTTCAGTTCCTTCCGGATCTCCTCCAGCATGGCCGCGTATTCCGGGGTATCCGGATCCGTGTACTTCTCCAGGATCTTTTCCTGCTCCGCTTCCTCCTCCGGCAGATCCGGCTCCAGCTTGGCAATGACCCGGCGGGTGATCAGATCCATCTCCGAGGTGGAGCGGGAGAAGTTCAGATACTTGCACCCGTACACCAAAGGTGGACAGGCCGGGCGGATGTGCACTTCCTTGGCACCGCTCTGATAGAGAAACTCGGTGGTCTCCCGCAGCTGGGTGCCCCGGACAATGGAGTCGTCAATGAGCAGCAGGCTCTTGTCCTGGATTAGGTCGTGGACCGGGATCAGTTTCATCCGGGCGATCAGGTCCCGCTTACTCTGGATGGTGGGCATAAAGGACCGGGGCCAGGTGGGGGTGTATTTGATAAAGGGCCGGGAGAAAGGGATTCCGGAAGCGTTGGCGTAGCCAATGGCGTGGGGCGTGCCCGAATCCGGAACGCCGGCTACAATATCCGGCTCGGCATCATCCCGGGCGGCCAGCTTGGCGCCGCAGTTGTACCGCATCCGCTCTACGCTGATGCCCTCGTAGGAGGAGGACGGGTAGCCGTAGTAAATCCACAGGAAGGTGCAGATCTTCATTTCCTTTCCGGGCTGGGCCAGGGCGACCACTTCCTCCGGGGTCAGCAGCACAATCTCCCCGGGTCCCAACTCCCGTTCTTCCGTGTATCCCAGGTTCAGATAGGCAAAGCTCTCAAAACAGACGCAGTGGGCTCCTTCTTTCTTGCCAATGGCCACGGGAGTCCGGCCCAGCCGGTCTCTGGCCGCAAAAATGCCCTTGGGCGTCATGAGCAGAATGGTCATGGAACCCTGGATCAGTTCCTGGGCATAGCGGATGCCGTCAATGAGATTTTCCTTCTGATTGATGATGGAGGCCACCAGTTCCGTTGGGTTGATATCCCCGCCGCTCATCTCTAAAAAGTGAGAGAAGCCGTGGCGGAACAGCTGATCCACAATCTCCTGCACGTTGTTGATTTTTCCTACCGTGGTGATGGCGTAGGTGCCGTGGTGGGACCGGACGATCAGCGGCTGAGGCTCAAAATCGGAGATACAACCGATGCCCATGGTCCCTTTCATCTGGTTCACATCTTTCTCAAACTTGGTGCGGAAAGGCGAATTTTCAATGTTGTGAATGGCCCGGTCAAACCCTTTTTTTCCGTAGACGGCCATGCCGCCCCGCCGGGTCCCCAAATGGGAATGGTAATCGGTTCCAAAAAACAGATCAAAGACACAGTCCTCCTTGGAGATGACTCCAAAAAAACCACCCATGCTTCTTCCTCCTAGCTGTATGCGGGGTTTATCACTACCTGAC
>CAZDOQ010000148.1:0-2665 GCA_964507035.1 uncultured Lachnospiraceae bacterium | reverse complement strand
AAAAAAGATTTGATCATGTTCCCACCGGCAGAATGGGAGAAACGGCCGGTGGGATTTTTTTCGGGTTTCTGATTTATTCCGCCTCACGGCGCTTCCTCCGGGAAAGGATGGATTCCATGGGCCTCAAAATAGACTCCCAGAGCCGGTCCAATCCTTCCTTTCCAACAGTCTATTTGCCTTTTATTCTATGAACATCGCATCCCCAAAGCTGAAAAACCGGTACCGCTCCTCCACCGCTTCCCGGTAAGCCGCCATGATATGGTCCCGGCCCGCCAAGGCGGACACCAGCATCATCAGAGTGGACTTGGGCAGGTGGAAGTTGGTGGTCAGGGCGTCCACTATCTTGAACCGGTATCCGGGATAGATGAAAATGTCCGTCCAGCCGCTGCCCCCATGGAGGACGCCGTCCCCGGTGGAGGCGGATTCCAGGGTCCTGCAGCTGGTGGTACCCACGGCTATAATCCGGCCGCCCTGGCGGCGGACCCGGTTGATCTTCTCCGCAGTGGCCTCATCCACCAGGTAGAACTCCGAGTGCATGTGATGCTCCTCCACCTTCTCCACCTTCACAGGCCGGAATGTGCCAAGCCCCACGTGGAGGGTGATCTCCGCCACCTCCACTCCCATCTCCCGGATCTGATCCAGCAGTTCCCGGGTGAAATGAAGTCCCGCTGTGGGAGCCGCCGCAGAGCCGTCATACTTGGCGTACACAGTCTGATACCGGTTTTTATCCTCCAGACGGTGTTTGATGTAAGGCGGCAGCGGCATCTCTCCCAGCCGATCCAGGATCTCCTCCAAGATCCCCTGGTAGGAAAACCGGATCTTCCGGTTCCCCTCCTCCAGAATTTCCTCCACCGTCCCCTTTAACAGCCCGTCTCCAAAGGAGAGAACCGTGCCGGGACGGGCCTTTTTCCCGGGTTTCACCAGGGTTTCCCAGGTATCCCCCTCCAGACGCCGCAGCAGCAGTACCTCCACCGCCGCCCCAGTCTCTTCCCGGACGCCCAGCAGCCGGGCCGGGATCACCCGGGTATTGTTGATGACCAGGCAGTCCCCGGGCCGCAGTTCCCGGACAATCTCCCGAAAGACGCTGTGGCGGATTTCTCCTGTCTCCTTGTTCAAAATCAGAAGCCGGGAGGAGGACCGGTCCGCAATGGGGTCCTGGGCAATCAGTTCCTCCGGCAACTCATAGTCAAAGTCTTCTACGTTCATATTCCATTCCCTCTCCTGCCAGTATTGAGAAATGGCGGGGCTTTTTAAACCCCGCCTTCCGTTTCATTTGATTTTGTGTTTACTCTTCTGCTGCCGGTTCCTGGTCAGTCAGCAGGTCAGACCGGATAAACCGCGCGGTACCATCTCCATCCGGCAGGTAGACGCGGCTCCAGCTGTCGCTCTGGCCGATCACATGGACCCGGGTTCCCGCCGCCACAATGTCATACTCATCCCCGTCTGTGGTGGGGGCGGTTCTGGCCCGGACCTGAGCGTTGGTGTACATAATCATATCTGTATTCTGGAACACCATGCCGGTGGTCGGATCCGTGTAGGTATTCCCGCTAGACTGGGCTGCTGTGGTCTCTGCGGCTGTGGTCTCCGTCGCGCTGGTTTCCGCCGCACTGGTTTCCGCCGCACTGGTTTCCGCCGCCGTCGTATCCTGGGCGTCCGAGGTCTCAGACTGGGTGCCGTCCGGGTTTACCAGGGCGTTCAGCGCCGCATCGGAAGCCAGCGCTTCATTGTAGCGGGCCATGATATCCTGGCCCAGGGTTACAATCTGATCATCGGCAGACACCTGGTTCATATAGGCTAAGATCCGGTCGTCAAAGTTGTCCACGGTCACCAGGCGCAGCGTTCCGGCGGAATCCGTTACCACATAGGCTGGGGTCAGACCCGGCGCCAGGGTGTTGATATCCCAGAATTTGGCGTCATAGGCAATGTACACGGCGTACTCACCCTCTGCCTCTCCCGCCATGGTGTAGCAGACAATATTCTGGTAGTCCTCAATATAGCTGTTCATCTGGGTAACGCTGGCCTCATCCGGCAGAGAATCAGCATCCATAATATTCTGGAGGGTAGTCATGTCCGCCTCTTTCAGCGCCGTATAGTATTGGTTCACCAGCTGAACCACCGCGTCTTCCCCGTTCTCTGTCCAGGCAGAGGTGGCTGCCTCTGTGGACTCTGTGCTGCTTTCACCGCCATCCTGATTCCGGCCGGAGAAGAATTTCAACGCCACCACCACTGCAGCCACAATGATCACGCAGATCAGCACCAAAATCAGATAGCGCTTCCGACCGTCGCCTTTTCTGTCGCCGCTGTAGGAGCGGTCTTCCCCCTCCGTATAGGCATCCTCATCCTCCGGCTCCTCGGCAAAAGGATCCTGAATCACTTTTTCAATCTTGCGTACCGGCCGGGCCGAAGCCTGTACCGCTTCCTGGGGCTTGTCCTCTTCCTCCGGAAGTTCCCCGTCCAGACTGATGTCCACAAAATCGTCGTCATCTCCCCAGACATCTTCAAACTCTTCGTCTATCTTTAAAGATTCGAAGTCGTCCTCATTCTCATCGTCAAACGGTTTTGACATCTGCTCATCCCTTTCTGACTGTAATAACTCTGTAACAACCTTGTAATAAGGCCTTTATTATTTTAACAAAGCCATTTTCACTTGTCAACTGGAACCACC
>CAZDOQ010000147.1:0-2720 GCA_964507035.1 uncultured Lachnospiraceae bacterium | reverse complement strand
GTGTACACGTCCACCATGCCGCCCACCACCTCGCCGCAGCCCAGTTCCTCAATGAGCTGGCAGGCCCGGTTGATGGCTTTCTCGGCGCTGTTGGGGTCCAGCCCCTTCTCAAACTTGCCGGAGGCCTCGGTGCGCAGGCCCACCCGCTTGGCGGAGAGCCGGATATTGGTGCCGTCAAAGCAGGCCGCCTCAAAGAGCATGGTCTTCACATCGTCTGTGATCTTGGAGTTCTCTCCGCCCATGATCCCGGCCAGACCCACGGCTTTTTCCCCGTCGCAGATCATCAGAATATCCTTGTCCAGTTTCCGGATTTGGCCGTCCAGGGTCTGGAACTCCTGGCCGTCCTCCGCCCGCTTCACCACAATTTTGTGGCCAGCCACCTGGTCCAGGTCGTAGGCGTGCATGGGCTGGCCGTATTCCTCCATCACGTAGTTGGTGATATCCACAATGTTGTTGATGGGACGGATGCCGCTGGCTGCCAGACGCCGCTGCATCCACTGGGGGGAGGGACCCAGCTTGATGTTCTTCACCACCCGGGCACAGTACCGGGGGCACAGGTTCCCGTCTTTGACCTCCACCCGGATATAGTCGTTCACGTCCTCCCGGCTGCCTACCACCCGGACCTCCGGGGGTACAAACTCTTTTTGAAAGGTGGCCGCCGCCTCCCGGGCAATGCCCAGCACGCTGTAACAGTCCACCCGGTTGGAAGTAATCTCATACTCGAACACCGTGTCGTGGAGGCCCAAAAGCGCCACCGCGTTGGTTCCCACCTCCGCGTCCTCCGGCAGAATGTAGATGCCTTCCTCCGGAGCGTCCGGATACATATCCCGGGAGGAACCCAACTCCTCGATGGAGCACATCATGCCGTAAGACATGACGCCCCGGAGTTTGCCGGCCTTGATCCGCACCCCGTCCTCGGGCATGGGACCGCCGTCGTGGCCGCCGGCCACCTTGCCGCCGTCCAGCACCACCGGTACCTTCTGGCCCACCGCCGCGTTGGGAGCTCCGGTGACAATCTGCAGCACCTCACTGCCCACATCCACCCGGCAGACCACCAGCTTGTCCGCATTGGGATGCGGCTCTATATCCAGGATCTCTCCCACCACAATCTTTTCCAAATTCTGATCCAGTCTGGTATATCCCTCCACCTTGGTTCCGGTGAGGGTCATGGCGTCCATGTACTCCTGGGGCGTCACGTCCAGATCCGGCACATATGCCTTCAGCCAAGAATATGCTGTATTCATCTCTTTTTTCCTCCCTCTCCGTCAGAATTGCCGCAGGAACCGCTCGTCGTTCTCATAGAGCAGGCGCATGTCGTCGATCTCGTACTTCAGCAGAGCAATCCGCTCCAGGCCGATGCCAAAGGCAAAGCCGGAATACTCGTCCGGGTCAATACCGCTCATCCGCAGCACCTTGGGATGCACCATGCCGCAACCCAAAATCTCAATCCAGCCAAAACCCTTGCACATCCGGCAGCCTTTGCCGCCGCACTTGAAGCAGGACACATCCATCTCCGCCGAGGGCTCTGTAAAGGGGAAATGGTGGGGACGGAATTTCACCTTGGTCTCCGGTCCGAACAACTCTCTAGCAAAATCCTGGAGCGTGCCTTTCAGGTCCGCAAAGGTAATCCCCTTGTCAATCACCAGTCCCTCCACCTGGTGGAAGCAAGGGGAGTGGGTGGCGTCCACTTCATCTGACCGGAATACCCGGCCCGGGGCAATGACCCGGATGGGCGGCTTCTGCTGCTCCATGGTCCGCACCTGCACCGGGGAGGTCTGGGTTCGGAGCACAATGTCCTTATTGATATAGAAGGTATCCTGTTCATCCTTGGCGGGATGGTTGGCCGGAATGTTCAGGGCCTCAAAGTTGTAGTAATCATACTCCACCTCCGGGCCTTCCACCACCTCGTATCCCATGCCGATGAAAATCCGCTCCAGCTCCTCCAGGGCAATGGTGTTGGGATGGCGGTGTCCCACCAGATTCCGCTTGGCAGGCAGGGTCACGTCTATGGTCTCAGACCGAAGCTGCTCCTCCCTGGCCTTGGCCGCCAGTTCCTTCTTCCGGGCCTCCAGCTGTTCCTCCAGCCGGGCTCTGGCCTCATTGACCAGCTGGCCTACCTTAGGCCGCTCCTCCGGGGCCACGTCCCGCATGCCCTTCAACAGTTCTGTGATCTGGCCCTTTTTCCCTAGGTACGCAACCCGGATCTCATTGATGGTATCCATGGAACCGGCCTGCTCCAGCCGTGCCAAGGCTTCCTGGCAAATCTGCTCCAACTTCTCTTTCATTGATTTCTCCTCCTGCTTACTCCTCTTCCTTCCCCCGCCTGGCGGCGGAGTCTTTCCAAAAACAAAAAACCCATCCCAAAAGGGACGAGTTCATCGCGGTACCACCCTACTTCCTGCCGCAGCAGGCACTCGGCTGCGTAACGTGCAGACACGGCACTCCCTACTGGTGCCCCAAAGGGCAACGGTTCCGGAATGCAGCTCCGGCGGGAAATTCGCTTTCTGGAAGGAACCTGGGAAAACTTTCAGCCGGTGATTCTCCCTCTCTGACGGAAATCCAGACGCTACTGTACGCCTTCTAAGCCTTTTCACCTATCCAACATGATCAAAAATTGAAATGGGAGCCGCTCTCCTGCAAACGTTCCCCAAAAGAAAAACGTGCGTGAGAAGATTCGAACTCCCGGCCTTCTGATCCGTAGTCAGACGCTCTATCCAGCT
>CAZDOQ010000146.1:0-2737 GCA_964507035.1 uncultured Lachnospiraceae bacterium | reverse complement strand
TTCTTAGGAGAACGTGGAAAGCCCCGGAGAGTACGGATTTACGTGCTTTTCGGGGTTTTTCTTTTTTAAAAAATCTTTCCGTTCTGCAACGGAAAACGCTGTTTTTCAAGAACGACTTAACACAAAATTTAACACAAATCTTAGTTCCCATCTGCTATGTGCTGGAAGTGATCAAATATTTTTAGTTGATAGCCTGCATTGGTGATCCGGCGGACAGAGAGGCGGCAAATTGGCCTGAGGTGCCGCTTTAGAATAGCCCGATATTCGTATACTTTTACGTTCCAGCTTCCTTGGTCAAGGTATGTCACATCCCTTTGTGAGTTTATCGTACCATGGTATAGGTGGAAAAATAATGAAAAAATCAAAAAATTCGTGTAGCTGTAACGCGCTCTTCCGGCTTGCGCCGGAAGGAATGAAAAAGTTCTTGGCATAATCAGAATATCGATTATAATATATATGGAAGCAATTCCTGCAAAGAACAGAACGGTCCATGACGCATCGCAAAATGGAATATATGACGCAGCAATAGCGCAAAAGTTTACGTGGCATGAAAACGAGGGGAGTTTGGATGCAGGTGAGGAAACACGGTGTTTTGCTTTTGACGCTCCTGTCTCTGCTTTTGACATCCTGCGCCGCAGAGACCAGCGCAGCCCTGGAGGGGCCAGAAGCCACCTTGGGAGGGACGGAAGCCTCCCGGGAAGGGGCAGGGGGGCTTCCGGAGGGGACGGGAACTTCTCAGGAGGCGGCGACAGAGCAGGTGCTGGAGACGGCAGAGCCGGAATCCTTCCAGACGGCCCAGAATATTCCACTTCCGGACCATGGGAAAATAACGGATCCGGTGGTGGTCCGCTTTGCCGGGGATTTTTGCCTGGCAGAGGGCATGGCCATCACTGCCGCCCTGGATGCCCGGGGGACATTCGGGCGTGCTTTTCGGAGGATCTCCTGGAATTGATGGCAGAGGCAGACCTGTTCATGCTCAACAACGAATTCACCTACAGCGACAGGGAAACGCCGGTGGAGGGAAAGGACTGGACCTTCCGGGCCTCCCCGGAGCGTGTTTCGGTCCTCAACACCCTGGGGGTGGATGTGGCGGGATTGGCCAATAATCATGTCTTTGACTGGGGAGAGGAGGCGCTGCTTGACACGGTGGAGACGCTGCAGAATGCGGGCATCCAGACCGTGGGAGCCGGAGCCAGCCTGGAGGAGGCCAGGGAGCCTGTGTACTTTACTCAAGACGGCTTGACCATTTCCATTGTGGCGGCCACGGCGGTGGAGAAGGTGGGAGATCGGGAATACGGCATGACCCGGGCCGCCACAGAGGAACAGGCCGGTGTGTTCAGCACTATTGACCCGGCTGACTGTCTGGAAACCATTCGGGAAGCCAAGGCGAACAGTGATTTTGTGTTTGTCTATGTCCACTGGGGAACGGAGATGACCACGGAGATCGACCCGGAACAGCGGGAACTGGCCCAGGCCTATATTGAGGCAGGAGCGGACGCGGTGGTGGGAAATCATCCCCACGTGCTCCAGGGTTTTGAATATTATCAGGGGAAACCCATCCTATACAGTCTGGGGAATTTTTGGTTCAACAGCAAAGAGCGGGAGACCTGTGTGCTGGAGTTCTCCCTGGACCCGGTTTCCGGGGAGGCGGAGATGCGCTTTTTGCCCTGTATCCAGGCAGATTGTTATACCCGGTTGATCACGGATGAGGAGGAGCGTGAGAGAATACTTTCTTATATGGAAAGCATTTCCTTCGGCGGCGTACAGATCGCGGAGGACGGATTGGTAAGGGAGGGAACAGAATGAGACAAGCCAAGAGAGTAAAAGACTCCCTGACGGAGCAGCAGTATCTTTTGACCCCCAGCCACCTGAACCATTACGGGCGGCTGTTCGGCGGCCAGCTGATGATGTGGATTGACGAGGTGGCGGGGATTGTGGTCCGGCGCCATGCCAACAGCCTGATCACCACAGCGGCGGTGGACAACCTGCAGTTTAAGGGGCCGGCCTATGTGGAGCAGGCGGTGGTGCTGGTGGGAAAGATCACCCACGTGGGCCGCTCCTCCATGGAGGTGCGGGTGGACAGTTACGTGGAGGACCTGGATGGAACCAGGCGGGTCATCAACCGGGCTTACCTGGTGGAGGTGGCCATTGACCGGGACGGCAAGCCCATTGAGGTGCCGGATCTGATTCTGGAAACGGAAGTACAAAAGGCAGAGTGGGAAGGGGCGGAGCGCCGCAAGCAGCTGCGGATCGAACGGCGGAAGGAGTGCTACTGACCGTTCAGGGCAGGCGGCATTTTTCCCGGACATACTGCAGGTCCATCATCAGGCTGATCAGATGTTTGCTGTGGGGGGCCAGCCGGCGGTATTTATAGAGAATGCGCTGTTCGGAGGGCAGGCTTTTCCGCTCTGCATAGGTCAGCATTCGCTGGGGAAAGCCGGCGGAGGAGGACTCGGGCTCAGAAAAGCCCAAGAGGCTTCCCAGGTCGGTTCCGTAAATGCCGGCCAACAGCCGGATCTTGGGGAGGGGGATCTTTTGGATCTCCCCTTTTTCATACCGGTGGAGGGTGGTTTTGTGCACTTGGACAAGGCGGGCGGCTTCTTCCAGGGTGTAGCCGGTGCGGAGCCGGGCTTCCTTCAAGTTTTTTCCAATGTTCACGGCGAAACCTCAACTTATAAATGTAGTAACTATATTATACGGCAAGACAGGGAGAAAGAAAAGAGAAAATATGGAAAAA
>CAZDOQ010000145.1:0-2740 GCA_964507035.1 uncultured Lachnospiraceae bacterium | reverse complement strand
GTGATGTCCAACCACCACCTGCGGGACACGGGCCTGTCGCTGAAATCCAAGGGGCTGCTCTCCATGATGCTGTCCCTGCCGGAGGACTGGAACTACACCACCAGGGGCCTTGAGGAGGGGGATGGATCTCCCCCTCCCATGCCTGTCTTTTCTTGTCAGAACCGAAGGGTCCGGGGCGCCTCCGTAAAGGAGGAGAAAGTAGCCACCGCATCCTTCAGATAAAACACCTGGGTGTTGCCGTCGTCCGGCTGATAATTTTTCCGCAGGCTGGGATAAGCGTCCAGCATATGCTTCCGGGCTTCATACCGGTCGTCCTCCACCGCCTGGGCGGCCATCCGCAGCCAACGGCTGCCGTCAAAGGCGCAGAACTCCACCCGTGGGTTGGCCGTCATCTGTTTGGAAACGTCCTTCACCTTTCCGGTCTGGAAATAGAGCTTGCCCTCAAACAGATCCACGGTGCCAAAGGGCCGCACCCGAGGCTGCTTGCCCTCCACTGTAGCCAGGTAGTAAGTCTTGCAGTCTTTCAGGAAGGCGTAGACCTCCTCCAACGCCGTCCCCTCCTCCAGGTCTGCCAGGGCCAGTCCGGCATTTTCTTCCGGCTTGACCTTGGCGTGGACCTTCCGGATGATCCCATCTCCGTCTATGAGGTAGGAGGAGCGGATCACGCCCATGACCTTTTTCCCGTACATGTTCTTTTCCTTCCACACATCGTAGGCCGCCAGCACCTGGCATTCCGGATCCGACAGAATCTGGTAGGGCAGCTGGTACTTGTCCGCAAACCGCTGGTGGGAAGCCACCGGGTCCTTGCTGACCCCCAGCACCACCGCTCCCTTTTCCTGGAAAGCCGGGTACTGCTCTCCAAAGGTGCAGGCCTGTTTGGTACAGCCGGATGTGTTATCCTTGCTGTAGAAAAACAGAATCACGTTTTTCCCCTGAAAATCCGAAAGAGACACTGGATTTCCGTTCTGGTCCGGCAGCGTAAAAGCCGGTGCTTTGGTTCCTACTTCCAACATATCGCATTCCTCCTTTAATCATTGGATTCTTTTACCTTTCCAAACACCCACCGGTCCGCCGTGGAAAGCTCCGGCCGGTAGGCATATCCCAGGCGGTCAAATGCCTTGGCCTCCTCCGGGGAGGCCGCCTGCCGCTCCGCCAGAAACCGGACCATCTCGCCCCGGGCCATCTTGGCCTGGGTGGCCTTCTGCACCACCCGGCCCTCCCGCAGTTCCCCAAAAAGACAGGTCACCTCCCGGCAGTCCGGGGCTAGCCAGGGTTCCACGCTCTTGGCATATTCCCGGGAGGCCAGATTTAACACCTCCCGGTTCCCCTCCGTCACTGCATCCGCCAGGGCGCTTCCCCAAAACCCGTACAGGTCCGAAGCGCCTCCCACGGCCAAAGGAGCCTGCATCTCCAGCCGGTAGAGCGTCACTCTGTCTAGGGGCCGCAGCACGCCGTAAAAGCCGGAGAGAATCCGCAAATGCTCCTGCAGGTACGCCCAGGCCTGCTCTTCCAACACCTGGGGAGCCAGATACTGGTACTGGATTCCCTGGTAGGCAATCAGCGCCGCCGTCAGGTTCTGCCGCAGGTCCATCCGCTGTAGCCGGGCGTACTGGGGTTCGGCAATGGCGTCGCTGCAGTTCCAAAGAGTCCGGGCCTCCGGATAGGAAAGCCGCTGCAGGGCGGCCAGCAGTTCCTCTGTCCGGGGCAAAAGCTGGGGCAGGTCCTGCCAGGCAAAAAGTTCCCCGTCCTCCCGCATTTTCTTGGCCGGGGAGATCAGGATCCTCACAGATCCTCCCCGATGAGAACCACCATCTGAAGGGTGTGCCCCACCGCCGGCAGAAATTTCTCCCATACATCGGCGGACCGCAGCTTCATGCTGGCGGTGTTGACGCAGGGATGGCAGCCCAGAAACGCCGCCTCATACACCGAGCGGTCCACCAGCAGCTGCACCTTTCCCTCTGTGTCGTTCATCAGCCCCATGACGCTGACGGAGCCGGGAGCCAGCCCCAGATAGGCCTCCATGGCCTCCGGCCCGGCAAAGGAAAGCCGGGCGGAGCCAATCTGCCGGGACAGCTCCTTAGTCAGAAATTTTTTCTCCCCCGGCATCAGCAGCAGATAATACTGAGTCTTCTGCCGGTTGCAGAGAAACAGATTTTTGCACATGCGGATCCCCAGCTTTGCATTCACTGCCCCGCAGGCCTCTATGGTCTCCACTGCGTCGTGGTCGATCCGCTGAAAAGGAATCCCCAGTTTTTGGAGAAGTTCATACACCGCCGTCTCCCGGGGCGACCGCCCTGCCGGGTCCGGCAGGACCCCGTGGGGCTGATCCTCTACCCAGATTTCTTCCATATGTATTCCTCCTCTGTTCTCTTTCCTGAAAACAGTTCTGATATAAAAATGATTTCCTTTATACAGGGATTCACACAGTTTCTGAGAATGCCTTATTTTTCTATAGAAGTCAAGCAGTCCTCGGCAGTCTGTCCCATTGCCTCCGGCAAATCATAGTAGTTCATCAAAAAATCCCAAAAATCTCTCCCACTTCCCCCAACAAAGAATCTTGTTTCCGCAGCATATACAAACTGCGCCGGTACTCAAATCCTTTGATACGGAAACATCGAATATCCGGATACAACTTATGTACTAAAGAATAGCAACCAGCTGGAAGAATCGCCACTGGAAACCTGTTCCTGCTCTGCCAGTGTAAGAAAATATCGAAGTTATAATAGCATGATTTTTACAG
>CAZDOQ010000144.1:0-2772 GCA_964507035.1 uncultured Lachnospiraceae bacterium | reverse complement strand
AAGAAACGTTCTGCTTGACACAAGCCCCGGAGCCGTTATAATTAAAGATGGTACCCTCAGTGGGCGCGTACCTGGTCCACCGGGGGTTTGTCTTCTGTATGGGCCGGCGTCTGGACTTATTTCTTATATATATAGAGGAATCTCTGCCATGCGGGGAGATTGAGGGGGAAATTTTGACGGGATATGCCGGCGATTTTTGGGAGGGATAGAGAGAGTGGCACAGGCAAAGAAACGGACGGATTCCTCCGGGAGAAGCAGAAAAACCACAGCCCGGAAGACCACAGCCCGGAAAAGTTCCGGACGGCGGACTGCGGCCAGAAAGAAACAGGAGGGCAGCGGGGTCGGGACGGAACTGGGGATTCTGGCGGTATTTGCCGCCGCGGCAATCCTGTTTTTGGGGAATCTGGGTGTGGCCGGAAGCATCGGCGAGAGCCTGCGGACCTTTCAATTTGGTTTGTGTGGAACGGCGGCATGGCTGCTGCCGGTATTTTTGTTGTGGGCGGTCTGCTTTGGTATCTCCAATGGAAGCAAATATCCCGCGGCGGTGTGGGTCAAAGTGCTGGCGGCGGCGCTGACTCTCACGGTCTTCTGCGGGATTTTGGTTCTTCTGGGATCCCAGGGGGGCAGTGCGCCCCGGACCCTGGGCCAGTATTTCAACCAGGGTACGGAAGGATTAAACGGCGGACTTTTGGGAGGAATCTGGTACCGCCTGCTGTATCCGAGGCTGGGAATGCTGGGCTCCTATGTGGTGCTGGTGGTCCTGGCCATTGCCGGCGTGGTGTTTGTCACAGGAAAATCCTTCATCCGGCCGCTCCATGAAAAGGGCTCTCAGGTGGTGCACCATGCCAAAGAAGATATGGAGCGGATGCGGGAGGATCAGGTAGAGCGGGCTGCCAGACGCCAGGAGGAAAAGCGGCTCCGGGAGGAGCGGTTGCAGGCGGAACGGCAGCGGGTGGATCAGAAGGTCCAGGGGGTGGCGCTGGACAACACGCTGATTGTGGAAGATCCGGAAGCCCCTGCCCAAAAGCAGCGGAAAGGGCGGCACACCGGCGGGACGGCGCAGGTGCTACCGGATCCGGCCGCGGCAGATCTGCCCACGGAGGAATGGACCCCGGCAGGGGAAGCGCCCCGGAGAGAACTGGATACGGATCTCTTTACCGGTCAGATCCACCAGAGCCGCCAGCCGGAGGCGGACAGCGAACCGGAGGCGTTTCCGGTGGGCGTGGAGAGCATTCAAAGTCCCCGGGACCGCCGGACTCTCTCCGAACTGGAGGCCTTGGACGTGGAACTGCGGGCGGCCATGGAGGAGGACGCACCTGGGGAGGAGAACCCGGTGGAGTGGGCCAAAGCGGCGGCCCGGCTGGATTCCTGGCGGCCTCTGGAGGAGGAAGAGGACTCCTTTGCCGGGAATTTTTCCCGGGCGGAAGAGGAGCCTCTGCCGGAGATCCGGCTGGAGGAGGAGCCGTCTTCGCCGGAGGGACCGAAGCCAGAGGCATTTGCACCGTCTGAACCGGACGGCCAGCCAGACACTTCTTCCCAGCCGGATGTTTCCGATCAGCCGGAGGAGGCGGACGCCATGGCCGCTTATGACGAATTTCCGGCTCCGGACCCGCTAGCAAGCCAGAGTTGGGAAATCCCGCTTCCAGGCGGAACCGGGGGCCATCAAGCCGCTCCGGCCGGCGGCAGAAAATCTTCCGCCGGGGAGAGCATCTGGCGAACCGGAGACAAGAAAGACGGAAACAGCGGCGTGACCTTCCGGGATCCGAGCGGTGGCGGCCCGGCAGGCCAGGCGGGAAGCGCCTTCGGAAAAGAAGCGGCGGTGGCGGCCCAGCCTCCGGTGAAGCGGGAGTACAAGCTGCCGCCCATGAGCCTGCTGAAAATAGGCCCCCGGAAGAGCGGCATGTCGGAGCGGGAACTGAAGGAGACGGCAGTGAAGCTCCAGCAGACCCTTCAAAGCTACGGCGTGGGGGTGACAGTGACGGATATCAGCTGCGGCCCCACGGTGACCCGGTATGAGCTGAAGCCGGAGCAGGGAGTGAAGGTCAGCAAGATCCTAAGCCTTTCCAGTGACATCAAGCTGAATCTGGCGGCGGCGGACATCCGGATTGAGGCTCCCATCCCCGGCAAGGCGGCGGTGGGCATTGAGGTGCCCAACACAGAGAATCAGACCGTTTACCTAAAGGAAGTGCTGGATTCGGAGGAATTCAAGAAGTTCCCTTCCCGCATTGGCTTTGGGGTAGGCCGGGATATCGGGGGCAAAGTGATTGTGGCGGATCTGGCCCGGATGCCCCACCTGCTCATTGCCGGGGCCACCGGCTCCGGTAAATCTGTCTGCATCAATACGATCATTATGAGTATCTTATATAAAGCGACCCCGGATCAGGTGAAGCTGATCATGATCGACCCCAAGGTGGTGGAGTTGGGCATGTACAACGGCATCCCCCACCTTCTGATCCCGGTGGTCACAGATCCCAAGAAGGCGGCGGGCGCTTTAAACTGGGCGGTGGCGGAGATGACCACCCGGTACAAACAGTTTGCGGAGCATAACGTCCGGGATATCAAAGGCTTCAACCGGAAGGCGGAGGAGGATACCATCGGGGAGATGGAGAAGATGCCCCAGATCGTGGTGATTGTAGATGAACTGGCAGACCTGATGATGGTGGCGCCGGGAGAGGTGGAGGAGGCTATCTGCCGTCTGGCCCAGCTGGCCCGGGCGGCGGGCATCCACCTGGTGCTGGCCACCCAGCGGCCTTCGGTGAATGTGATCACCGG
>CAZDOQ010000143.1:0-2782 GCA_964507035.1 uncultured Lachnospiraceae bacterium | reverse complement strand
AGCTTTGGAGGGAGAACATGAGGATCATTGCAGGGCTGGGTAACCCGGCGGCAAAATATGAGGAGACCAGGCACAACACAGGATTTGCGGTCATTGACCGGCTGACAGACAAATATGCTATACGGGTGAACACCAACCGGCAGAAGGGCCTCTGCGGCACCGGGATCATAGCCGGGGAGAAGGTGCTCTTGGTAAAGCCCCTGACCTTTATGAACCTCAGCGGTGAGTGTATTCGTCCGCTGATGGATTACTATAAGCTGGAGCCGGAGGCGCTCTTGGTGATCTATGACGATATCAGCCTCCAGTTGGGCCAGATCCGGGTCCGGGGAAAAGGCAGCGCCGGGGGCCACAACGGGATCAAGAGTATTATTCAGCATCTGGGAAGCCAGGACTTCCCCCGGATCAAGGTGGGCGTAGGCGGCAAACCGGAGCAGATGGACCTGGCGAATTATGTGCTGGGGCATTTCAGCCGGGAGGAGCAGGCGGTGATGCGGGAGTCGGTGGAACTGGCGGCGGAGGCGGCGGAGACCATTCTGCGGGAGGGGGTGCCGGAGGCCATGAACCGGTTTAACGCATTTAAAAGGAAGGAAAAAAATGGCGGCGAACTTTAACTGTCCCCTGGAGGAACTGAAGGAATACGAGGATATCAAGGAGGCGCTCCGGCAAGGGAGGGGGCCTCTTTTAATCAGCGGCTGCGTGGACTCCCAGAAGGTGCATTTGGCCTGCTGCCTGGCAGAGGATTCGCCTCTGTCTCTTATTGTTACCTACAACGACTCCCGGGCCAAGGAGATCTGTGAGGACGCCCGCTGCTTTGCGGCTCCGGTGCTCTATTACCCGGCCAAGGACCTGCTTTTTTATCAGGCGGACATCCACGGAAATCTGCTGGTACAGCAGCGGATGGAGGTCTGGAAGCAGATGCTGGAAGGAGGACGGGGGGTGATTGTCACCACCGTGGACGGCTGCATGGACCGGATTGCCCATCCTCGGGAACTTCAGAAGCGGATTCTGGAATTTTTTCCGGGCCAGGAACTGGACTTGAGCCAGGTCAGCGGAAAGCTGGCAGAGATGGGATACCGGCGGGAGGCCCAGGTGGAAGGCCCGGGGGAGTTTGCGGTCCGGGGTGGAATTCTGGACATTTTCCCCCTGACCGAGGAAACCCCGGTGCGAGTGGAACTGTGGGGAGACGAGGTGGACTCTCTGCGGACCTTTGATGTGGAGAGCCAGCGGTCCCTGGAGAATTTGGAGAAGCTGCGGCTGTATCCGGCGGAGGACTCCTGGGAGGAGGAGACGGCGCCGCCGGTGCCTTTTCTGGAATATTTTCCGGAGGACGCCCTGTTTTTCCTGGACGAACCGGCCCGTCTGAGAGAAAAGGCCACCGGCGTGGCCCGGGAATTTCAGGAGAGCATGGTGCACCGGCTGGAGAAGGGGCTGGAGGAGCAGGAGCGGATCCCCTCTCTCTTATTCCCGGAGGATGTGTTTGGGATGCTTGGAAAAAAGCGGGCAGTGGCTCTGGCGGGACTGGAGCAAAAAGGCGGCGGTCTGAAGCCGGAGGGCCGCTATGTGATTCAGGCCCAGACCCTCCACTCCTACCAGGACAGCTTTGAGACGCTGCTTGGGGACCTGAAGCGGTGGAAGCGGGACCACTACCGGGTGGTGCTGCTCTCCGGCTCCCGGACCCGGGGCGTCCGGCTGGCCGGAAATCTCCAGGAATACGGCCTGTCTGCCTTCTATGCGGAGGAGGAGGGGAAGGAGGTCCACCCGGGGCAGGTGCTGGTGACCTGCGGCAGCCTCCATAAGGGATTCTCTTATCCCATGCTTCGGTTTGTGGTGTTGGCGGAAGGGGACCTGTTCGGAAAAAACCAGAAGCGGAAGAAACACCGGACATCCTACCAGGGGCGCAAGATCCAGGATTTCTCCCAGCTGGCGGTGGGGGATTATGTGATCCATGAAAACCACGGGCTGGGCATTTACCAGGGCACAGAGCGGATGGAAGTGGGCGGCGTGGTCAAGGATTACATGAAGATCACCTACGGAGACGGGGGCAACCTGTATATCCCAGTGACCCAGATGGACCTGGTCCAAAAGTATGCAGGATCCGATGCGGAGAAGGTTCCCAAGCTGAACCGGCTGGGGGGCTCCGAGTGGCACCGGACCAAGACCCGGGTCCGGGGCGCGGTGCGGGAGATTGCCCAGGATCTGGTGCGCCTGTACGCCGTCCGGCAGAACCAAAAGGGCGTCACCTACAGCAAGGACACGGTGTGGCAGCGGGAGTTTGAGGAGCAGTTCCCCTACGAGGAGACGGAGGATCAGATCCGGGCCATAGAGGCGGTGAAGGAGGACATGGAGTCCTGCAAGATCATGGACCGGCTGATCTGCGGGGACGTGGGTTACGGCAAGACGGAGGTGGCCATCCGGGCTGCTTTTAAGGCGGTGCAGGACGGCAAGCAGGTGGCCTACCTGGTCCCCACCACCGTCCTGGCCCAGCAGCACTACAACACCTTCGTCCAGCGGATGAAGGACTATCCGGTGAACGTGGATATGCTCTGCCGGTTCCGGACGGCGGCGGAGCAGAAGCGGACCGTGGAGCAGCTGAAAAAAGGCCTGACGGATATTGTCATCGGCACACACCGGCTGCTGTCCAAGGACGTGCAGTTTAAGGACCTGGGCCTTCTGATCATAGACGAGGAGCAGCGGTTTGGGGTTTCGGACAAGGAGAAGATCAAAAAACTCCGGGAGACGGTGGACGTGCTGACCCTGACGGCCACCCCCATCCCCCGGACCC
>CAZDOQ010000142.1:0-2786 GCA_964507035.1 uncultured Lachnospiraceae bacterium | reverse complement strand
CTGCGCCAGCGACGCGGTGTACACGGAGGAAAACGACAGCAAAGGAACGCTGTAGGCTGTCAGACACATATTTGAAATGTATGATTTTATAAGTAATTTCAATGGAAAACCTTTGATTTTTATGTGTTTCTCCATTGCATTTTAAAATGGACGTGTGTATAATGAAAGATACTTAAGAGAATTTACCGTAACAGGTAAATAAAACAATGAGGAGGGTATCTCATGGAAGTGAAAGGTACGGCGATGGCTGGAACTCTGGAGTCCAGTGATGCCCAGGTTACCGTGGAACCTGGCACCAGTGGCATTGAGTTGTCCATCGAAAGCAGCGTCATCAATCAGTATGGCAGAAAGATCCGCGCAACTGTTTTGGAGACTCTGGAGCGGTTGGATGTGAAGAACGCCAAGGTGACTGTGGTGGACAAGGGCGCTCTGGACTGCACGCTGAAGGCAAGGGTAGAAGGCGCCGTGTTCCGGGCATCCGGGTACACAGAGGATGAGATCTGCGCCGGTAAAAAATTACCGTGGGGAGGTGCAATTCAGTAATGAATCCGAATTTAACCAGACTTAGAAGAAGCATGATGTTTCTGAACGCTCAGAAACCCGGCCTGATCAAGGATCCCTATATCTACAAGCCTGACTCCATTATGCTGGACCTGGAGGACGCTGTGGCGGAGAACCAGAAGGATGCCGCCAGATATTCCCTGTACCATGCGCTGAAAGAGATTGACTACCGCGGTGTGGAGCGGGTGGTCCGGATCAACGGACTGGAGACCGCTCACTGGAAAGAGGACGTGCGTGTCTGCGTGGCCGGCCGCTGCGACTCCATTCGTATCTCCAAGACCGAGAGCGCGGCGGACGTGATTGCCGTGGAGGAGGAGATGAAGAAGGCGGAGGAGGAGTTCGGTGTTGAGCACGGCTCCATTCTGCTAATGGCCGCCCTGGAGAGTTGCAAGGGCGTCATGAACGCTTATGAGATCTGCACGGCTTCTCCGTTGCTGTTCGGTGTGGCTCTGTCCGGCGGCGACTATACCAAGGACCTGCAGACCAGCATCACCGGCACCGGCGTAGAGTTTGCCTGGGCCAGAGGCATGATGATCAACGCCGCCAGAGCCGCTGGCAAGCAGTGCTTTGACACCGTGTTCACCAACCTGGATGATATGGACGGCTTCATCAAAGAGACCCAGATGATCAAAGACATGGGCTTTGACGGCAAGTCCATTGTCAACCCGAGACAGATTGAGCCGACCCACAAGATCTTCACCCCCAGCGAAAAGGAGATCATCAAGGCGGAGAAGATCGTGAAGGAAGTCGATGAGAAGAAGGCCATGGGCATCGGCGTATTTACGGTTGACGGAAAGATGATCGATATCGCGTTCTATCCTGGAGCGAAGAGAACCATTGAGCTGGCCAAGGCTGCCGGCGTATATGAGGGGGATTTGTAAGATGATTAATGCAGTAGGTAGAGATATTCCTGAAAAAGTATTGCAGGATACTGGTATGAAGGTGTTTCAGGGCGCCTATGCTCGTCACAACCAGACTTATAAGAAGGCTGCCCCGACGGTCCGCGGTGTGGTGGACCCCAAAGAGAGCAAAATGGTTGGTTCCATTGCCGAGGTTCTGAAGAAATGCGGCATCAAGGACGGAATGACCCTTTCCTTCCATCATCACTTCCGTGAGGGCGACTATGTGGTGAACATGGTTATGGAAGAGGTGCACAAGATGGGCATCAAGGACATCACCATCTGCGCCAGCTCCCTGGGCAAAGCCCACAATCCCATTGTTCCCATGATCGAGGACGGCACCATTACCGGCATCCAGTCCTCCGGCGTCCGAGGCAAGATCGGTGAGGCCATTTCCACCGGCAAGCTGAAAGGCTACGCTATCATGCGTTCCCACGGCGGCCGCGTCCGGGCCATTGAGGAGGGCGACGTACAGATCGACATCGCTTTCGTCGGCGCTCCCACCTGCGATGAGTACGGCAACATGCGCGCGGTAGGCGGCAAGAGCGACTGCGGCGTTCTGTCCTATGCGGTGGCGGACGCCATGTATGCGGACAAGGTGGTTGCTATCACGGATACCCTGGTTCCGTATCCCAACCTTCCGGCCAGCATCTCCCAGATCTACGTGGACTACGTGGTGAAGGTGGATGAGATCGGCAACCCGGCCAAGATTGCCACCGGCGCGGCCAAGCCCACCACCGATGTGCGCAAGATCATGATGGCCAACTACTGCACCCAGTTCGTTATCAACACCCCTTACTTTAAGGATGGTTTTACCTATCAGACCGGCGTAGGCGGCGCTTCTATTGCCTCTACCATCTCCCTGGGCGAGATCATGCGGGAGCGGGGCATCAAGATGGGCCTGGGCCTGGGCGGCATTGCCGGTCCCATGTGCAAGCTGCTGGAGGAAGGCCTCATTGAGAAACTGGTGGATACCCAGGATTTTGACCTGACCGCCATTGAGTCCATTAAGAACAACTCCAACCACTATGAGATCACCGCTTCCGAGTACGCCAACCCTATGAACAAGGGCGCGTACGTGAACCAGCTGGATTTCGTGATCCTGGCTTCCCTGGAAGTGGATGTGAACTTCAACTGCAACGTGGTGGTGGATTCCAACGGTATGGTAACCGGCGCCCAGGGCGGACATCCGGACACGGCTGCCGGCGCCAAGTGCACCATTGTCATTGTGCCGCTGCTCCAGGGCCGTACCCCGGCTATCTGCACCAACGTGACCACCGTCACCACCCCCGGCGAGACCGTGGATGTGGTCATCACCGACTACGG
>CAZDOQ010000141.1:0-2856 GCA_964507035.1 uncultured Lachnospiraceae bacterium | reverse complement strand
ACGGCGTAAGGCTCTGGACGTATTCGTTGAGAGCCTGAATCTGGGCAGCACCTTCCCCCTCCGGCTCTCTGAAATCCAGGTCCAGAACGTTGTCTCCGTACACCACAGGGGCCGCCTCCGTCTCCTCCAGTGCTGCGGTCTCCGTTTCTCCCGCTGCGCCGGTCTCCGCTTCGCCTGCTGCAGCCTCTATCCCAGACTCTCCGCCGTCCGGTTCGCCTGCGCTTTCCGCCTCTAGTTTCAGCCAGACCGGTTCCTCAAAAGCGGAGGGAGTGCCGAACAGGTTGTTTTTTAAATCCAGGCGAATACCGGTGAGAAGGCCGAACTGGCTCACCGCCGTCTGGAAATTGTACTGATCCCCGTATACCGGCGCCCAAATGCGGCTGACCGATACCAGCGCCAGGGCCAGGAAGTAGGAAACGCCTGCCAGGGACAGAGGCAGAACCGGATGGATCCGGTAGAGCGGCATCTGGTGAAAAAGCTGCTTCCCCGGGAAAATAAAGAGCAGAAAGGGAAGCAGAAAAAGCAGCGTGACAAAAATGTCTCCCCGAAGGAAAACCAGCCGCAAAAACTCAGAAAAATAGCTGGTCAATGCGTCCCCTGCCCCGCCGGTCATGGTGTTCACATCATAGAACTGTTTAAACTGCTTGTAAATAAAAAACTGCACGATGTAGGGGACGCTGATCAGCAGGAGAAGGACCGCCGACATCTGCTGCCCTCTTTTTTTCTGTTTCCATAGGGAGACCAGGAAAGCGGCGATCCCGCCGTAAGCCAAACTGAAAAACAGAATAGGAAAAAGGCGGAGAGAAAAGGGATTCCCCGCCGTAAAAATCTGAAAGACTATTTCATGGTACAAAATGACAGCCGGGAATAAAAACAGAGGTTTCTCCGGAAATTCTTTTTCTTTTTGCTCAGAAGCCTCCTGAACCATTTTCCATCACCTGACACCCATTATACAGGACGGCCCGGCGTTTTTCAACCGGTTTCGACAACCGCTTAAGCCTTTGATTTTTGATTTTTTACGCATGGAAGTTTCCCAAAAAGAAGGCGCTGGAAATCCTGATCACATTTCGTCGTCCCGGTATCGGTTGATCAACCGCTGGATCTTATCCGTGGGCGTCATGACGCCGGCAATGGAAACGTCGTGGTTTAAGGTGTTGATGATGGTGGCCACGTACTTGGACATGTCCGCCTCCAGATACCAGGGCTTTTCCAACAACTCCGGCTTCCGGTAATTCAGGTTGGTGGTGATCACATAGTCGAAATCTCCCCGCTCATAGGCCGCGTCAAAGTTGGCAAAGCCGGAGGTGAAGAGGCCGAAGGTGCAGCAGACAATGACCTTTTTGGCCTTCCGGCGCTTTAACTCCTTGGCCGTATCCAGCATGCTGTCCCCGGAGGCGATCATATCGTCTATGATGATGACGGTCTTGCCCGCCACGTCGGATCCCAAAAATTCATGGGCCACAATGGGGTTCTTTCCCCCCACGATCCGGGTGTAGTCCCGGCGCTTGTAGAACATGCCCATGTCCACTCCCAGATTATTGGCCAGATAGACGGCCCGGCTCATGGCGCCCTCGTCCGGGCTGATGATCATCAGGTTTTCCTTGTCCAGGGCCAGGGTCTTGTCCGCATGGAGCAGGGTCTTCATAAACTGGTAGACTGCCGGAAAGCTGTCAAAGTCGTGGAGGGGAATGGCGTTTTGCACCCGGGGATCATGGGCGTCAAAGGTGACAATGTTGGCCACCCCCTGGTCTGCCAGTTCCTCCAAGGCCATGGCGCAGTCCAGAGACTCCCGCTGGGTCCGCCGGTGCTGGCGGCTCTCATAGAGAAACGGCATGATCACGTTGACCCGCCGGGAGGTAGGCAGGCAGGCGGAGATCACCCGTTTCAGATCCATATAGTGGTCGTCCGGAGACATCTGGTGCCGGTGGCCGTACATCTCAAAGGACAGGCTGTAATTGATCACATCGGTGAGAATGAACACATCCGAACCCCGGACAGATTCGTGGATCATGCCCTTGGCCTCCCCGGAGCCGAACCGGGGGCAGGTAACGTGTGTCAGATAGGAATCCCGGTCGTATCCCCGGAACTTCACGTTGTTCTCCCGTGCTTTCAGAATTTCCTCATCATTTTTCCGAAAGGAGACAATGTAGTCGTCCACCTTGCTGCCGAACTCCCGGCAATTTCCCATTGCGATGATCTTGAGAGGCGCAATGGGGATGGTGTTTTTAAAGGTATAATCTTTTGCCATGAAAGGTCCTCCGAATCTGGTATATCGTCCAAAATGGTTTTGTCCGTTTTATTTATAGCATATCCGGTGGGGAAATGGCAAGGGAAAACCGTTCTGGTTTGCAAATCCAGGGGATCTATGCTAAAATAACTCCCAGAGCGATAGGAGGCCTTCATGAATCATAAGGAACACCGGATTCAGGCGGTTCAGCCCGGGTCCATTGGAGAGGAACTGGAACTGATGCTGGGAGACGTGGTCCTGGCGGTGAACGGGCAGGAACTGGAGGACGTGTTCGACTATGAATTCCTGTGCCGGGACGAGTATGTGGAGCTTCGAGTCCGGCGGAAAAACGGGGAGGACGTGATCTTTGAGATCGAAAAGGAGGAGGATGAGGATCTGGGCATCGTCTTTGAAAACGGCCTCATGGATGAGTACCGCTCCTGCCGGAACCGGTGCGTGTTCTGTTTCATTGACCAGATGCCGAAAGGCATGCGGGAGACCTTGTATTTTAAGGATGACGACGCACGCCTTTCCTTTCTCCAGGGCAACTACATCACCCTGACCAATCTCAGGGAGAAGGACCTGGATCGGCTGATCCGCTACCGGATGGAGCCCATCAACATTTCCAT
>CAZDOQ010000140.1:0-2858 GCA_964507035.1 uncultured Lachnospiraceae bacterium | reverse complement strand
TCAGCTGGCCAATATTTTGCCGCAAAAGATATTCAGCAGGTCAATTCACCAGCCATCCGCCGTCCACATACAGAATCTGTCCTGTCATATAGTCGGAGGAAGTTAGGAATACGGAGGCTCCCATCAGATCCTCCGGAAGGGACGTGAGGCTTTCCTCCCGGAGGTCTGCGGCAGATCAGAGGCGTTCCGGAAATTCCCGGAGTATTTCTGAGATTCCGGAGGCTGCTTGGCGTTACAGGTCGGGGGTGTGGGTGGTTTTCTGATCGCAGTAAATGCAGCGGTAGATGCCTTTCTCCCGGTCCGCCAGTTTGAATACATGGTCCAGTTCCTGCTCAATGGAGGTGATGCACCGGGGATTCTTGCATTTGACCACGTTGACGATCTTCTCCGGCAACTCCAGCCGTTTTTTCTCCACCGTCTTGCCATCCTCAATAATGTTCACGGTGATGTTGGGGTCTATGTAGCCCAGCACATCCAGGTTGATGTCGATAGTGTCGTTGATCTTGATGATATCTTTCTTCCCCAGCTTGTTGCTCTTGACGTTCTTGATAATGGCAACGCTGCAGTCCAGCCGGTCCAGGTTCAGATACTGATAGACCCGCATAGCTTTTCCCGCCTGGATATGATCCAACACGATTCCTTTTTCAATACTGTCAACCTTCAGCATGGCTTCCTCCTATTTGGTGTTGTGTTCCAGACCCAGCAGCTTTAACATCAGCGCCATCCGCACAAATTTGCCGTACTCCACCTGATCAAAGTAGATGGCTCGGGGATCGCTGTCCACCTCCGTGGCAATCTCATTGACCCGGGGCAGGGGATGCAGGATCTTCAGATCCGGCTTGGCGTTTTCCAGCTTGGCCAGATTCAGGATATAGGTATCTTTCAGGCGGATGTAATCGGCTTCATTGAAGAAGCGCTCCCGTTGGACCCGGGTCATGTAGAGGATGTCCAGCTGACCGATCACCGGCTCCATCTCCGTAACCTCCTCAAAGGGAATGTTCTTCCCAATCAGCACTTCTTCCTTGATATAGTCGGGCACCTGCAGCTCCACCGGGGAGATGAGAATGAATTTCACATCCTGGTAGGAGGAGAGCTGTTTGATCAGGGAGTGGACGGTGCGGCCAAATTTCAGGTCCCCGCAGAATCCCACGGTCAGATGATCCAGCCGCCCTTTGGTTTCTTTGATGGTCAAAAGATCCGTCAGGGTCTGGGTGGGATGGTTGTGGCCCCCGTCTCCGGCGTTGATCACCGGGATATTTACGTGCTGGGCCGCCACCAGAGGAGCTCCCTCCTTGGGATGCCGCATGGCAATGATGTCCGCGTACTTGGAGACGGTGCGGGCCGTATCTGCCACGCTCTCCCCCTTGGCGGCGGAACTGGCGTCAGCAGAAGAAAAGCCAAGAACGCTTCCCCCAAGCTCCAGCATAGCTGCTTCAAAGCTTAAACGGGTCCGCGTGCTAGGCTCATAGAATAAAGTCGCTAACTTTTTGCCCTTGCAGGACTCTGCATATTTTTCGCGATGCTGAATAATGTCCTCCGCCAGATCCAAAATTTCGTCGATCGCCTGCAGACTCAGATCCGTTGGGTCAATCAGATGTCTCATACGTGCACCAATCCTCCCTTTTTTCTCTTTGGCCGGACGCCCGTCCGGGCAAATTTTTTCAATTATATCCCTTTTCGACATTTCCTGTCAAGAGATTTTTCCGCCAGTTTCTGGAGATTTCCGACGGAGCCGATTTCCGACGGAAAAACACCCCCGCCAGAAAGCGGGGGTGACACAATCACTGATTTTTGTTGACAATACGGGTCTCATGCTGGCCGGTGGTAATGTCAATAAAACGGACAAACAGGGAAACCTTGTTCTCCGCGTTGAGGCTGTTCCAGACCAGATCCGTGAAGGCGTCAATCTCTCCGGAGATGGAGACCCAGGTGGGCTCCCCTTCAAAGCTGGGAAGCGGATTGCCGTCCCCCACGTAGGTGTGGATGAAATGTCCCTCCCCTGCCTTGGGGTTCTCATAGGCAAAGGTGAACCGGTGGCAGGAATCCGGATCTCCCTGGTTGCTCTTTAAGATGGAGAGCGCATAGTTGTAATGGCTGTTTTCAATATGAAGAATTCCGGAGATCCGAGGGGTATAGTTGGGCGCGTCCGGCTCAAACTCCCGGCTCCGGAGGGTCTGCTCAAAGGTCAGCTGCTTGTCCATGCCCTCATAGATGGTGTCCGTCTGATCCCCGTTGGTGACGATGGTTTTATTCCCCAGAACCCGCACCGGCGCATAGATGATCAGGCTGGGATCCACCAGCTTGGAGGGATCAAAAGGCTCCGTGCGGATTCCCTCGCCGTCCTCCACAAACACCCGGTTCCGGCTGTTTTCACTTCTTCCCATAATAAAATAGGCGATCACCGCTTTGGTTCCGTCCTCAGACTTGCCCAGGACAATGCCTCTTCCAGGATAAGCGTTTCCTTCCAGCTCTGCTTTCAAACATTTCTTTTCCATATGCGTTCCTCCTCGTACTGTATCCATCATACTCTACAACCGTTGGGTTTGCAAGCAGTTTCCAAAGGCTTGCATGAAAAAAACGGGAAGCGCCGGATCTACGACCATATGATGCAGTTTCAGTACCATCCGGATTTTGCCGGACAGGTCCATCTGTATTATGACCGGTACGCGCCCTTCCAGATGGAGGGAGGGGAGTTTGGAGAAAATTTTGGAAAAACACCTGGGAATTGACAAGGTAGCCTTGATAAAATGCGGGGGAAATGATAGAATTGCCGCAGAGAGGGAGCAATGGAACGATGGCTCCAACACCCTGTGCATTGCCCCAGGTGTGGTGGTGTACCAGCGGAACGAGGTGACCAA
>CAZDOQ010000139.1:0-2867 GCA_964507035.1 uncultured Lachnospiraceae bacterium | reverse complement strand
AGCAGGTGAAGGCCATTGTGGTGGCCTGCAACACGGCCAGCGCCTACGCCCTGGAGACCATTGAGAAGGAGATCCGGCTGCCCATCATCGGCGTGGTGAAGCCCGGGGCCAAGACGGCGGCGGCAGCCAGCCGCAACGGCCGGATCGGAGTCATTGCTACAGACGCCACCATCGGCAGCGGCCTGTATACTCAGTTTATCCGGAGCATCAACCCGAAGCTGCAGGTGTTTGGAAAGGCCTGTCCGCTGTTTGTGCCGCTGGTGGAGGAGGGTCTGACCCATGACTTTGTCACAGAGGAGATTGCCCGGCGTTATCTGAGGGAACTGCAGGAGAAGGACATTGACACGCTGATTTTGGGCTGCACCCATTATCCGCTGCTCCGCTCCCTGATCCGGGGGATTATGGGGGAGAAGGTGCAGCTGGTGAACCCGGCCTATGAGACGGCCCTGGGGCTGCGGCGGCTGCTTGAGGAGCATCACATTCTTTCGGACAAGATGCCGGAGGGGACAACGCGGTACCAATACTATGTCAGCGACGGAGCGGAGAAATTCCGGGTGTTTGCCAACTCCATTTTGCCCCATGAGATCCGTACCACTCATGTGTTGGACATTGAGAACTATTAGAAAAAACCGGAGCGATCCGTTTACTGGAAGAAGGAAATACAGAATGGAAAAGAATGTTTTGATCACCGTCAGCGGTCTCCTTTTCACCGGCGCGGCGGAGGAGGAACAGCAGGATGTGGAGGTCATAGCGCCGGGAGAATATTTCTGCAAGAATGGAAAACACTATGTGCTATATGACGAGGTGACAGAAAACGATCAGGATATGGTTCACAACGTGCTGAAGATCTCGCAGGAGCAGGTGAACATCCGGAAGAAGGGGTTGGTGAATACGGAATTGGTTTTTTCCAAGGGAAAGGAAACGGTCTCCCACTATTCCACCCCCTACGGCAACCTGATCTTAGGGATCTGCGCCAATGAACTGGAGGTGCAGGAGGAGCCCCAGGGCCTTCGGGTGAACGTCCAGTATGCCCTGGAGATCAACTATGAACATATCACCAACTGCTTTATCAAGATCCATGTGCAGAATAAAGCGCCGGAGAGTTTTTCCCTGCTCTCCTGAAAGCCGAGCCGGAGGTGGCGGTATGAGAAAGAAACGAAGGAACCGGTTGGGAGTCTGGCTGCTAGCGTTGCTTTTGGCAGTGGCCGGGGCAATGCCGGTCTATGGGACTGGCGGTCGCACAGACATGCAGGTGACGGATGCCCGGGAACTGGAGGGATGGCCCTCCGGTCCTTCTGTCACGGCGGAGAGCGCCTATCTGGTGGAGATCAACTCCGGCGCTGTGCTCTACGGAAAAAATGAGAATGAAACCCACTACCCGGCCAGCATCACCAAGGTGATGACGGCGTTGGTGGTGCTGGAGCACTGCCAGCTGGACGAATCGGTGACCTTCTCCCATGAGGCGGTGACGGACATCGAGACCGGCGGCAGCTTTGGCTACCTGAACCTGGAGGGGGAAACCTACACCGTGGAGCAGTGCCTGTATCTGCTGCTGCTGGAATCGGTGAACGAGTGCGGCTACGCCCTGGCGGAGCACGTGGCCGGTTCTCTTTCCGCCTTTGCAGAGTTGATGAATGAAAAGGCGGCCTCTCTGGGCTGCACCAATACCCACTTCACCAATCCCCATGGTCTGAATGATGAAAACCATACCACCACCGCCCACGACATGGCCCTGATCCTGTGGGCCGCCGTGCAGAATGAGGACTTTTACCGGATTGCTTCCACCACCACCTATGAGATTCCGCCCACGGAGCAGAATCCCAACGGCTATACCTGCACCACGCACCACAAGATGCTGATCTCCAACAGCGAGTATTATGACGAGCGCGTGAAGGCGGGGAAAACCGGATACACCTCCATTGCCCGGAACACTCTTGTCACCTACGCGGAGCAGGACGGTATGGAGTTGGTCTGCGTGGTGTTGAAGGATGCGGGCGGCGGCGTGATCTACCAGGACACCAAGGCCCTTTTGGACTATGGATTTGACAACTTCCGGCTGGTGGATATGACCGAGACCAGCGAAAATTTCTGCGCAGGCCTGGAAGCCGGTTATCCCATGCCCCTGACCCTGTCCGGCGCCGCCCTGCTGACAGTGCCCCAGGATATGAGCACCGTGACCCTGGAGTTTGCCGCTAAAGCAGAGGGAGATCCGGCAGGGACCGTAGGGAATCTTCTCTACCGCAGCGGCTCCGTGACCCTGGGAAGCCAGCGGGTGGTCATAGAGGGCACCGCCGGGGATGAAGCGGCGGTGGAGACCGCAGCGGCGGCGGAACAGACCGGAAAGCCGTTTTGGTTCTGGATTTTGGTGGTTCTGGCCAGTCTGGTGGGCCTGGTATTTGTGGCCAGTCTGGTGATCCAGATCATCAAGGCAAACCGGAGGAGAAAACGCCGGAAGCTGCGGCGGATGCGGCGGTCTTCTTCTAGGCGGCAGAAACGCTGAAAATAAGCTGCCGCTTTTTAAAAGCACTTACTCCACCCGCAGCTCTTGCAGATGTTGCAGCCACCCTCAAAGACCAGGGGTTCGCCGCATTCCGGACAGCGGAGTTTTTCCCGGGCGCTCTGGACCGCTTTGGGCTTGGGCGCCTTTTTGGGCGGCTGCTCCGGGTTCTTTCCGGCCTGGGCCATCTCCTGCTGTACCTCGTGGTACATATCCAAGAGGGCGTTACCCACGGCCATAGGGCAGCAGCTGCCCTTGCTGGTGTCCTTCTGAAGGGCCCGGCGCACCGTGTAGGACGGACAGGAGCCGGTGGAGTTCAGCTGGTCGATGATGGTGTAAATGTCAATGCCGCCCCGGGCGCTGATGGAGA
>CAZDOQ010000138.1:0-2924 GCA_964507035.1 uncultured Lachnospiraceae bacterium | reverse complement strand
AGAGGAGGCTATGGGTGTCCGCAGGAAACGCAAAGCCCAAAGGAAAAATTTGTCGTTCCCAAAAACGCTCCATTTCCAGCGCCTGCTGCCCGTTCACATTTTCACAATGTGGATCTTCGTTCCGTTTTCCTCCAGCAATACCAGAAGATCCCTGGTCCGCAACTTGACGGTGGCGGTATTTTCGTTGGGATGAACGCTGATCTCGCCGTCCGCCAGATCCTGATCCAGATAAAAGCGCGTTATTTTCTGGCTGTCATTCAGCAGTCCCAGCGGCGTAACCGCCCCCCGGCCAAGTCCCAAGATTTTTTCCAGATCGGCCTCTGAGGCAAAACTCAGGCGGCGGGTTCCCTGCTCCTCCTGAAACTGCTTCAGGTTGACATGCTTGTCCTCCCGGACCGACACCAGATAATAGTTCCGTTTTTTGTCATCGCGGATAAACAGATTTTTGGCAATGGTCTCCGGATTCGGAATCTTGCGCTCCAGCATTTCCTCTATGGTATAGACCGGCTCATGCTCTGTGATGGTGAAGGCAATGCCCTTGCGTTTTAAAAAGTCAATCACTTCCTGTTTGTTCATATCCGTTTCCCGTGCCAGACGCCATTCTGGCTTCCTTTCATAGCTGCCCTGTTTCCCGCGGTGTCCCGCTGCGCCCAGGGTGTTCCTTTCCCCAGTATAAACGAATTTGGGGCATTAATCCACCACAATCAAATCTCGGTTGGAGTAGTTCAGCAATTCCACGCCGTTTTCCGTCACCGCTACCAGATCCTCCACCCGTACGCCAAATTTGCCCGGCAGATAGATCCCCGGCTCCACGGAAAAGATCATTCCCGGCTCTATGATTTCTTCCGTCACGCAACTCACATCCGGAGGCTCGTGGAGAGCCAGCCCAATACCGTGGCCCGTCCGATGGGTGAAGTAATCTCCGTAACCGGCCTGCTCAATCACCTCCCGGACCACACGATCCACCTCCCGCAGGGGAATCCCCGGGCGGACCGCTGCCACGCCGGCGGCATTGGCTTCCTTGACAATCTCATATACCCGGCGCTGTTCCTCGGTCACATCTTTCCAGAATACGGTGCGGGTCATGTCGCAGAAATAGTGGTGCACGGGGGCGTAGATATCAAAGAGCGCGGCTTCCCCCGGTTTCAGCTGGGTCCGGTTGCTGGCATGGTGCGGCTCCGCGGTATTGACGCCAAAGCATACCAGCTGATTCTCCCGGGCATCTGCTCCCAGGCGCATAAAGGTGTCACAGATAAAATCTGCCATCTCCAACTCTGTCCAGCCATCGCCGACATGGCGGATGGCTTCTTCCACCGTCTGATCGTTGATGCGGGATGCCCGGCGCATCCGCTCCAACTCCTCCGCATCCTTATATTTCCTAGCCCAGTCCACCGCTGCCGAGCCCAGTTTTACCTGAAGATCGGACCGTTTTTCCAGCAGCGGCACCAAAAACTTTGCCCGCAGGAATTTGTCCACCCCTATGATCCCCGGCTTTACCACCTCCGACACCAGCCCCATGTAATCCTGGCTGTCATCATAGTAAGCAATGGACAAGTCGGGCTGCTCCGGAAAATGGAACATACTGTTGTGAAACAAGACGGCTTTTCCCTCGTCATCCAGATACAAGGCCAGCAGGCGTTCCCCCGGGTCATAACTGTGGCCTAGGAGATAATAGAGAGAGTCCGGATCGCTGACAAGCAACTGCCCCATCCCCATGGAATGGAGGCGCTCCATCACACGCGCAATTCTTTCATTTTTCATATCACACGCTCCTTACTGGTACAATTCACAGGCCACAAAATGGCCCGGCGATATCTCCCGAAGCGGATAATCCCGTCCGGTACAGCTTTCCACGCACCGGCTGCAGCGCCTAGCAAAACGGCAGCCCGGTTTTGGATCAATAGGATCGGAGACCTCGCCGTGGAGCATTACCGGCTTTTTCCGCTGGCTAAGATCCGGAATGGGAATGGCCGAAAGCAGCGCCTGGGTGTATGGATGCAGCGGATTTTTAAACAATTCCTTGGCCGGCGCCCGCTCAATGCACTGCCCCAGATACATAACAGCAATCTCGTCCGCAATATGGCGGACCACCAGCAGATCATGGGTAATAAACATATAGGTCAGCCCCATGGCCTCCTGCAGGTCCATCAAAAGGTTCAGAATCTGCGCTTGAATGGAAACGTCCAGGGCGGACACCGGCTCATCGCAGACAATAAACTGCGGGTTCAGCGCTAGAGCCCGGGCAATGCCCACCCGCTGCCGCCGTCCGCCGTCCATCTCATGGGGATAGGAATTGAGGAACCGCCTTGCAAGGCCCACGGTATCCATCAGCTGCACCACCCGCCTGGTCAAGTCCGCACTGTGCTGGTAGACACGGTTGAGCTCCAGCGGCTCGGCAATCAGCTTATACACCGACATCCGGGGATTCAGGCAGGAAAACGGGTCCTGGAAGATAATCTGCATCTGCCGGCGAATCCTCGCAAACTCCCGTTCGGGAGTCTTCATGACATCCTGGCCATCAAAAAACACTGAGCCGGATGTGGCGTCCAGAAGCCGAATGACGGTTCTCCCCAGGGTGGACTTGCCGCAGCCGGACTCCCCCACCACCCCCAGCGTCTTCCCCCGGTGAATTTCCAGGTTGATGCCATCCACGGCATGGAGAATGCCGCCTTTCACTTTAAAATACTTTTTCAGATCAACGGTCTTAATCAGCGCTTCTCCCATTACCCTTCACCCCCTGCAAACAAATGGCACTTAATCCGATGGGTTCCCTTGCTGTATGTGATGTCCGGATGCTCTGTGGTACAAATTTCCATGCGGTGATGGCAGCGGGGGCTGAAGGGGCAGCCGGCGGGAAGATTGGCCGGGTCCGGCATCAGGCCGTCAATGGGATGCAGCCGTTCGCTCTCATCGTCCAGCTTGGG
>CAZDOQ010000137.1:0-3001 GCA_964507035.1 uncultured Lachnospiraceae bacterium | reverse complement strand
AGCAAAAGAGGCTTGCTTTTCCGGAGGAAATGTTGTATAGTGATTTCGTTTCAGGCCAAAATCAAAAAAATTTTCATAAATGTCTGTACAGTAAGGAGTAAGTCGGAGTGGCACAGAATTTGATCATTGTGGAATCACCGGCCAAGGTGAAAACGATCAAGAAATTTTTAGGCTCCAGCTATGATGTGGAAGCTTCCGGCGGCCACGTGCGGGATCTGCCCAAGAGTCAGCTGGGGATCGACGTGGAGCATGACTATGAGCCCAAGTACATCACCATCCGCGGCAAGGGAGATGTATTGGCAAATCTTCGAAAGAAAGCGAAAAAGGCGGATAAAATTTATCTGGCCACTGACCCGGACCGGGAGGGGGAGGCCATTGCCTGGCATCTGCAGGAGGCGCTGCACCTGGCGGGGAAGACTGTGCGGCGCATCAGCTTCAACGAGATCACCAAAAACGCGGTGAAGGAATCCTTGAAAGCGCCCCGGAACCTGGATCTGAACCTGGTGGATGCCCAGCAGACCCGCCGGATGCTGGACCGGATGGTGGGGTACACCATCAGTCCTCTTTTATGGAAGAAAGTGAAGCGGGGGCTCTCTGCAGGCCGGGTGCAGTCGGCGGCTCTCAGCATGATCTGCCAGCGGGAGGAGGAGATCAACGCCTTCCAGCAGGAAGAGTACTGGACGCTGGACGCCCTGCTCCACGTAAAAGGAGAGAAGGCGAAGCTGACCGCCCGGTACAGCGGCCGGAAGCCCCTGACCTGTGAGGCGGACACGCAGGCGCTGATGGAGGAGGCGGGCCGGGAGTCCTTTGTGATCCAGGAGATCAAAAAATCCCCCCGGACCAAAAAGGCGCCGCTGCCCTTTACCACCAGCACCCTGCAGCAGGAAGCCTCCAAGATTCTGAACTTCTCTACCCAGAAAACCATGCGCATTGCCCAGCAGCTCTACGAGGGTGTGGAGGTGAAGGGAAGCGGCACCATCGGCGTGATTACCTACCTGCGTACAGACTCCACCCGGATCGCGGAGGAGGCGGATGCCGCTGCCCGGGCTTATATTGGTGAGACCTATGGTCAGGAGTATGTGGCGGCGGGAAACGCCGGCGGAAAGCAGAAGGGAAAGATCCAGGACGCCCATGAGGCCATCCGCCCCACGGCCATCCGCCGGACTCCTTCCAGCATCAAGGACTCCCTGAGCCGGGAGCAGTTCCGCCTGTATCAGCTGATCTGGCGGCGGTTTGCAGCCAGCCGTATGCAGGACGCCCGGTATGAGAATACGTCCATCAAAATCCAGGCAGGCTCCCACAGCTTCACCGCCTCCGCCAATGTGCAGACCTTTGACGGTTTCCTCTCGGTGTATGACGAGGAGGGGGAGAAGCTGGAAAAGCACAGTCTGGTTCAAAAGCTGACCCAGGAGTCCCAGCTGACTCTGACGGAATTTGAGCCTAAGCAGCACTTTACCCAGCCGCCGGCCCACTACACGGAGGCCAGTCTGGTCCGGGCCATGGAGGAGTGCGGCATTGGCCGGCCCAGTACCTATGCCCCCATCATCACTACTCTCTTGAGCCGTCACTATGTGACCAAGGAGAACCGGAACCTGTACATCACAGAACTGGGGGAGGTGGTCAACGGGATCATGCAGCACTCTTTCCCGCGGATTGTGGACGAGGGCTTTACCGCTAAAATGGAATCGGAACTGGATCGGGTAGCAGAAGGAGAGGAGTCCTGGCGGGATGTGGTGTCCGGTTTCTATCCGACCCTGAAAAATGAGGTGGATGTAGCGGAACAGGAGTTGGAGAAGGTGCAGATTGCCGATGAGGAGACAGACGTGATCTGCGAGCACTGCGGACGCCATATGGTCATAAAATACGGTCCCCATGGAAAATTCCTGGCCTGCCCGGGATTTCCGGAGTGCAAGAACACCAAGCCGTACCTGGAAAAAATAGGGGTGCCCTGTCCCAAGTGCGGCGCCGGCTTGGTGATTCGGAAAACAAAAAAGGGACGGCGCTATTATGGGTGTGAACGGAATCCGGAGTGCGATTTTATGACATGGCAGAAGCCGACCCCTGACAAATCAGAAAAAAAATAAAAACGTTTTTTGAATCTAAAAAAAACATAAAATTGCCCAAAAACTCTTGCAATATAGGCTAAGATGGTGTAAACTGTAAACGGATATATGAATCTTTCCATAGGAGGCAGAATAGTGAGCGTACAACTATTAGACAAAACGAGAAAGATCAATAAGCTGCTCCACAACAACACTTCTAAAGTTTTCGTTTTTAGTGATATCTGCCATGTACTGAGCGACGCACTGGAGTCCAACATTCTGGTCATCAGTAAGAAAGGTAAGATACTTGGCCTTGGTGAATACCTGAAAGATGAGAATGACAAAAATTGGAAGGAAGTGCAGATCGGGCAGTTTATTGACGAACAGCTGAATGAGCGTCTTCTGAATATTTTGTCCACCAAAGAGAACGTTCATCTGGAAACCCTGGGGTTTGAGGGTGAGGAAGCGAAGGAGTACCACGTGATCGTAACCCCTATTGATATCGCCGGTGAACGTTTGGGCACTTTGTTTGTATATAAAAAGAGCGCTCCTTATGAGATTGACGATATTATTCTGGCTGAGTACGGCAACGCCGTGGTGGGGTTGGAAATGCTCCGCTCCCTGAACGAGGAGAGCGCGGAGGAGATCCGGAAACTCCAGATCGTGAAATCCGCCATCAGTACCCTGTCCGCCAGCGAGTTGGACGCGGTGCAGCACATTTTTGACGAGATGAAAGGAAACGAGGGCATCTTGGTGGCCAGCAAGGTGGCAGACCGGGTGGGCATCACCCGTTCCGTAATCGTCAACGCCCTGCGGAAGCTGGAGAGCGCCGGCGTCATTGAGTCCCGGTCCTCCGGTATGAAGGGGACGTACATCAAGATCCAAAACGAGCTGATCATTGACGAGCTCAACGCGCTGAAGGAACAGAAATAGACAGGCCGCAAAACAGTCAGGCAGAG
>CAZDOQ010000136.1:0-3049 GCA_964507035.1 uncultured Lachnospiraceae bacterium | reverse complement strand
TGCGCCCGCGAATCATCTCATTGGAAATGGCCTCGCCGTCATTGACTGCAATCGTAACCAAAATGGCTTCCTGTCCGGCATACGCAAAGACCACCGGGTACTGCTGGTCGGAAAGCACAAACGACTCATTGGTGATGCGCTCCTGGGCATAGAAGCTGCCAAAAGGCAGATCGGAGGCAAAGGCAGCCGAATACTGGCCGGGCGCATCCTCTACCAGCGCAACGGCCACGACTTCACGGAACAGGGCCTTATCCCAAGCAAGGCGAGACGGAACCAGGTCAATCTTGTTATGAATGACGTAGTGGAAGTGGGTGCTGTGAATTTTATTTGCCAGCGGACGGAGTGGATGCGCAATAGGCTGTAAAAACATTTCCCCTGACCCGTCCTGCCATTTACCCCTCCCGCATTTGCAGGAGGAACAGCCGGGAGAAATAGTCCCCCTGCCGTGCGTAAGCCTCCCGGCCAATGCCGGAGGAAAAGTCGGAGACGCTGAATCCGGCGTACATCAGTTCATCCCCGTAGTGGCAGTCCCAGTCCCTTCCGGTGCTTTCCCCTGGCTCCGTGATCTGGTATAGGGCGTCTTCTCTAAGGCCCTCCAGGTAGATCCGCTCCAGCTTCCCCTGGGGCGGCTGAAGGATCCGGAAGTAGGCGAGCAGCGCTTCCTCTCCGTCCGGCGAGAGCACCATCCAGGCGGAGGAATTGCCGGTGAAGGGGCTTTTCAGGCGGTAAAAGGTCCCAAACTGAATCGTCCGCCGGTGGGTCTTCATGAACGCCACCTGCTGTTTGACCGTTTCCTGCTCTTCCGGCGTCATCCGGGTCACGTCCAGTTCATAGCCGAAGGTGCCAAAGTAGGCCACGTGGGCCCGGGTGGACAGCGGCGTGTTCCGGAACACTTGGTGGTTGGGAGCGGCGGATACGTGGCTGCCCATGGAGCTTAAGGGGTAGACCAGGGAGGTGCCGTACTGGATCTTGATCCGCTCCACCGCGTCTGTATCATCGGAGGTCCAGCCCTGGGGCGCGTAGTAGAGCATCCCCGGGTCAAACCGGGCCCCGCCGCTGGCGCAGGACTCAAAGAGGATCCGGGGAAACTCCCGGGTCAGCCGGTCATAGAGCCGGTATACGCCCAGAATATACTGGTGCCGGGCCTTCCCCTGCCAGGCTTTATCTTGCCCATTGGAGAAAACATCAGAGAAGGAGCGGTTCATATCCCACTTAATATAGGAAATGGGAGTTTCCGCCAACAGCTTTTTCAGCTGCTGGTAGATACACTCCACCACCTCCTCCCGGGAAAAGTCCAGCACGTACTGGTTCCGGGCGTGGCTGTAGGGCCGCCGGATATCCGCCAACACCCAGTCCGGATGGGCCCGGAACAGGTCACTGTCCCGGTTGGTCATCTCTGGTTCAATCCAGAGGCCGAACTTCATTCCTAGGTCTTCTATTCTTCGGGCCAGACCGGAAATGCCCTCCGGCAGCTTCTCCCGGTTGGGATACCAGTCCCCCAGGGAGACATTGTCTTGATTCCGTTTTCCAAACCAGCCGTCATCCAGCACAAACAACTCAATTCCCAGATCCCGGGCTTTTCCGGCAATCTCTAGGATTTTTTCCTGGTTGAATTGGAAATAGGTGGCCTCCCAGTTGTTGATGAGAATGGGACGCTCCCGGTCCCGCCAGAATCCCCGGGCGAGGCGGCTTTGGTAGAGGCGGTGAAAGGTCTGGCTCATGGCGTTTAAGCCCCGGTCCGAGTAGACCATCACCAGTTCCGGGGTCTGGAATTCTTCTCCCGGCGCCAGCTGCCAGCGAAACTCGTGGGGATGGATCCCCAGAAGAACCCGGGTTACGCCAAAATTGTCCACCTCCGCCTGGGCCAGAAAGTCTCCGCTGTACACCAGGGAGAAGCCCAAAATCTCCCCCTGGCGTTCCGTGGTTTCCCGCCGTTTCAGGGCCAAAAATGGGTTGAACTGGTGGCTGCTGGTGCCCCGGAGGCTGTAGATCCCCTGGATGCCCGGGGCCAGGGGGCGGGTGTGGATGTGGCGCTCTCTGGCCCAGGCCCCTGCCAGTTCCACCATCTCATACGCTGCGTCCGGTAGGTCCAGGCAGCCGCTCATGGCGGTGAGCAGGGTTAAGGTTTCCGGGCCGCCGCAGGTAAACCGGGCGCTGCGGGTGATCACCGGGTAGTCCCGGAAGATGGTATAGGAGAGGATCAGCTGCATGTGGATGTCCGGATCTTCCAGCGTCACTTCCAGGGTCTCTGCCTCCCCGTCCTCCTCCACATAGACCGCAGGAAGTCCCGCAAGAGGGCTTTTCCCCGGGAAGATCCGGTGGGATTGATACCGGAAGTTCACCACCCGACTGCCGTCCTCCCGCTCCAGCTGAAAGGCCGGATACCGGGGATCCCCGGTTCCAAAGGTGGGGTATTCCTGTTTCAGGTGCTCCAGGGAAAAATCCCGCCGCCCTTCAAAGGGACAGGAACCCATATCCCGGACTGGGTACTCGGTGAGATACCGGAAGTCCTCCCGGTCCGTCAGGCGTTTTCCAAAATAGACGTGGCCCAGATGGCCGTTTTCCAGAATCTCCAGAAGATAGCTGATCTCCCGGTTGTACAAGTGGAAGTCTCCGGATGCAGCGTGAAATTGTATGGGCATAGGTTCCTCCTTGATTTTGTTTTGGAATGCCACTTAGATTTTAAAGAGAAGGGGAGGCTGTGTCAATAACCGGAGAGAGGGTTTTCAAAAGCTTTTTGAATGACAACCTCGAATAAAGAATGACACACAATCAGCGGTGCGTTAGCATTCAGAAATTCAAAGCGCCTGTCCCTGTTGCCGAGTCAATCGGCTTGAGGGGCAGGCGGCATTTTTTGTTTTGAAGGGGTAGGTAGACAAGACAATTTACTGTCAGGATAAAGGTCGATTTTAGGCGTTTTCTTTCGCTGTAAGCGGCGTTTGGGCGGCTTGCCATATCCTGATACTCCCGCGCAGGAAAACATCGCCCAGAGGCCGAAATCTCTTTCTTTCTCCACATAGGCAATATACCACACATGGGAAATCCGCAT
>CAZDOQ010000135.1:0-3058 GCA_964507035.1 uncultured Lachnospiraceae bacterium | reverse complement strand
TTGCTAAGGGATTGCGCCGGGAGGCATCCTTGAGTATAATGGGGACGGAACATCCTTTGGAGATCGCTGGATGTTGTGAGAGATATGGCAAACGGAAGAAAGAGGCTTATATGAAAAGACAGATTGGAAAGATTTGCTGTTTGTTGTTGGCGGTGCTGGTTTTGTGGACCGGGCCGGTGGGGGCTTGGGCTGCAGGAGGCCGGACAGACCGGGCTACCTGGGATTATTGGGAGACGGAAGGGTGGCCGGCGGGGCCGGAGCTTGCCTCGGAGGCGGCTTACCTTATTGACCTGCAGTCCGGAGCAGTCCTCTGGGAGAAAAATTCGGAGGAGACCCTGTATCCGGCCAGCATTACCAAGGTGCTGACGGCTTTGCTGATTGTGGAAAACTGTAATCTGGACGATACTCTGACCTTTTCCCGCAATTCCATTGCGGATATAGAGGAGGATGGCCTCTGCGGCCTGGTGACAGAGGGGGATCAGATGACGGTGCGGGACGGCCTGTATCTGATGCTGCTGCGCTCCTCCAACGAGGCGGCCTATGCCTTGGCTGAGCATATGTCCGGCTCTGTGGAGGCCTTTGCGGAGGAGATGAACCAGAAAGCCCAGGAACTGGGGGCGGAGCATTCCCATTTTGCCAATCCCCACGGGCTCTTTGACGAGAACCACTATACCACGGCGGAGGATATGGCCCGGATCTATTGGGGCGCCATCCAGAATGAAACGTTTTTGGAGATCGACTCCACGCCCAGCTACTCCTTTGGAGCCACGACCACCCAGCCGGATGGATTCACCGTGGAGATGCTGGATCAGATGCTGGTCCCCGGCTCCGAATATTATAATGAAGACGTGAAGGCGGGAAAGACCGGTTATATCCAGATGGCTCAAAACACGCTGGTCACCTACGGAGTCCGGGACGGCCGGGAGCTGATCTGTGTGACCATGAAGGCGGAGACCCGCGCCCAGTCCTATGAGGATACAGAGGCGCTTTTGAACTATGGCTTTGAAAATTTCACACTGTATCAGGCTTCGGAACAGGTGGATACGGCGGTCCTGGCCTCGGAGGTTTCCGAGGAACTGGGAGCAGTCCAGGCGGTCTCCGTGGATCCGGAGGCGGGGATCCTGCTGCCAAACGGCGTTTCTCTGGATCAGGCAACCTCCTCTCTGAACCTGGACGGTTCCGGGGAAAACGGCATCTATACGGCGCAGCTGACCTATACCTGGCAAGGGCAGGAGATCGCCTCCGTGCCGGTGCATATCCAGCTGGTGGGTTCCACTGCTGGAGGAGATGAGCTGGAGAATTTCCGGACCCAGTCCCAGATGACAGATGAGGGTGGCTTCCTTTCCGGGCTGGAAACCTGGCAGCTGGCGGTTTTGGCCGCAATGATCCTGCTGGTGATCGCCTTGGTGGTGCTGATGATTCTTCGCCTGTGGCTCCAACATCAGCGAAAGAAGCGGAGAGAAGCCCGGCGCAGAAGAAGAGAACGGTATTGAGAAAAAGAAGATATGGTTTTTTACTCTGTCTGAGAGGGAAAAAACATCTTTTCAAAGCTGGAAACATATGCTATTATATGTAGTAACAGAAACCATATGGATTCCAGGAGGGTGCCGTGAAGTATAAAATTGTAGTGGATAGTTGCAGTGATCTGACCCAGGCTGTCAAGGATGACGGACATTTTCGGGTGGTGCCTCTGACGCTCCAGATTGGAGGAAAAAGTTTTATTGATGATGATTCCTTTGATCAGAAGGAATTCCTCCGTCTGGTAAAGGAGAGCACCAGCTGCGCCAAGACGGCCTGTCCTTCCCCGGAGACGTTTTTGCGGGCGTACGGGGAGGATGACGCCAAGATGATCTTTGTGATCACCCTGTCCAAGCACCTCAGCGGCACTTACGACAGTGCGGAACTGGCCAAGAAGCTGTACGAGGAGGAGCATCCGGGAGAAAAGCAGATCCATGTGTTCAATTCCAACTCGGCCTGCTGCGGGGAAACCCTCATTGGATTTAAGGTTCAGGAACTGGCGGAGGCGGGAGCCTCCTTTGAGGAGATCGTTGAGAAGGTGGAACAGTTCCGGGACGAGATGCGGACTTACTTTGTCCTGGAGGATATGGAGACGTTGCGGAAGAACGGCCGCCTCACGGGTCTGGCCGCTATTCTGGCCACGGCTCTGCACATCAAACCTGTCATGTCCGCCCGGGACGGCGTGATCATCAAATTGGACCAGAGCCGGGGGATCCACCGGGCCCTGAAGAAGATGGTGGATTACGTGGTTCAGAACAGTAAAAACACGGAGAAGAAGGTGCTGGGGATCACCCACGTCAACTGTCCGGAACGGGCGGAGGCTGTGCGGGAGATGATTTGTAGCCGCCTGCCTTTCCGGAAGGTCTATGTGGTAAACGCGGCGGGAGTCAGCACCACCTACGCCAACGAGGGGGGCATTGTGGTGACGGTGTAAATCGGAAAAGTCAGAAACAACAGGATGCCGGGCCAGCGGACAAGGGTTGGTACCGGCATCTTTTTTGGATCACAGCAGCTGCGCATAATAGGCGGCAGATTGGGGTGGGATACTGGCCGTCAATAGGCGGGCTTACCAAGTTTTGGTCTGCAGGTTTTAAAAAAGGCGAGAAGAAGTTTTATATCGCATTGTCAGATAAGGTATTAGAGGGTGAGCAAGAACGAGAAGAAATATGCACGTAAAAGCGTCATTTCTCCCGTACTTGTCCACATAACCAGCTTATAAATGAATGGAAGATTTGATGCAGGAGGAGTATTTTGGTCTCTCCGCCTCCGGTGGATGGAAGGAAAGACCGTGAAGGAGACCGCCGGGGAGATGTGCATCACGCCGGCGGATGTGCGCCGCCTGGAAAGAAAAGCATTCCAGAAACTGGAAAGAGAATTGGGGCCCTATCTGCCGGATAAAAAAATTCTCCTGCTGTTCTTGACGTTTGCAGGAGGAGGGGGATAATATCCTTAACAGGACAGCCGGAAGGTGAGTGTACTTCACCCGTCCCGGCGAGCATGAAATAGCCGTCGGCTCTGGTCAGGAACAGGGCGGCTATTT
>CAZDOQ010000134.1:0-3118 GCA_964507035.1 uncultured Lachnospiraceae bacterium | reverse complement strand
AAAAGTGTGGCTTGTAAAGCGTTTTTTTCTATGCTATGCTTTACGGAGAGCACTTCCAGCGGCGGCCTTTTGTGTATATGGTATCGCCGCTGGAGGAGGCGGAACACAAGCGGCGGCAGAACAACAGCAGAGGGGGTTTTGCTGTCTGAACAAGGAGAATGGTATGGCAGGCTCAACATTTGGAAAAATTTTTACTGTGACCACCTGGGGGGAATCCCACGGCAAAGCGGTGGGCGCGGTGATAGACGGATGCCCTGCGGGGCTTCCTTTGGAGGAAGCAGATATCCAGCGGATGCTGGACCGGCGGAAACCGGGGCAGAACCGGTTTACCACGGCCCGCAAGGAAGGGGATCTGGTGGAGATCCTTTCCGGCACCTTTGAGGGAAAGACCACCGGCACGCCCATTTCCCTAATCGTGCGCAACCAGGATCAGCGGTCCCGGGACTACTCCAACATTGTGGAGGTGTACCGGCCCGGTCACGCGGATTACACCTTTGACGCTAAGTACGGATTTCGGGATTACCGGGGCGGCGGCCGCTCCTCAGGCCGGGAGACCATTGGCCGGGTGGCGGCAGGGGCCATTGCAGAGAAGATATTGGGCACCCTGGGGATTCAGGTGCAGGCCAAGGCATTGAAAATTGGTCCCTATCCGGCGGAGGACCGGGAGGCGCTGGAGGCATATTTGAATGAGAAGATGTCTCAGATGGATTCCGCCGGCGGGATTGTGGAGTGCCGGGTTACCGGGATGCCCGCGGGTATTGGGGATCCGGTGTTTGAAAAGCTGGACGCCAACCTGGCCAAAGCGGTGATGAGCATTGGTGCGGTGAAGGGCGTGGAGATTGGGGACGGATTTGCAGTGACCGAGTCCTGCGGCTCCCAGAACAATGATCCCTTCCGGGCAGATGAGCAGGGGCATATTTATAAGAAGTCCAACCATGCCGGCGGAATCCTGGGAGGGATCAGCGATGGCTCTGAGATTATATTGCGGGCGGCTGTTAAGCCTACCTCGTCCATTGCCCAGGTCCAGGAGACGGTAAACCGACAGGGGGAAAATGTGGAGATCCAGGTGAAGGGCCGCCATGATCCGGTGATTGCCAACCGGGCCGTGGTGGTGGTGGAGTCTATGGTGGCGCTGACCATCCTGGACGGCCTTCTGCTCAACATGAGCACCACCCTGGAAGGAATTGGGAAGTTTTACGGAGGAAAGGAGTGAAGATGTCGATGGGTTGGGACGAGATTGGACAGAAAATCACGGATTTTGGCAAGGAAGTGGGCGGAAAGGTCAAGGATACAGCGGAGGTTCTGCGGCTGAAGCAGAAATTGGCCTCGGAGGAGAGCAAGCTGAAAGCGGCCTACCGGGCCATTGGCGAACTATATTACCAGGAGCATGAAGGCGAGATCGACGAGGCCTATATCGCGCACTTTGAACATGTGGGAGAGGCCAAAGCGGCCATAGAGGATTACCAGGCGCAGATCAATGAGTTGAAGGGCGTGCAGATCTGCCCGGCCTGCGGCGCTTCCGTGGAGGCGGAGGCAACTTACTGTGGTAAATGCGGACACAAGATGAATTGACGGAGGGGACAAACGTGGAAAAAGAAAGGGTGGTCGTATTGGATTTTGGCGGTCAGTACAATCAGCTGATCGCCCGCCGGGTCCGGGAATGCAACGTGTACTGCGAGGTGCATCCCTATACCATGGATCTGGAAAAGCTGAAGGCGATGAATCCCAAGGGGATCATTTTTACCGGCGGTCCCAACAGCGTATATACGGAGGACGCGCCCCGGTGCGGCCGGGAGGTGCTGGAACTGGGAATTCCCATTTTGGGTATTTGCTATGGCTCTCAGCTGATGGCGTACCTGCTGGGTGCTCCGGTGGAGACGGCGCCGGTCAGCGAGTACGGCCGCACGGAGGTGCAGGTGGACAACCGTTCCGTGTTGTTTCAGGATGTGGCTCCCACCACGGTGTGCTGGATGAGCCACACAGACTACATTGCCCAGGCCCCGGAGGGGTTTGCAGTGACTGCCTCCACCCCGGTGTGTCCGGTGGCCGCCATGGAGTGCCCGGAAAAGAAGCTGTACGCGGTGCAGTTCCATCCGGAGGTGATGCACACGGTGGAGGGCCAGAAAATGCTGGCCAACTTTGTGTACAAAGTCTGCGGCTGCAGCGGCGACTGGAAGATGGATTCTTTTGTGGAGGGCACCATCTGCTCTTTGCGGGAGAAAATTGGAGACGGCAAGGTGCTCTGCGCCCTGTCCGGCGGTGTGGATTCTTCCGTGGCGGCGGTGCTGCTGTCCCGGGCAGTGGGCAAGCAGCTGACCTGTGTGTTTGTGGACCACGGCCTGCTGCGGAAAAATGAGGGGGACGAGGTGGAAGCAGTTTTCGGACCGGAGGGTCCCTATGAACTGAATTTCATCCGGGTCAATGCCCAGCAGCGGTACTATGATAAGCTAAAAGGGGTGACGGACCCGGAGACGAAGCGGAAGATCATTGGCGGGGAGTTTATACGGGTCTTTGAGGAGGAAGCCAAGAAGATTGGCGCGGTGGATTTCCTGGTTCAGGGGACCATCTACCCGGATGTGATTGAGAGCGGTCTTGGCAAGTCTGCGGTGATCAAGTCCCACCATAACGTGGGAGGCCTGCCGGACGTGGTCCAGTTCCGGGAGATCATTGAGCCGCTGCGGATGCTGTTTAAGGACGAGGTGCGAAAGGCCGGTCTGGAGCTGGGAATTCCGGAGCACCTGGTGTACCGGCAGCCCTTCCCCGGCCCCGGTCTGGGGATCCGGATCATCGGCGAGATCACGCCGGAGAAGGTGCGGATCGTCCAGGATGCGGATGCCATCTACCGGGAGGAGATCGCCAGGGCCGGCGTGGACAAGGGCCTGGGCCAATATTTTGCGGCCCTGACCAATATGCGCTCCGTGGGTGTCATGGGGGACGAGCGGACCTATGATTACGCGGTGGTGCTCCGGGCGGTGAACACTTCCGACTTTATGACCGCTGAGGCCGCCCAGATTCCCTGGGAGGCGCTGATGAAGGTGACCAACCGGATTGTCAATGAGGTAAAGGGGGTCAACCGGGTGCTGTATGACTGCACTGGGAAACCGCCGGCAACGATTGA
>CAZDOQ010000133.1:0-3202 GCA_964507035.1 uncultured Lachnospiraceae bacterium | reverse complement strand
AAAATAAATTCCACACCTAAAGCAGGAAGGGTGGAATTTACTTTTGCAATCGGCTCGCTGTTTTCTCCGCTGAAAAAGGCGAATTTTCCTGTTGACGCGCCCCGCTCCCCGTGGTATAATGCTCCAGATGGACAAAGGCGTTCATGGAAAAGGCTTCTTCCGGCTGGATGTGGCTTTTTTCATGGACGCCTTTCCCGAATCCAGAAAGGAGTTCTGCCATGAGCGATACGATCTTGGAGATTCTGCAGTTTGCCAAGGAGAACGATGTCAAATTTATCCACCTCGCTTTCTGCGACCTGTTCGGCATACCTAAAAGCGTATCCATTATGCCGGAGGAGTTGACCCGGGCGTTCCGCCATGGGATTTCTTTTGATGCCTCGGCCATCCAGGGCTTCGGCACCATTGAGTGTTCCGACTTATTCCTGATGCCGGACAGTTCGGCAGTTTCCGTGCTTCCCTGGCGTTCCCCCTACGAGCAGGTAATGCGGATCTTCTGCGATGTCAAGCGGCCCGATGGCAGCGATTATACCTCTGACAGCCGGTATATCCTGAAGCAGGCGGTAAACCGCTGTGCGGACATGGGCTATGTGTGCCAGATCGGCACGGAGGGGGAGTTCTACCTGTTCCAGAGCAATGGGGAGGGGAGCCCCACCACCATTCCCTTTGACCAGGCCGGCTACGGAGACGCGTTCCCCCTGGACAAGGGAGAGGACCTGCGCCGGGAAATCTGCCTGACCTTAGAGGGCATGGACATCCGCCCGGAGACCTCCCACCATGAGCGTGGGCCGGGTCAGAACGAAGTGGACTTCCGCTACTCAGACGCCCTGACGGCGGCGGATAATTTCCTCTCCTTCAAATCCGTGGTCAAATCCGTGGCGGCACAGAACGGACTGTATGCCTCCTTCCTTCCCAAGCCCCTTTTGACCCGCAGCGGCAACGGCCTGCACATCAATATCTCCCTGAGCCAGGGCGACCGGAACCTGTTCCAGATGGCGCCTCAGCATTCGCCCCGGGCGGAGAGCTTTATCGCCGGCATTCTCCACTATATCCGGGAGATTACGGTGTTCCTGAACCCGCTGACCAACTCCTACCGGCGCCTGGGCGCTTTTGAAGCCCCTGGTTACATCACCTGGTCGCACCAGAACCGGTCCCAGCTGATCCGGATTCCCGCTTCCTTCGGGGAGTATCAGCGGATGGAACTTCGCTCCGCCGATTCCGCCTGCAATCCGTATCTGGCCTTTGCGCTGCTGATCCACGCCGGACTGGACGGGATTGAGCAGGAGATGGCGCTGCCGGAAGCCTGCAACCAGAACCTGTACGAGAACACGGCTTACGCCAAGGAACAGAACATCCAGAGCCTGCCCCAGTCTCTTTTGGAGGCCCTGGACGAAGCGCAGGCCAGCGATTTTGTAAAGCGTATTCTGCCGGAGGATGTGCGCGCCACCTACTTCTCAGAAAAGAGAAAGGAATGGGAGTCCTACCGCCAGGCAGAGGATTCCCACCAGTTTGAGATGAGTTCGTTCTTTCACCTGATTTAAAAGGCGGTGAACCAACCATGACATCCATCTTACTTGTGACCGGAAGTTCCAAGGCAGCCGGTACCTACGCCCAGCTGATCCACGGCGTGCAGCCCTCTCTGACTGTGTGCCGGGCAAAAAGCTGTGGAGAGGCCCGGCGTCTGATGGGGGAGGGAAACTTTGCAGTGATCCTGATCCAGACGCCCCTGCCGGATAACTTTGGCGTGGACCTGGCCAAGGACGCCCTTCGGGGCAACGCCGGCGTCATGCTGGCAGTGTCCGCCAACCTGGAGAAGGAGCTGTCCCAAAAGCTGCAGGGGGAAGGGATCTTTGTATTTTCTCCCACCATTACCCGGAAGACCTTTGAGAGCGCGGTGCGCATGATGCTCACCGTCCACTTTCGGCTGGAGAAAGCGCAGCCCTCGGCGGAATCCATGCAGGAAAAACTCCGGGATATCCGGACGGTGGACCGGGCCAAATGCTATCTGATCCAGTATGAAAAAATGACGGAGCCGGAGGCCCACCGTTATATAGAAAAGAAAGCCATGGACCAGCGCGTTCCCAAGCGGGAAGTGGCAGAGGAGGTCCTGCGCCGCTATCATATTGAAATCTGACGTAAGAAAGGAGAATCCCCTTGGAAACCATGGAAACCATCTACTTAGTCTTGGAAAACGGCAAATACCTGGAGGGGCAAAGCTTTGGCGCCCCCGTGACAGAGGTGATAGGAGAAGTTGTCTTTACCACCGGGATGACCGGTTATTTGGAGACCCTCACCGACCCCAGCTACTGCGGACAGATCGTGGTACAGACCTTCCCTCTCATTGGAAACTACGGTATCATTCCCTCCGATTTTGAAAGCCAAAAAACCCATTTAGCCGCCTACATCGTAAACGAATGGTGTCAACGACCCTCCAACTTTCGCAGTGAGGAAGATCTTGACACCTTTTTTAAGGCCCAAAATCTGCCGGCCATGTCCGGCGTGGACACCCGCCAGCTGACCCTGTGGATCCGGGAACAGGGCACCATGAACGGCAAGCTGACCCGAAAAGCCCCTCCCTACAGCGAAGAGGAGTTGGCAGAGTTGCAGTTCTACCGGTTCCGCCGTCCCGTGGACCTAGTGACCCGCCGGGAGCCGGAAGTCTTCCCGGCCGCCGGGAATCCCCGGTTCCAGGTGGTCCTCTGGGATTTCGGCGCCAAGCAGAACATCATCCGGGAATTAAACCGCCGGGGCTGCCAGGTGACGGCAGCGCCCGCCAGCACCACCGCAGAGGAGATCCTGGCCATGGAGTCGGACGGCATCATGCTCTCCAACGGACCGGGAGACCCGGAGGAAAACGGGGATGTGCTCCGGGAACTCCAAAAGCTCTGTGAACACCGGCTGCCCACATTCGGCATCTGTCTGGGCCACCAGCTGCTGGCCCTGGCCCGGGGCGGTCGCACGGAAAAACTCAAGTACGGCCACCGGGGCGCCAATCAGCCGGTAAAAAACAAGGAGACCGGACGGATCTATATCACCAGCCAAAACCACGGTTATGCGGTCAAGCCGGACGCTCTGCCGGATGGCTCCCAGCTGTGGTTTGAAAATGTCAACGACAAGACCTGCGAAGGACTCCGGTACACGGATCTCCCGGCCTGCTCCGTCCAGTTCCACCCGGAAGCCTGCAGCGGTCCCCGGGACACGGAAG
>CAZDOQ010000132.1:0-3208 GCA_964507035.1 uncultured Lachnospiraceae bacterium | reverse complement strand
CTGGTGGCGTCTGTGGCCATTGTCACAGACGAACTGGTGACGGCAGAATATACGGTCAATTACAAAAAAAACCATTCCCAGACGCTGCTTCCCATGCTGGATGAGATCGTCCGCATGACGGAACAGGATCTGGACACAGTGGATGCCATCGCAGTCTCCGGAGGCCCCGGTTCCTTCACAGGCCTCCGGATTGGCGCGGCCACGGCCAAGGGACTGGGCCTGGCGCTGAACAAGCCCTTGATCCATGTGCCGACAGTGGATGCCATGGCCTACAGTCTGTACGGCTGCGCCCATCTGATCTGTCCTCTGATGGACGCACGGAGGAGTCAGGTTTACACCGGACTGTACACCTTTGAGGACGCCTTCCAGGTGGTGGAGAAAAACGCCGTCATGGTCCTGGATGCGCTGTTGGACCGGTTGGAAGTGGGAGAGCCGGAAGAAGCGGGAGATCCGAAGAACGCGGGGGCCGGGGAAGTGCTGGCAGCGCGCCGGGTGGTTTTCCTGGGAGACGGCGTACCGGTGAGCCAGGAGCGGATCCTGGAGCGGTTGGGGGAGCGGGCCATGTTTGCCCCGGCCCCCTGTAACCGGCAGCGGGCCGCCTCCGTGGCTGCCCTGGGGGCCCTGTACTGGGAAAAGGGCTTGGCGGAACCGGCGGAAACCTTTGCGCCCGCCTATCTGCGGCCATCCCAGGCGGAGCGGGTGCGGGCAGAGCGGGCCCAGAGGCAGACATGAGCGGAGAATCCATTCGGGTTCGCCCCCTGTCCTTTCAGGAGGCGGAGTTGGCGGCTGCTTTGGAGAAGGCCTGCTTTCCTGATCCCTGGAGCCGGGAAAGCCTGGAGGAGGGCATGAAGGCGGAGCGCCTTCACCTCCTGCTGGCGGAGCAGGATCAGAGGCCGGCGGGCTACTGCGCCGCCCAGCTGGTGTTGGATGAGGGGGAGTTGCTTCGGATTGGCGTGGTGGAGACGTGCCGGCGCCAGGGAATCGGGCGGCTTCTTCTGAAAAGTTTGTTGGAACGGTTTCCCCAGATCACAGCCTGGCATCTGGAGGTGCGGGAGGGGAACCAGCCTGCGGTGGCGTTGTACCGGCAGATGGGCTTTCTGCCCTCCGGCGTCCGGAAGCGGTATTACCGGGATCCGGTGGAGGATGCCCTTTTGATGTATAAGAAAGAGGATTAGAGAATGTTTGACGTTTGTTTGTTGGGAACCGGTGGGATGATGCCGCTGCCGTACCGTTGGCTCACGTCCCTGATGCTGCGGTATGAGGGCAGCCAGCTGATGATCGACTGTGGGGAGGGCACGCAGATTGCGGCCAGAATCAAAGGGTGGAGTTTTAAGCCCATTGACGTGCTCTGTTTTACCCATTACCATGCGGATCATATCAGCGGTCTGCCGGGACTTCTGCTGACCATGGGAAATGCGGAGCGGACGGAGCCATTAAGGCTCATTGGCCCCCGGGGATTGGAGCGTGTGGTGACGGCTCTTCGGACCATTGCCCCGGAACTTCCTTTCCCCCTGGAATTTCAGGAATTGACGGAGCGGGAGGAGGAGATCCAGGCGGGGCCGTATCAGATCCACGCCTTCCGGGTCAACCACAATGTGGTCTGCTACGGCTATTCCATCTCCATTCCCAGGGCGGGGAAGTTTCAGGTGGAGCGGGCCCGGGAACTGGGGCTGCCGGTCCAGTGCTGGAATCCTCTTCAGAAAGGGCGGACCGTGGAGTTTGAGGGGAAGAACTACACGCCGGACATGGTCATGGGTCCGGCCCGGCGGGGCCTTAAAGTGACCTACTGTACGGACACCCGTCCCACTCCGATCATTGCGGAGGCGGCCCGGGGAGCGGATCTGTTCATCTGCGAGGGCATGTACGGGGAGCCGGGGAAGGAACAGAAGGCAGTGGAGCACAAGCACATGACCTTCCGGGAGGCGGCGGAGATTGCGGCCAAGGCGCAGCCCCGGGAGATGTGGCTGACCCATTACAGCCCGTCGTTAAACCGGCCGGAAGAGTTTATGGAAGAGGTGCGGAAGATCTTTCCCCGGGCCAAGGCGGCCAAGGACGGTAAGACCAAGGAACTGAAATTTGATGAGGAGTAAGAGATGAAGGATATCCGAATTTTGGCGATTGAGAGTTCTTGCGATGAGACGGCTGCTTCCGTGGTGCAGAACGGGAGGACGGTCCTGTCCAATGTGATCTCCTCCCAGATTGACCTTCACACCCTCTACGGAGGGGTGGTGCCGGAACTTGCCTCCCGGAAGCATATTGAAAATATCAACTATGTGATTGCCCAGGCGCTCCAGGAAGCGGGGGTGCCCCTGGCGGAGATCGACGCAGTGGGCGTCACCTACGGACCAGGGCTGGTGGGGGCGCTGCTGGTGGGGGTGGCGGAGGCCAAAGCCATTGCATATGCCCGGAAGCTGGCGCTCATCGGGGTGCATCACATAGAGGGACACGTGTGCGCCAATTTCATTGAGCACCCGGAGTTGGAGCCTCCTTTTCTGTGTCTGATCGTATCCGGCGGCCATACCCACCTGGCCATGATGGAAGATTACGGCCATTTCCGGATTCTGGGGCGGACCCGGGACGACGCGGCAGGGGAGGCCTTTGACAAGGTGGCCCGGGCCATTGGCTTGGGATATCCCGGCGGTCCGAAGATTGAGAAGGCGGCCCGGGAGGGAAATCCCTACGCCATTGAATTTCCCAGAGGCAAAGTGGACGGTTCTCCCTATGACTTTAGCTTCAGCGGCATGAAGTCGGCTGTGCTCAACTATCTGAACCAAGCCTCCATGAAGGGGGAGACCGTCATCCAGGCGGACGTGGCGGCTTCCTTCCAGCAGGCAGTGGTGGATGTGCTGGTGGAACGGGCGGTTTCCGCGGCGGTGGAGCTGGGCCAAAAGCGGCTGGTGCTGGCCGGCGGCGTGGCCTCCAACGGTGCGCTGCGCCAGGCTCTGACGGAAGCCTGCGTCAAAAGGGGGATCCAGTGTTACCATCCCTCCCCCATCCTGTGTACGGACAACGCGGCCATGATTGGGACGGCAGCCTATTATCATTTTATCCGGGGCGAGCGCTCCGGCTGGGACCTGAACGCCGTGCCCAACCTGCAGCTCAAATAGATCCTATTTCCTTCAACTCTTATAAGGGAGATCCTCTGGAATGGCAGGCTCAGAAATATTCGCTGCATCCAATTTGCTCTGTGTTTTTCTGTGTTTTCGGC
>CAZDOQ010000131.1:0-3353 GCA_964507035.1 uncultured Lachnospiraceae bacterium | reverse complement strand
CAAATAGAGTCGGAAAGGAGGTGGCGTGAGATGTCTTCCCTGAGGGGCAAACAACGTCTTCAAAACAGCAGAAAGGAGCGTCAAAACTCTCTCGCGGACAGATCCCCAAGACCCAAATCCCATAGATCTCAATGGCATATTCGTACAGCTTTCTCAGGGGAGATATCTGACGCCGCCTCGGCCCGGGCCAGCCTGACGGTGGAAGCCGCCCTGTCTTTGACCCTGTTTTTGCTGGCAGTGGCCTGTTTCTGGGGATTGTTTCCAGCCATCCAGATGGGGATGGAGATCCAGTGGGCTTTGGAGCAGGCCACGGAGGAGCTGGCGGCTGCCGCCTACGGGAACGGAAAACTGTCGGAGAGGCTCCCGGGCGTCCGGGAAAACGGAGCAGAAACCGGAGCGGAAGAAGTTTTATCCGCGGCGGCAGGCAGGCTTTCTCTGGCCTATGCCAGGCAGCGGGTGGTGCAGCTGGTGGGGGCGGAACGCCTGGAGGCCTCCTGTGTTTTGGGAGGAAGCGGCGGCCTCTCCTTTCTGGGTTCTTCCGTGGAGGAAGATGATCTGGTGGATCTGCGGGTTTCCTACCAGGTGCGCCTTCCCTTTCCGGTGGGGAATCTGGGAGTCCTTTCCCTGAGTCAGAGGAGTTGCCGCCGGGCCTGGACCGGTGTGCTGGCGGAGGGCAGTGGGACAGGGGATGGAGGCGAAGGACGGCTGGTCTATGTGGCGGAACACGGGACCGTGTATCATGCCACACTGGACTGCACGTACCTGCGCCTGTCTGTAACCGCCGTCTCCTACGCCGGAGTGGGGGAGCGGCGGAATCAGTGGGGAAGCCGGTATACGCCCTGCGAACGGTGCGCCAAATATACGGAGGAAACGCCGGTGGTCTGGATCACTGGGGAGGGGGAAAGGTACCACACAGACCGGGACTGCGGAGGCCTGACCCGGACCGTGGAGACAGTTCCGCTGGCAGACACCAGCCTGCCTCCCTGCAGCCGGTGCGGAGGCAGGGATTCATGAAGGAGGAAATGGCATGGGGAATCGTGTGGGGAATGTTGGGAATCTTTGCCTGGAAAGATGGGATCAGCGGCAGGCTGCCCCGGAGGTGGCTGCTGGCAGCGGTTCTGGCAGGCGCCTTGTTCCGTCTGACGGCAGGGCCCTGGAACGGGGGGATGGCAGTGGAGTGTCTGCTTCCGGGCCTGGGAGTGCTGGCGTTGAGCCGGAGCAGTCGGGGGGCCATTGGCAGCGGAGACGGCTGGGCGCTCCTGGCCGTGGGATGGTTTTTGGGCGGTTGGAATACGTTCCGGCTGTTCTGGGGAGGGCTCTTGCTGGCTTCCCTGTGGGCCGCCGCCGTGTTTTTTCGAAACCGAAACCGGAAGGAACGGCTGCCCTTCCTCCCTTTCCTTTGGGCCGCCCACTCCCTGTATCTTCTGAGTTTTCTGGGGAGTCGGTAGAGGAGCCGGGAAGCTTTACAGTGGAAGCGGCGCTGGTGGTGCCGCTGGTGTTGGGCGCCGTCTTCTTTGTGATCCTCTATACCTTTTGGCTCCACGACCGGACGCTGGCGGAGATCCTGGTTCGGGACAGTGTGGAACAGACTCGTTTGGTGTCTGGGGAGGAGGCCACCCAGTTTCTTTGGGAGGAGACGGGCCGGCTTCTGTGGATTCCTGTGGAGGCGGCAGAGGTCCGGCAAAATACGGAACAGGTTCAAGGAACGCTGGCAGGCGGCTCCGTGACGGTGGGCATGGGATTTGCCCCGTCCTTTGAGACAAAGGCAAAGCTCAGACGGCTGGATCCGCCCACTCTTCTCCGGCTGTGCTGTTTGTTGCTGGAGTAGCGGAGATCAGAACCGGGAAAACACCTTGCGGGAATGGACAAGAAGCTGTGAGAGACACTACCGTCTGTAGAGAGGGGGAAGACGAATGGAAGTGCGGTATCGCAGGGAGTTGAGCGAGACCTTTTTGATCCTGGAGGGAGCGGAGGAACCGGATGCTTACACCGCCCGGATCCTGCGGGAAAACCGGATACCAGGGCTTTTCCGCTGTCAGATCAACTGGGTGGAGGGAAGGGCGGAATATTGTTTTGGCATCTCCGGCTGTCAGACCCTGCGCCGGCTGTGGGAGAGCAGGCAGCTCCAGACCGGGGAGGTAAGAGAACTGCTGATGGGGCTGCACCGGGCCTTGGAGCAGATGGAGGAGTATCTGCTGGAGCCAGACCGCCTCTTGCTGGAGCCAGATCTTCTTTTTGTGCCGGAGGCAGGTCCGTCCCAGGTGCGGCTGTGCTGCCATCCTGGCTGGCAGGGGAATTTTGCGGAGGAACTCCGGGAGTTGGTGCAATATCTTCTGAATAAGATGGATCACGGGGATACCCAGAGCGTGGAGCAGGCCTATGGGATGTTTCAGGTCGTGGGAAAAGAATTTTTCTGCTTTAACGAATTGCTGGAGGCCCTGGAAGACCCTAAGGCGCAGGCGGAGAAAGCGCCGGAGGAAGCGGAACCCTGGGAGCCGGAAGAAGAGCCTGAGATCCAGGAGCCGGCCTGGCAAGAACCAAAACAGGTTGGTAAAAAGAAAAAAATTCCAGGGAACCGGAAACTGCCGGTGGAATTGCCGGCCGCCCTGGTGGCGGTGGCCGTGTTCTTCCTGTTTCGGACCCTGAATCTTTGGCAGATGCCAGAGCATCCAGCTTCCTGGGGGCTCCTCCTGCTCTCGGCATCCCTGGCTGCTCTGGCTGCCCGGCTGCTGCGCCGCCGGGAACGGAAACCGCAGCGGGAGAGGGAACGGAAAAATAAACGGCAGGAAGCGTTTCCAGAAGAGCTGTGGGAGGGGAGGCAGCAGATGACAGCCTTCCTTGCGGGAGATTTTCGGGAAGAGGACCGGGAGCGGTGCCTGATCAGCCAGAATTCTTTGAAGCATGATACCATCCGTATCCGGAAGTTTCCCTTTCTTCTGGGGAAAATGGAGGATGTCTGCGACGGCTGCCTTTCCCATCCGGAGATCAGTCGGATTCACGCCCGGCTGGAACAGCAGAACGGGCAGATCTACCTGGTGGACTGCAATTCCACCAACGGCACTTACCTCAATGGCGTGCGCTTGGAGCCGAACCGGAGGTATCCGGTGCAGGAGGGGGATGAGATCATATTGGCGGATTTAAAGTATCTGTTTCAATAAATCAAGGAAATCTGCTTGCGTTTCCATGAAGGCCATGGCATACTACAACTATCATTTTCGCAATTTCACATCCAGCCATCAGGGCATCTGAAACACTCTATCATCACATTTTGCAGGAGGAATGACGCATGGGAAACCAACCGGCGGAGAACTTGAGTTTCCGCGAATTGCAATAAAAAGATGGATATGTCTTCC
>CAZDOQ010000130.1:0-3371 GCA_964507035.1 uncultured Lachnospiraceae bacterium | reverse complement strand
CCAAAACGTTACCGCTGATTCTGCATGGCCGCCACCGCTGCCAAAAATCCATCCACCACCGAGGAGCCCAACTCCTGCCGCAGCACATCCAGGCTGGCCGAGTTGGCCTGCCGCATCTGCTCCCGTACCTGGTAGGTCAGGTAGGTACAAGTCACCTGGTGAGTTTCATAGTCCACCGATTCCTGCTCCTCCTCGGAAGCCTCGGAAAAAGACTCCTCCATCAGGGTCCCCAGCTTCTGGATCCACTGCTGTTCCCGGGGGGCCAGCGCCTCAAACTGTTCCAGGTTCATGACCACCGTCTCGACCTCCAGGAAGAAATTCAAGGGGATCAGATTGCGCTGGTACTGGTACAGTTCCAGATCAAGAAACGTTTCGTAAGAACTGACCTGGGCAGAAATCTGTTCCTGGTTCAGCGCTCGGTAGATCTGTGAGGGCCCCACCACCTGCACCTGCATCCCCAGGGCATCCCAGTAGGCAGCCAGGGCCGGATTGTTTTCTATGCCCATTACCATACCGGAGAAATCCTCCATACTCTGGATGGGCTGCTTGGATGTGAGCACCTGGGTGGACACCGCTGTACAGGCCACCAGATACAGCCCTGCCTGCCGGTAATATTCCTCCAGTGTCTCCCGGTATCCCTGATCCAGAAACGTATTGAATTCATCTGTACTCTCAAAGAGCCCCGGAACGCAGAGCAGGGAGGCTTCCGGTACTACATCCCACTGGGACAAGGGAGAGCAGGCTGCCATACTGACGGTTCCCTTGGCGGTGCCGGCCAGAACCGTGGCGTCCTCCCCCAGGCTGCCATTGTCGTAGATGCGGATCTCCAGCATACCTTCGCTTTCCGCCTCAATCTCCTCACAGCACGCCCGGAATATCTGGCCGGAAGAAGTGTTGGTCCAGTCCCCAAAGGTGCCCAGATAGAGCACGGTTTCATAGCTGGCCTCCGCATCCTCTCCGCCCTCCATCTCTGGATTTTGATTTTCTCCCGGGCTGGAACAGCTGGAAAGGCCCAGGAACAACGCAGCTGCCAGAAAAAGCTTTCTTCCTCTCATTGGGTATCACCTCCTTCTGCCTCTGCCCCGGTTTTCTGCTCCGGCCCCCGCTTATTTCCATCTTTCTTTTTTTTCTTCATCTCCCGGAATTTCCCCGGTGTCATGGATGTATGCTTCTTGAAAACCCGGCTGAAACTCTGGAAGGAGTTAAAACCACAGCGATACCCCACTTCCTTCACCGGCAGTTCCGTCATACAGAGGAACTGCTCTGCCAGCTTCACCCGGTCAGAGTTCAGGTAATTGATGAAGGACTCTCCAGTAATCTCCTTGAACAGGCTGCTCAGATACTGACCGGAAATGCCGATCACTTCTCCAATGTCGTTGAGGGAAAGATTGCTGTCCGCGCAATGTTCTTTGATGTAAGCCTTGGCCTCCTCCACATACTTGTACCGGTTTTTCCGGCTGTTGGAAGCCAGAATCCCCAAAATATCCCCGCAGATTTCCTCCACATACTGAATCTGTTCTTCCCGGTTTTCCAGCTGGGACAGGACGCCTGTCTGTTTCCGTTTTTCCAGCAGTTCCATTACATTCCCTTTGGCAATGTTCTGGGAGAGCACCGCCTCCATCACATCCTCCAGGAAGTGCTCACAGGCTCCTGGCAGCCGCGCATCCTCCTGCACAGCATCGGCCATCTCCTGGATTTCCCGGTCCATCAGCTGCCGGGCCTCCTCTGCATGCCCCTTCCGGGTCATGTCCAGAACCAGCCGCAGCTGTGCCCGCCGGTACTGGGCCCCGCCGTCGGAAGCCTGCTCCGCCGGTTCCTCCTCTGTCCCGGCGGAGGACTCCTCATACTGCTGGTGACGCAACTGCTCCAGCGCCTCCTGGTAGGCAAAGGAAATCTCCTCCAGCCGCTTGCAAATCCGGCTGCTGGTGCTGATCACCCAGTAGGGCAACTCCTGAAGCCTCCGATGCAGTTCCTTGTTCAGAGAACTTGCCTTTTCCTTGATCTGGAAAGCCGAGAGATGTTCCGGGAAGCACAGAACCACCACTCCCAGGTTTTCCATGGTAAAGAAGACGTAGAGCTCCGCCGCCTCTTCCAGTCCCCGAACCACCTGCAAAAAACTTTTCTGGTACAGGCTCTGCTCAATCCCCAGGGAATCCCGCTTCTCCTCCCCCAAAATCTGGCAGACCCACACCACAAAGCGGCCCTGCAGCAGCTGCTCTTTCCCAAATCCCCGGAGGATCTTCTCTGCCTCCCCTGCCTTCAGTTCCCGCCACAAAATCAGCCTCCGAAAAAGCTGCTCCAACACATCCCGGGAAACACCTTCCATCAACTGCTCCATCTGCTGATTGCTCTGCACCGCGTCCCGGAACACGTCCTGCAGGTAATCCAGTTCCGTCCGCTGCTTTCCGGCGCGCTTTTCCGCAGCCGTCCGCGCCTCCTGCAATGCCTCCTTCCGGGTTTTCTCCTGCTCCGGCAGCACCGTCTGCAGCAAGCTGTAGATGGGGCGGTAAATCCGGCGGCTGACCGTGTAAGCCAATCCCATGCTCAAAAGGAAATAGATCAGGAGAATGGGCAGCAAAAGCAAAACCGCCTGTCCGGAGTCCAGCAGGTTTCCCTCCGGTTGCCGGTCCGTCAGAAACGTCCAGGAACTCAGTTCCGACCGAACCATGTAAAAAGAAGCCTCCTCCTGTTCCGCATCCAGGGTGACAAAATTTTCCGGGTCCTCCAGTTCCTCTGCGGTCAGCCCCGCGTCGTAATAGGAGGAAAGCGGCATTCCGCTCTCGTCGTAGATGTAGATGGTCTGCCCGTAATCCTCAAATTCTGTCTGGATCATACGCAGCAGCCGGGCGTGATCCAGTTGAATGATCATGGAGCCGACGAGGGTCGGCAAATGCATCTCCGTGATCAGATACTGTTCATTCTGAAAGGACAGAACCCGCCAGGAAAACGGCGAACTGCTCTGGCTTCCTGGATTCTGATAGACCGATTGATAGTATTCCAGCATCCCGCTCAGGGTGCTGTAGGAGACCGGCACGCAGGTGTTCATAGAGCTGTAGACCAGATTGGTATACGGAATATAGAGCCAGGCTCTCTGAATTAGGACATTGCCCTCCGGATAGCCGCTCAAAATTTCCAAGATCCGCTCCTCCTGCAATGGATTATCCTCCCCGGGATTGATCAGCGCTTCCCGCACCGTCTCCTCCCACAGGGTAGTCTGCATATTCTGGGATATCAGTTCCAGAATGGTGTCCACACTGTCCCGGGCCCGGGTCAGCTGCTGAAAGTTCAGCATCTGATTTTGCTCCCGCAGATTGCGGGAGACAATAAAATTCAGATAGGCGCCAAAATAGAAAACCGTCAAAATGGAAATA
>CAZDOQ010000129.1:0-3396 GCA_964507035.1 uncultured Lachnospiraceae bacterium | reverse complement strand
CACAGAAATCGCGGTGCATTTTTTTTAAATTTCGCTTGCAATTTCGATTCGCTTCTGGTATCATACTATATGTTCTGGGTTCGGAAGGATTCGTCCGGCCTATTGTGGATGGCAAGGAGGTGCGATCATGGCTAAATGTGCGATTTGCGGCAAGAGCGCTCACTTTGGTAATGCGGTGAGCCATTCCCATAGACGTTCCAACAAAATGTGGAAGGCCAATGTAAAATCGGTGAAGGTGAAAGTTGGCGAAGCCAACAAGAAAATGTACGTTTGTACGTCCTGCCTGAAGTCCGGTTTGGTAGAAAGAGCGTAAGTTAAAATTTAATTACCTAGAGGGCGCGGAGTCAAGACCGCGCCCTCTTCTCTTTCCATCCCCTCATACCGGCTCCAGCGGCGCGGAAAGGGAAAATTGCCGGGCCGTGTCCAGCTCGTCGAATTTCACCATGCAGGTGCCTGCCTCCCGGTCCACCTCCTGCACCGTCCCCTCTCCAAAGATCCTGTGGCGCACCCGCCGCCCAGGCGCAAGCCCTTTTGGCGCCGGAACGCCGGAAAGCCTCCGCTTGCCGGCGGCTATGTACCGGCGGGTCTCCGCGATCAGCCCCTCCCGGGGCGGCTTCACAAAGGAGAGCAGGCTCTGGTCGATATCCAGCAAAAACCGGGAGGGATACCGGGGAGAGCCGTCGAAGCCCCAGCCCCCTGCCTGGGACAGATACAGCCGTCTCTCCGCCCGGGTCATAGCCACAAAGGCCAGCCGCCGCTCCTCCTCCATGGCGTCCCAGGTGCGCGTTTTCTGGGAGGGAAAGACCCCCTCGTTCATGGCGCAGAGAAACACACAGGGAAACTCCAGTCCCTTGGCGGAGTGGACCGTCATCAGCTTCACCGCATTTCCCTTCTCTCCTATGTCCTGGTTGGTAAACAAGGCCACGTGGGAGAGATAGTGCTCCAGCGTCACCTCCTCCCCGCAGGTGGTCTCATACTCGTACACCGACTGTTTCAGTTCCGCCAGGTTGTCCAGCCGCTCCTGACTCCCCTCGGTGCGCAGCATTTCCTCATAGCCGCTGGCGTTTAACACCTCCGACAGCACCTCGGACACAGGCCTCCCGGCGGATCCGGCGGCAAACCGCTCCACCAGTTCCACAAACTCCCGGAGGCGGCTGTTTCCAAAAAATTCATGGTCCAGGTTCCATCTGGACGCCTCAAACAGGGAGCAATGGTTCTGTTCCCCATACTCTTGCAGGAATTTCATCCGTCTCTCTCCCAGGTTCCGTTTGGGAACATTGGCAATCCGCAGGAAAGAGAGATCATCCTGGTAGACGATCATCCGCAGGTAGGAAAGGGCGTCTTTGATCTCCATCCGGCCAAAAAAGGGAACGCCGCTATAGATGGCGTAAGGGATTTCCTTTTTCCGGAAGGCTTCCTCCAGGTTCCGGGTAATATAGTGGGCCCGGTATAGCACTGTGACCTCCCGGAGGGAAACACCGGATTCCTGAAGGGACAGGATCTCCCCGGCCATCCACTCCGCTTCCTGTTTGGAACTGTCCCCAAAGTAGCAGGTCACCGGCGGCCCGTCCGGCCGGGTGGGCTCCAGATCTTTGGGAATCCGGGTCTGATTTTTGGATATCAGAGAGTTGACCGCCGCCAAAATCTGCGGAGTGGACCGGTAATTCTGCATCATCAAGATATCCTTCACCGGAGAAAAATTCCGGTGAAAATCCAGGAGATACCGGACATTGGCGCCCCGCCAGGTGTAGATGGTCTGATCCGGGTCTCCCACCAGAAACAGGTTGTGGTGATACCCGCAGAGGACGCTCATCAACTGATACTGGAGCGCGTCTATATCCTGGAATTCGTCCACCATAATATACTCCAGCCGTTTCTGCCATTTCAGGCGAACCTCCGGGGACTGGTCAAAAATATAGAGGGAAAGCTTGATCAGGTCATTATAGTCCAGACCAAAGCACTTCTTTTCCTGGTACAGATACCCGTAGAAAATCATATCCGCCGGTTTCACCGCCCGCCGGTACTTGTCCTGCAGCTGCTCCAGGGACATGGCGGTCAAATCCAGATAGTATTCCGGCTCCTCAAACAGCTTGCGGATCTCAATCATATCCCGGGCCTTGCTGAAGGTCATATGGCGCAGGGTCAGGCCCCGCTCCTCGTAGATGATCTTCAGCATGGCGTCGATATCCGAATTGTCCAGCACCAGAAAATTCTTGGGATATTGGACCACATAGCTGTCCTCCTGGAGGACAGACACGCAGAAGCTGTGGAAGGTGCAGATGTAGCCGGTGTCCTGGTCTCCCGTCAGGTTGTGGATGCGCTGGCGCATCTCATTGGCGGATTTGTTGGTAAAGGTAACGCAGAGAATATGGCCGGGCAAAATACCGGCCTCGTTTACCAGATAGGCGAACCGGTGGGTCAGAGCCCGGGTCTTTCCGGAGCCGGCCCCGGCAATGACCCGGACATACCCCTCCGTGGTGGTTACCGCCTCCCGCTGGGCTTCGTTTAGTCCTTCCAACAGTTCCTCCATTCCCTATACCTGCCTTCCCTAATTGCAGTACAAATTATCCCCCCTATTGGAATGGCGGGGAAAATATGTCCCCAGGCTATTTTTCTTCGTTCTTTAAGACCTCTTCTACAGCCTTCTCCACCTCCGGGTCCGCCGGCCGCGGCTTCCCGCTCCGGAACCGGTCAATGAGATCCGGGGCCATATCCAGAATCTTGGTCACCGTGTCTTGGTTCTTGATGTTCACCAGCCGGGTGGTTCCGTTCTGGATCACCAGCACGGCGCTGGGGGACATTTTGGCCGCCATGCCGCCGCCTCCGCTGTTTTTCTTCTTCTCCTCGTTTAAGCCCGCTCCGGCCCCTACGCCAAAGGAGACATCCACCAGGGGCAGAATGATGGTGTCCTTCACCTGGACCGCATCTCCCACCACCGTCTTTGCCGTTGCAAATCCATCCAGTCCCTTGAGCAGGGAATCTACCACTGCGCTGAAATTGTTCTCTGCCATCTTCAATTCCTCCTATTTTTGATCCGCTCCCGCACCGCCGGATTCCGATAGATTCTCAGACCTATTATAAGCAGCGTCAGAATTCTTATTCTTCCCCGGAGAAGCGCCCGCCCCTCCAGTACGGTTTCCTCAAACTCTCCTGCCACCCGGATATGGTCTCCATATAGGGGATAAAACATATAGACCGCCCCCAGCACCGCGCCGGTGGCCGCCGGGTCCTCCAGTCCTACCCGGACTCGTATCTCCACCGTCCTGGGCAGCACATGCTTTAAAATAGCCAACAACTGTTCCTTCACAAAGGCAAACAGCACTTTGTTCTCCTCAGTCTGGAGAAAGTCCAGGGCCTCCTCCGCCCGGTCCCGCCACCGGGACAGGCGGTTTCCGG
>CAZDOQ010000128.1:0-3396 GCA_964507035.1 uncultured Lachnospiraceae bacterium | reverse complement strand
GCCTCGCAGCAGGTCCTCTTGTTAAAAAGGATAAAATGAAAGAGAATTTTCCGGAGCGCTAAAAAAGGCCGGGAAGAATAGACAGAAAAAAGCATATCTGATAAAATAAGACCGGGACCTTTGTATGGGGCCCAAGATTACAAGAGAAGAGGTGATGGCATGGCGCTGACGTATCCATGCCCCAGCTGTGGCGCGCCCATGGCGTATGATCCGGAAAGCGGAGAGATGCTCTGCGGACACTGCGGCGGCCGCCGTCGTGTGGAGGAGGCTGCCGCTTCCGGCCAGGGGGAGCCAGGGGACTGGAAGGTATATCATTGCAGCAGCTGCGGCGCAGAGGTCATTGGGGACGAGCAGACCTCCGCTACCGTGTGCAGCTTTTGCGGGACTCCCAATCTGGTGGAAGGCCGGTTGGAAGGGGAGTGGAAACCATCCCAGGTGATCCCGTTCCGCATTGGGAAGAAGAAGGCCCAGGAACTGTTTCGGGCCTGGACCAAAAAGGGATTGTTTACGCCGGGGGTTTTCCGGAAACAGAGCGCCCTGGAGCAGGTGACAGGGATTTACGTGCCGTTCTGGCTGTATGATCTGGATGTACAGGTGCGCTTGCAGGCCCACGCCACCCGGGTTCGCTCCATCCGCTCCGGCGATTGGATGGTGACCTATACGGATCACTATGAGATCCTGCGGGATATGAATCTGGAGTATGACCAGGTGCCGGCAGACGCTTCCGCCCGGATGCCGGATGAGACCATGGACTGTCTGGAGCCTTTCCGGTATGAGGAAATGCGGACGTTTCTGATGCCGTATCTGGCGGGATTCTGTTCGGAGCGCTATGACCAGGACAGCAGTGCGCTGGAGGAGCGGGCAGAGGGGAAGGTGCGGGATTCCGCGGTGAGAGAGGTGCGCTCCACCATAGGCGGATATTCTCTGGTGAATGTGACCCGCACAGATACCTCCTTTCAGGTGAAGCGGGACGACTATGTTCTGCTGCCGGTGTGGATGTTGACCTACCGGTATCGGGGAAAGGCCTGTACCCTGTCCATGAATGGGCAGACCGGAAAGATTGTGGGGAACCTGCCCCTGAGCCGGGGACGGCTGGCTGCCTGGTTTGGCGGTCTCACCGCCGGGTTTGCCCTGGTGTTGACAGCTGTAGTGTATCTGGGAGGGTTTGGCCTATGAGAAAGGGAATCAGCCTTTTGGTTTTGTGCCTGAGCATCCTTGCCCTCTGCAGCTTTGATGCCAACCAGCAGAAGGTGTATGACGGAGCGGATCTTCTCACAGACGCCCAGGAGGCGGAACTCCAGGAGGAAGCGGTGGAGCTGGCAGAGAAGATCGAGATGGATGTGGTGATAGTGACCACAGACGACACGGGGGGCCTCAGTGCTTCCCGGTATAATGAGGAGTTTTACAACACGCATTCCTTTGGCTATGAGGAGCCAGGAGGAAGCGGGATCCAGTTTCTCATTGACATGGAGCACCGGCAGTATTATCTGCTCACCGCAGGGGAAGCGGATACCCGCTATACGGACGCGGAGATTGAGAAAATCTATGACCGGATTGCTCCTGCCATGGAGGACGGGGACTATGCCGAAGCCTGCAGCCGTTTCCTGGCGGCGGCGGAGCGGTATGCGGGAGACGGGCGCACCCTGGGGCTGGGAACGGCGGCGCTGATTCTGGCGGCCAGCGCGGTGCTGGCGGCGGTCATCGTGGGGCTTGTGGCCTGGGTGAATAAAAAGACGGTGGAGGGGACCTGGCGCCGGAACTATATGGGAAACCGGGTCCATATGAACCGCCAGCAGGACCGGTTCACCCACACCACGGTGGTGCGGACGCCGGTACCCAAACCCAAAAGCGGCGACTCCGGCGGCCCCCGGGGAGGCGGTCATGGAGGCGGTCCCCGGGGAGGCGGTCACGGAGGCGGCGGCCACTCCCGGGGAGGCGGCCGGAGTTTTTAGCAGGATCGGGTCTTGTATGAGGGGAACTGTGGGAAAATACGTGGGAAGTCTGGGAGATTAGGGGCGGAATGAGGCCCCTGGAATATCCTAACATTAGAAAGAAAACTGAGGACGTTTGTGATGGCAAAAAGAAAAGTGGCTGTCCTCTTTGGAGGCCAGTCTTCAGAGCATGAGATCTCCTGCCTGTCCGTGGTGACGGTGGCGGAAAATCTTGACGTGGAAAAATATCAGGTGATTCTCATCGGCATCACCAGGGAAGGGCGCTGGCTGAAGGTGGATTCCCTGGATCAGGTGAAGGATGATACCTGGCGGGAAAGCACGGTGCGGGTAGTGTTTTCCCCGGATGCGGCCATGAAGGGAATGCTGCTGCTTGCGGGAGAGAAGGTCTCCTATCAGCCGGTGGACGTGGTGTTCCCGGTTCTCCACGGCCAATTTGGGGAGGACGGCACCATCCAGGGCCTTTTGGAGTTGTCCCGGATCCCCTATGTGGGCTGCGGGGTATTGGCCTCCGCCGTGTCCATGGATAAATGGTATACCAAGATTCTGGTGGACACCCTGGGCATCCGGCAGGCCCAGTATGTGCCGGTGCGGGCCCGGGAACTTTCGGAGATGGACCAGGTGGTCCGGCGGGTGGAGGCGCGTTTCTCCTACCCGGTGTTTGTAAAACCTTCCAGCGCCGGTTCCTCCAAAGGCGTGTCCAAAGCCACAAACAGCCAGGAACTAAAGAAAGCTCTGGAACTTGCGGCACAGGAGGACGCCAAGATCCTGGTGGAGGAAGCCATTGTGGGCCGGGAACTGGAGTGCGCGGTGCTGGCCGGGGAGGAAATGCAGGTCTCCGGCGTGGGAGAGATTTTGTCTGCGGCAGAGTTCTATGACTATGAGGCAAAATACAAAAACCCTGCGTCCCGGACCGTCATTGACCCGGAACTTCCGGCGGGAAAAGCGGAGGAGATCCGGCGGGACGCCGCCGCCATCTTCCAGGTCATAGGAGGACTGGGGCTGGCCCGGGTGGACTTCTTCCTGGAGCAGGGCACGGACCAGGTGGTGTTCAACGAGATCAACACACTGCCCGGTTTCACTGCCATCAGCATGTATCCCATGCTCTGGGAAGCCCGGGGATTGCCGGCGCCCAAGCTGGTGGATGCCCTGATTGAGACTGCCTACGCGCGGAGGTGACCGGCCATGGAACAGTACACATCCCAGGACCGCTACGCCCCGGTGGGCGTCTTTGACTCCGGGGTGGGCGGACTCACCGTGGCCCGGGAGATCATGCGCCAGCTGCCGGAGGAGCGGCTGGTCTATTTTGGGGATACGGCCCGGGTTCCTTACGGGAGTAAATCCCAGGCCACCATTCTGCGGTTTGTCCGGCAGATTGTGCGCTTCCTAAAAACCAAGCAGGTGAAGGCCATTGTGGTGGCCTGCAACACGGCCAGCGCCTACGCCC
>CAZDOQ010000127.1:0-3457 GCA_964507035.1 uncultured Lachnospiraceae bacterium | reverse complement strand
GATTTCTCCACACGATTTTGAGTCGCGGTCGTCTGCCAATTCCGACACACCGGCAAGTCACATTTATATATTTTAGCATTGGAATCATGAGCTGTCAATACTTTGTTGCAGGTTGGCAGCGGGAAGGAAGAAGGAAGAAAAAATGGCGGAAAAAATTGTACTCATCGACGGGCACAGCATTTTGAACCGGGCTTTTTACGGGGTGCCGGAGCTGAACAACTCCCAGGGCGTGCCCACCAACGCGGTCTATGGATTTTTAAATATCCTGTTCAAGATCCTGGAGGAAGAGCAGCCCCAGTATCTGGCCGTGGCCTTTGACCGGAAAGACCCCACCTTCCGGCATCAGATGTACCCGGACTATAAGGGGACCCGGAAGCCCATGCCGGAGGCCCTTCACGCCCAGGTGCCGCTGATGAAGGAGATGCTCACAGCCTGCGGTGTGCCCATTCTGGAAAAGCCCGGGTATGAGGCGGATGATATTCTGGGGACCATTGCCCGGCAGAGTGAAGCCCGGGGCATGGAAGTGACCCTGGTCTCCGGGGACCGGGACCTGCTGCAGATTGCCTCGGACCATATCTGCATCCGAATTCCCAAGACAAAAGGCGGCCAGACGGTGACGGAAAACTATTGGGCCAGTCAGGTCCAGGAAAAGTACAGAGTGACGCCGGAGGAGTTTATAGACGTGAAGGCCCTGATGGGAGACTCTTCCGACAACATCCCCGGGGTGCCCAGCATTGGGGAGAAGACAGCCACCAATCTGATTGCCACCTACCACAGCATTGAAAACGCCTACGCCCATTTGCCGGAGGTGAAGCCGCCCCGGGCCCAGAAGGCGCTGGGGGAGCACTATGATCTGGCCCAGATGAGCAAGAAGCTGGCTGCCATCTGCGTCACGGCGCCGGTGGAATTTTCCTGGGAGGCGGCCCGTCTTGGGGATCTGTACACCCGGGAAGCCTACGAGATGATGAAGCAGCTGGAGTTGAAATCTCTGCTGAAGCGGTTTGACCCAGGCGCCTGGGAGGAAGCCGGGCCGGAAACGCCTTTGACCTGGCGGGAGATTACGGACCTGGCGGAGGCGGCGGCCTTTCTGGATGAGTTGGGAACCGGGGCGCCTTTTGCAGTGCAGGCGGTGACCCAGAACAAAGCGCTGCTGGGAATGGTGATAGCCCCGGGACCGGAGGAAACGGTGTACCTCCCGGCCGGGGAAGAGATGACGCCGGCATTTCTGGCCCAGGGGCTGGACGCAGCGGCGGAGCGGTCCGGCTCTGTGGCGGTGCTGGACCTAAAGGCGCTGCTGAAAGCGCTGCCGGTGCGGGAACAGAAGGCCTACTTTGATGCCGGGGTGGCGGCCTACCTGCTGAACCCCTTAAAGAGCAGCTACGGCTACGAGGACTTGGCCCGGGACTATCTGCGCCAGACGGTGCCGGCCCCTTCTGAGCTTTTGGGGAAAACGCCCCTTTCAGAGGCGGCTCCGGAGGTGTTTCGGGAGCATGTGTCCCGGCTGGCGGTGCTCCCTTACCGGTCCATGCCGGTGTTGGCGCAGCAGCTGGCGGATACAGGTATGGCGGACCTGTTCCGGCAGGTGGAAATGCCCCTGATCTTCAGCCTGGACCGGATGGAGAAGGCTGGCGTCCGGGTGGAGCGCCAGGCCCTGGAGGAGTACAGCTGGAACCTGGAGGGGCGGATTGCCAGTCTAGAGCAGGAAGTCTATGAGATGACCGGCTGCCAGTTCAACATTCACTCTCCCAAGCAGCTGGGGGAGGTGCTGTTCGAGAAAATGGGACTGCCCGGGGGCAAGCGGACCAAGACCGGCTATTCCACTTCGGCGGATGTGCTGGAAAAGCTGCGGCCCCATGTGCCGGTGGTGGGCAAGATTCTGGAGTACAGGACCCTGACCAAGTTGAAATCCACCTACGCAGACGGTCTGGTGGGCTTTATTGGGCCGGACGGCCGGATCCACGGGACCTTCCACCAGACCATCACCGCCACCGGGCGCATCAGCAGCACGGATCCCAACCTCCAGAACATTCCGGTTCGGATGGAGGAAGGCCGGGTGCTGCGCCGGGTCTTTGTGCCGGAGGAGGGGATGGTGCTGGTGGACGCGGACTATTCCCAGATCGAGCTGCGGATTCTGGCCCACATGTCCGGGGATGAGCGGCTGATTGAGGCCTATCGGGAGGAAATGGACATCCATAAGATCACCGCCTCCCAGGTGTTCCACATTCCCCTGGACCAAGTGACGCCCCAGCAGCGGCGAAACGCCAAGGCGGTGAACTTTGGGATTGTCTACGGCATCAGCGCCTTTGGCCTCAGCGAGGATCTGAGCATCTCCCGGAAGGAGGCCACCGACTATATTCAAAAGTATTTTGAGACCTATCCGGGGGTCAAGGCCTTTCTGGACCGGATGGTCCGGGAGGGAAAGGAGAAGGGCTACGTGACCACCCTGTACGGGAGGCGGCGGCCCATTCCAGAGCTCAAGTCCTCCAACTTCAACCAACGGTCCTTTGGAGAACGGGTGGCCATGAATTCTCCCATCCAGGGTACCGCTGCGGATATCATGAAAATGGCCATGATCCGGGTGGACCAGCGGCTTCGGGAACTGGGGCTTCGGTCCCGGATCATTCTGCAGGTCCACGATGAGCTGCTGGTGGAGGCCCCCCGGGAGGAGGCGGAGCAGGTGAGAGAACTGCTGGCCCAGGAGATGACAGGCGTGGCTTCCTTCTCTGTGCCTCTGGCCGTGGAGGTGGGCGTGGGAGACAACTGGCTGGACGCCAAATAAGCCAAATAAGCGCAGGGAAACACGGCAGAAACCCAACCGGCGCGAGGACCGCATGGGCGGAAATTCAATCAGCGCCGGGAAACACAGGAGGAGACACAGGATGGGAGAGAAGCGGGTCATTGGCATCACCGGCGGCGTGGGTTCCGGCAAAAGCGCGGTGCTGCACATTTTGGAACAGGAGTACGGGGCGGAGATCCTGGAGGAGGACCGGATTGCCAGAGAACTGATGGAGCCCGGCGGCGCCTCCCATGAAGCGGTGGTCCGGGCCTTTGGACCGGAGATCTGCCGGGAGGACGGGACCATTGACCGGCCCCGGCTGGCCTCCATTGTCTTTGGGGAGGAAAGCAAGCGGCTGCTCCTAAACCACCTGACCCACCCCCTGGTGGAGCGGGAGACCCGGGCCCGGATCCAGGCAAGCCGACGCCCGCTGGTGGCCCTGGAGACGGCTCTGCCCCGGGAGGCTAATCTTTCCCAGATCTGCGGCACGGTCTGGTACATCCACGCCCCGGAGCCGGTGCGGATCCGGCGGCTCCAGGAAAGCCGGGGGTACAGCCTGGAAAAGTGCCGGGAGATCATGGCCAGCCAGCTGCCGGAGGCGGAATTCCGAAGCTTAAGCGACCAGGTAATTGAGAACGGAGAGAGCCTGGAGGAAACCCGGCGGCAGATAGCTGCAATTCT
>CAZDOQ010000126.1:0-3571 GCA_964507035.1 uncultured Lachnospiraceae bacterium | reverse complement strand
GACGTGGGCCTGGAGATGTCCGGTAATGCCAGCGCCTTTGCGTCCATGGTGGACACCATGAAGAACGGCGGAAAGATTGCCCTGCTGGGCATCCACAGCAAGCCGCCGCAGATTGACTGGGATAAGGTGGTATTCCACGGCCTGACCATCCAGGGCATTTACGGGCGGAAGATGTTTGAGACCTGGTACAAGATGCTGGCCATGCTGGAGAGTGGCCTGCATGTGGAAAAGATTATCACCCACCGGTTTGACGTGCGGGATTTTGAGAAGGGCTTTGAGGTCATGAACACCGGGCAATCCGGCAAGGTGGTATTGGATTGGACCAAGCTGCACCAGGAGGAGGCAAAATGAAGACAGCATACAAACAGTTTCAGAACGTATTGGATCAGCTGAAGCAGGAGGGCCTCTACAAGGAGGAGCAGCAGATCCGGACCCGGCAGGGCAGCAAGATTGAGACGGTGGAGGGCGGAGACTGCCTGAACTTCTGCGCCAACAACTACCTGGGCCTGGCCGGCAGCGAGGAGCTGGTGGAGGCGGCCAAGGAGGGCCTGGACCGCTGGGGTTACGGCCTTTCCTCCGTGCGTTTCATCTGCGGCACCCAGGAGGTGCACAAGCAGCTGGAGAAAAGCCTGGCGGAGTTTTTTGGCATGGAGGATGCCATTCTGTACAACTCCTGCTTTGACGCCAACGGCGGCATCTTTGAGTGCCTGCTGAAGGATGACTGCGCAGTGATCAGCGATGAGCTGAACCACGCCAGCATCATTGACGGCGTCCGCCTGTGCAAGGCCCCAAAATACCGGTACAAAAACAACAACATGGAGGAGCTGGAAAAGTGCCTGCAGGAGGCGCAGGATGCCCGGATCCGGTTGATTGTCACCGACGGTGTGTTCTCCATGGATGGAATTTTAGCGGATCTGCAGGGAATCTGCCGGCTGGCGGACCAGTATGACGCCCTGGTGATGGTGGACGACAGCCATGCCGCCGGATTTGTAGGCAAAAACGGACGGGGCACCCCGGAGGCCTGCGGCGTGGAGGGCCGGGTGGACATTCTCACCGGCACCTTGGGCAAGGCTCTGGGCGGCGCCAGCGGCGGCTATGTGTGCGCGGCCCAGCCGGTTGTGGACATGCTGCGGCAGCAGAGCCGGCCCTACCTGTTTTCCAATACCCTGGCCCCTTCCATTGCGGCGGCCTCGCTGAAGGCCCTGGAGATTGCCCGCAAGGATGGCTGGCGGCGGGAGAAGCTGGAGGAAAACACCCGCTATTTCCGCAGCGAGATCCAGAAGATGGGCTTTGAGGTCATTGAGAGCACCCATCCCATTGTGGCGGTGCTGTTCTATGAGGCGGAGAAGGCCAACCGGGCGGCGGATCGGATGATGCAGCAGGGGATTTATGTGCGGTCCTTTGTCTATCCGGTGGTTCCCAAGGGCAAGGCCCGGATCCGGGTGCAGCTTTCGGCAGCCCATTCCCGGGAGGACCTGGACCGGGCGCTGGAGGCGTTCCGGCAGCTGGCTGCCCAGTAAGCGAAAGGCATGCGGGCAGACAGCAGTTTGGCCTGGAGTCGATTTATAAAACTCCATTAATAAATATAGGAAGAAGTTGCGGGACATAAGAAACCCTGGAGCACCGGAAAGCATGCTCCAGGGTTTTACCATTTGTCGCAAAAACAGGTCAGGTTTCAGGGTTTTTGCGGCTTTTGGCCGGTTTACGCCTCCTCATCCTGCAGGGCATCGTAGCCCCGCTCTCCGGTGCGGATTTTGATCACGTCCTCCACATCGTAGAGGAACAGCTTGCCGTCCCCGTAGTTGCCGGTGTAGAGGGTTTCCTGGACGGTCTTGACCAGGGTTTCCACCGGCACCTTGCAGATCACAATGTCAATTTTCACCTTGGGCAGCAGCCGGGAGGCAATGGGGTTGCCCCGGAAGTAGAGGGGGTGCCCCTTCTGGGCGCCGTAGCCAAAGACGTTGGTGACGGTGAGGCCGGTGATCCCTAAGGTATCCAGGGCTTCCTGCAGCTGGGAGAATTTGTTCTGGTTGGTCAGAATGGTTACCTTGGTAATCTTGGCCCCCTTGGTTTCGTGGTGCTCCACCGGGACCGCCTTCTCCATGCTGACTGCTGCCTTCCCGGGGACAACGGTTGCGGCAGCGGGCACCGGTGTAGGCGCCGCGTCCTCCTCCAGGTCCTCCGTGACCAGGGCAAAATCCGGGTAGGCCATGTTGCCGTGCTCGCCGATGTCCAGGCCTTGGATCTCCTCCTCCCGGGAAACGCGGATACCGACGGTGTGCTTTAACACCAGCCAGACCAGGCCGGAAGTGACAAAGGAGAAAACGCCGATGGCAACAATCCCCAGAATCTGTACCCCCAGAAGGCCGAAGCCGCCGCCGTAGAACAGCCCGTTGGCCGTGGACAGGCTGGTGACGCCTTCCTGGGCAAAGAGGCCCACGCAGAGGGTGCCGAAGATGCCGCAGCCCAGGTGGACGGAGGTGGCGCCCACCGGGTCGTCCACCTTGATTTTGTCAAAGAACCGGACGGCAAACACCACCAGGATGCCGGCGATGGCGCCGATGAGCAGGGAGGTGGAAATGGAGACATACGCGCAGCTTCCGGTGATGCCCACCAACCCGGCCAGGCAGCCGTTGACGGTCATGCCCAGGTCCGGTTTCCCCATGACCAGCCAGGAGGTGACGGTGGAGGTGAGCACCGCGGCAATGGCGGAGGTGTTGGTGGTCATCAGGATGTGCATCACATCCGAAGGGTTCTGGAAACTCATAGTGGAGCCGGGGTTGAAGCCGAACCAGCCCAGCCAGAGGACAAACAGGCCGATGACCGCCAGGGACATGCTGTGGCCGGGGATGGCCTTGGGCTTGCCGTCCTTGCCATACTTGCCGATCCGGGGCCTCAGCAGCAGCGCGCCGGCCAGGGCTGCCCAGCCGCCCAGGGAATGGACTACGGTATCGCCGGCAAAATCCATAAAGCCCAGCTGGGACAGCCAGCCGCCGCCCCAGACCCAGTGGCCCACAATGGGATAGATGACCAGGGTCAAAACAAAGGAGAACAGGATGAAGGAAACGTATTTAACCCGCTCTGCCACCGCGCCGGATACAATGGTGGCGGCGGTGCCGCAGAACACCAGCTGGAAGAAAAACTTGCCCCAAAAGGGTACGGAGGAGGTCAGGGTCTCATCGTAAAAGGATAAATCCTGGTTTCCCAGAATGAACAGGTGCTCCGTTCCAATGAACGGGTTGCTGCCGCCGAACATGAGGCCCCAGCCCAGCAGCAGGAAGCCCAGGGAGGAGACGGCAAAGACAATAAAGTTTTTGGACAGAATGTTCACGGTGTTTTTGGAGCGGGCGAAGCCGGCTTCCACACTGGCAAAGCCTAAATTCATAAAGAAAACGAGAATAGCGGCAAGGAATACCCATAGGGTATCGATCAAAGAATACGCGGACATAGAATACCTCACTTTCTCAATCCATACGAACGGTAAATAAAAGTTCTTTGTTTTCTATGCGGCAAAGCCCCATAGAAAACAAAAAGGACAGGGGCGTCTCCCGGGGAACGCCCTTGTCCTGAT
>CAZDOQ010000125.1:0-3594 GCA_964507035.1 uncultured Lachnospiraceae bacterium | reverse complement strand
GATTCGGGCGCGACGATAAAAGCTGTGCACGGTTGAGTATGGCGGAAAATCATGGTGGATTCAACGGGGCATCGTGGCCTCTTTCCGCCGGGAGTTTCAAATGGAGATTATTGAATTTTAGGTTTATTGGACCAAAAAAGAAGGAGAAAGCCATGACTCAGGAAGAAAAAATGAACATGCCGCACCGGAGGGGTTCGGTGAAGCTCTATGAACCCATAGAGCCGGTTTCCATGTTTGACGATCTTTTTTTCGTGGGAAACCAGCGTCAAGGAATCTATATTTTAAAAACCAGCCAAGGCCTGGTGCTGATGGAGGCTACAGACGACGTAGATGCTTGTGAGAGTATCTTGGAGCCGGGCCTGAAAAAACTGGGGTTGAACTCGCAAAAAATCTGTGCCTTGCTGATCACCCACGGACACTTGGATCACTACCTGGGAGCGCCAGGCATTCGGGAAAAGTACGGTTGTCCTGTGTATATGAGCCCGGACGATGCCGCCTATATGTCCTGGTGCCACGAAAACATGGGTCCGGGAAAACCTCTTATCTTGCCCCGGGTGGACCAGCTGATTCGTCCCGGCGACGTATTGACCTACGGAGACCACCAGATTGAAATTTTAGACGGGGCAGGCCATACTCCTGGCTGCCTGAATTTTGCCTTTGACGTTCATGACAAGGGGGAACGGCATCACGCGGTGATGATGGGAGGCTTCGGCATCTTTGGTCCCGGCCGGTATCCGGGGGAGGCTTATCCCTATGGGGTCCAGTGGAGCGTCGATCAGGCTCTCGCCTATGCCTCCTCCTGCGTGCGGCTCTGGGAGCACTGTAAAGCCAACGGAGCCGACGTATTTTATAACCCGCATCCCCACTTATGCGGCCTGCTAGACCACGCCCGGGAAAAGGAAAGCCGTCGGGAAGGGGACCCCAACGCCTTCATCATCGGGCGGGAGGGAGTCCGGGCCTTCATCATGGACCGCTTTCAGGCCAGCCTGGAAGCGGCGCAGGCCTTTACAGACCTGCCGGGTTCTGCAGAGTGTGTCTCCGGAGAAAATCTCAACTTGAGAAAGGGAGGGGCTTCGTAATCATAACAAATGGACTCCCGCCACAGAGTTGCGTAACCGGCGAAAAGGCAAAGTCAAAACAAGTGTGTTTTACAAGGGAAAAGATCACGATGCCTACCTTTCCCATGTCAGAGTTCAGATCGCGGCATCCAGAAAAAACATTTATCCGGTGCCGGTTTACGGCATTACAGAACATCCAATGACGCTTGCCACCAACAAAGAGATCAAATCGAAAGAAGATGTGATCAAAGTGGCCAGAACTTACTTTTCCAGATGGAAGATCGAGGAATATTTCCGCTGCAAAAAGCAGATGTTCCAATTTGAAAACTTCCGTGTACGGAAGCTTTGTGCAATGAATGCCCTTAACTTTTATATCACCTTATGCATGGCATTTCTGGCAATGATTTCGATGGAATCTGAATCAAATGCACTAAAAGTTTCCATCATAAAGACAGCAAATCCTAGAAAGGAAAAAGTTTTCTTCTGCTATTACCGGCTGGCGAAAGGTATCTCCGGCATACCGTCAACTCTGCCTTGAACTGACCGCTTAAGATAAAAGAATATGTCTCCCAAAGTCCGGTTCCAGCGGGGTTTATGAAAGTGCCTTTATCAACAGGACTGCCATTCTGGATACCTGAAAAAACCGGCAGATTGGTACTTCGGGAAGACATTTCTAATTTTTCATTACAGTTTGCGGAAACTCAAGAGAAGAAAACAGAGGCAAGACAACGTCAAGGCCTGCCGGACGCAGCAGGATCCGGCAAGCCTTGGAAACTAAGAATGAAAAGGGACAATCCATTTACTGGGTCACCGAGTCAATGGCGGCCAGGAATGCATCCATGGTTTCGTCCCCAATCTGCTCCCGCACGGTGTCATAGACTGGAGCGGCTTTTTCCCGGAATCGGGCCAGTTCCTCCTCGGACAGGTCAATGAATTCCATGCCCTGGTTCTCCAACTCTTCTCGCAACTGTCCTTCGTATTCGCGGCCGTATTCATAGACGTATTCTTCCGTCTCAGCGCCGCATTCTCGGAAGATGGCTTGATCCTCCTCGGACAGGGTGTTAAAGAAAGAACTGTTGACCATCACCGGTGCCGTGTATATAATGTGGTTGGTGTTGATAATGTAGTCTTGTACCTCGTAAAGTTTGGAACTGACAATGGAATCCAACGGGTTTTCCTGAGCATCCACCAAGCCCTGCTGTAGGGAAAGATAGGTTTCCGACCAGGCCAAGGGGGAGGGATTGGCCCCCAGGGCGGACCAATAGGCTGTGTGCAGCGAATTTTCCAGAGTGCGGATGTTGATGCCCGTCACGTCATCCACGGAATAAACGGGCTTATTACTGCTCATTTCCCGGAAGTAGACGGCGCCAAAGGAGAGAAGTTCAATTCCCTGTTCCCGCATGATGTCGTCCACCAGGGTACGGAAATCCGTTTCCGTGTAGAGTTTATAGGCCGCTTCAATGGTGGGAACCGCGTTGGGTAGGTCCACAAAAGCCAGTTCCGAGGCATAGTAGGAACCCAGGGTTACGCCGGACAGCTGTACTTCTCCGGCTTTGATCATTTCCACGCTTTCGGTGAGGGAACCCAACTCAAAGTTCGGGTGGATCTCCACGGTGTAGCGACCGTCGGTTCTCTCCTCCAGCAACTCCTTAAAGTATTCCGCTGTCACCTGGAGAATGGAGTCGTCACTGGCTCCATGGATGTAGAGCAACCGTTGAGGCTCCGAAGAGGTGCCTCCGCTGGTTTCTGCACCCTGGGTTTCTCCGGTCGTGCCGGATGAGCCGGGGTCTCCGCCGCAGGCGGTGAGGCTCAATGCCAGAGCTGTGGATAAAATGAGTGCCAATGCCTTTTTCATGTGTTCTCCTCCTTGTATGTAAATTTTCTTTTTGTGTTTCTCTGCCGCAGTGTTTTCGGATTACAGAGTCAGGGAAATGGCGGGAACGAAAGTGATCAAAATCAGCGCTACCAGGAAACTCAAAATAAAGGGGATACACTTTCTTCCCAGCGCTCCCACCGATACTTTGGCCATGGGAGCCGCCACAAACAGGTTGAGCCCAAAGGGCGGGGATACAAAGCCAATGGCCAGGTTGGTCACAATCACGATTCCCAGGTGAATGATATCAATTCCCAGAGCCGTGGCAATGGGGGCTAACAGTGGTCCAATGATCACAATGGCAGGTCCCACATCAATGAGCATGCCCAGGATCAACAGGATGATATTCAGAGCAATGAGGAATGGTACTTTGCTGGAGAAGTTATCCAACAGGAAATCTGCCAGCATACTGGGGGCGCCAATCAGGGTCAGAACCCGGCTGAAGGCGCTGGCCAGAGCGATCAAAGACAGGATGGGCGCGTAGGAGCGGACGGAACCGCAGATTTCTTTCCAAATTTCCCCGATCTTCATGGAGCGGTAGATAAACAGAGAGACAATCAGGGAATACACCACGGAGATACAGGCGGCTTCTGTGGGAGTGACAGCGCCGGAGTAAATGCCTCCCAGGATGATCACCGGCGTCAGCAGGGCCCAGAAACCGTC
>CAZDOQ010000124.1:0-3667 GCA_964507035.1 uncultured Lachnospiraceae bacterium | reverse complement strand
TGGGGATAATTCTGCGGAAACTCAAGAAACAGAAGGATTGACAAAACCGAAAAAAGGTTTTATATTTGGTAAAGGCAGCAGAATAGCCGTTTTGTTGAGAGTGAATGAGAGTTCACGAAGGGGTGCACCACCGCGGGTGTATTTCTTTGTGGACTCTTTTTTGCTTCATAGGCAACCTGTCAGGCAGGATTCTTATGAAGCAAGGGATCAAGGAGGTGTTGTAGTGCAGGTGAATGGAAAGCCGGAGAACGGAGGCATAGGCATGATCCTGGCGGAATATGTCCGGGAAAAGGGATACCGGGAAGACCGGATCGCTGTGGAGAGAAACGGAGTCCTGGTGCCCCGGTCTCAGTATGGAGAGACCCGGCTCCAGCCGGAGGATGTGCTGGAGATTGTGAGTTTTGTGGGAGGGGGCTGAGGCAGTGGCAGGTCAAGGAGAGCAGAGAGCGCAGGAAGGCGTACCCTTCACCCGGCAGGAAATCCGGCGGTCCCTGGAGGAGCGCCACACCCGGACCGTGCAGCAGCGGCTCTCCGCCGCCCGGGTGGCGGTGGCCGGTCTGGGAGGTCTGGGTTCCCACATTGCCGTGTCCCTGGCCCGGATTGGGGTAGGACATCTGCTGCTGGTGGATTTTGACACGGTGGATCCCCCCAATCTGAACCGCCAGCAGTATTTTCTCCGGCATGTGGGACTAGCAAAAACCCAGGCCATGGAGGAGATTTTGGGGGAGATCAACCCGTATCTGGACGTGCAGGTTCGCTGCCAGCGGGTGACGGAGGAGAATCTGCCGGAACTATTCCGGGACTGGGATTATATTTTGGAAGCCTTTGACCGGCCGGATCAGAAGGCCATGTTGGTGAACGGGATTCGGGAGCATTTTCCGGAGAAACCCCTGATTGCCGCCAGCGGCATGGCCGGATACGGGGCCAGCAACCGGATTCAGACCCGGCGGGTAGGCAAGCACTTTTTCCTCTGCGGGGACGGAACATCGGAGGCAAAACCCGGCAACGGGCTTATGGCGCCCCGGGTGGCCCTGTGCGCTGCCCACCAGGCCAATCTGGCGGTGGAGCGGATTTTGATGGAAACACCCTCCGGGGACCAATAGATGGCGTAAAAGACACGCCAAGATCAAGGAAAGGTAGAAAAGATCATGGACAAGACTCAAGACACTTGGAAGCTGGGGGAGCACACCTTTACCTCCCGGTTTATTCTGGGCTCAGGCAAGTATTCGCTGGAACTGATTCATGCGGCGGTGGAAAATGCCGGGGCGCAGATGATTACCTTGGCCCTGCGCCGGGCCAATGAGGGTGGCCTGGCCAACATTTTGGATTACATCCCGGAGGGGGTCACCCTCCTTCCCAACACCTCCGGCGCCCGGAACGCGGAGGAGGCGGTGCGCATTGCCCGGATGGCCAGGGAGATCTGCGGCACCGGCTTTGTGAAGATTGAGATCATGCGGGATTCCAAGTACCTGCTTCCGGACAATTATGAAACCGTAAAGGCCACGGAGATCCTGGCCAAGGAGGGCTTTATGGTCATGCCCTACATGTATCCGGACCTGAATGCAGCCCGGGATATGGCGAACGCCGGTGCCTCCTGCATTATGCCCCTGGCGGCGCCCATCGGCTCCAACAAGGGGCTGTGCACCCGGGAGTTCATTCAGATCCTCATTGACGAGATAGAGCTGCCGGTGATTGTGGACGCCGGTATTGGCCGTCCTTCCCAGGCCTGCGAGGCCATGGAGATGGGGGCGGCGGCCATTATGGCCAACACGGCCATTGCCACAGCCGGGGATGTGTCGGTCATGGCGGAGGCTTTCCGGAAAGCCATTGAGTCGGGCCGCGCCGCTTACCTGGCAGGCCTGGGCCGGGTCATGGAGAAGGGCGGAGCCGCTTCCTCCCCCCTGACCGGCTATCTGCAGGAGTAGAGGGGCAGGAAGCAAGAACTCTAGGCGGCGGAAACCGGACGTAATTTCACAAGCACACAAGCAGGAGATAGAAAATGAGTTTGGAGAACCACGTAAACGAGAGTATTTTAAGCGATGAGATTCGGGAGCACCAGAAAGCCAACCGGATTGACCACATGATGTACCTGCCGGATATGGAGGACATTGGCTCGGAGATCATGGACCGGGTGCTCCGGGAAACGGCGGCCTATAACTATAACCGGTATACGGAGGCGGACGTGCGCCGGGCCCTGGCCCGGGACAACCGGCGGCCGGAGGATTTTGGGGCGCTGCTGTCCCCGGCAGCCATGCCGTATCTGGAGGAAATCGCCCAGTGCGCCAAGGCGGAGAAAGAGAAACATTTTGGCAATTCTATCCAGATGTTCACCCCCCTCTACATTGCCAACTATTGTGAGAACTACTGTATCTATTGCGGCTTCAACTGCCACAACAAGATCCGCCGGGCCATGCTGAAGCCGGAGGAGATCCGCAAGGAGATGGACGCCATTGCCCAGAGCGGCCTTCAGGAGATCTTGATTCTCACCGGGGAGAGCCGGAGCAAGTCTCCGGTGGAGTATATTGGGGAGGCTATCCAGATCGCCCGGGAGTATTTCCGGGTCATTGGCCTGGAGATTTACCCGGTGAATTCGGACGAGTACGCCTACCTGCACCAGTGCGGGGCGGATTACGTCACGGTGTTCCAGGAAACCTATAATCCGGACAAGTATGAGACCCTGCACCTGGCAGGGCACAAGCGGATCTTCCCTTACCGGCTGAACGCCCAGGAGCGGGCGCTCCGGGGCGGCATGCGGGGCGTGGGGCTGGGAGCGCTGCTGGGGTTGGACGACTTCCGGAAGGATGCCTTTGCCACCGGCCTCCACGGCTGGCTGCTTCAGAAAAAGTATCCCCACGGGGAGATTGCTTTTTCCTGCCCGCGGCTGCGGCCCATCATCAACAACGACCGGATCAATCCCATGGATGTCCATGAGGCCCAGCTGCTCCAGGTGGTTTGCGCGTACCGGCTTTTTATGCCCTTTGCCAGCATCACCGTTTCCACCCGGGAGTGCGCCCGGGTCCGGGACAATCTGATGAAGATTGCCGCCACCAAGATCTCCGCCGGGGTCAGCACCGGCATTGGAGAACATGTGGAGGAACTGGAGGACAAGGGAGACGAGCAGTTTGAGATTTCAGACGGCCGCTCCGTGAAAGAAGTCTATCGGGACCTGCGGAACCTGCATCTGCAGCCGGTGATGGCGGACTATCTGTATGTTGGATAGAGACAGAAAAACCGGCAGGAATCGCAAGAGTTTCTATTATCATTTTCGAGGACAAATACGACCTGGTCAACTGGATCTTTAACATAGAGTTTATCGCTTTTGTGCAGGGCAGCAAATGCGATACGGGGTTCAATGAGCAGCTGGAACTGCTCAAGGAGATCTACCACTACTTTTATGAGAGCCGGAGTTTTTACCTCAAGGCGCTGAAAATAGAGGAACAAAATTCCTTTCCCGATCACTTGCGAGAATACTGCCTGTCTCTGCGCCATAGAGCGCTGGCGTTTGAGCAAGGACTGTATGCCGCCGGATCAGTTGTCCTTCGGCAGTTCACAGGGCAGTGCGTGGTAAGTCTGGGCGTTTCGGGTCCGTTGGACGGCCTGATACACAGCACGCCGCACCGCTTCCAGGCAGCCTGGCTTTGGCAGCAAAACGGTGAAAATGGGAGAG
>CAZDOQ010000123.1:0-3791 GCA_964507035.1 uncultured Lachnospiraceae bacterium | reverse complement strand
TTCCTATTAAGATTATCCTTGATAAGATGTAAATAATACTTGTTTTTGAAAAAAATCTGTATTATGATTAAATACTGTAAGAAAACTGTCTCCATAATGGTTGGAAGAGGGGAGGCAGGAGAAAGGAGGAAAAGATGAGTACTGGAACAGGAACGTTTCAGGGCGGCGTGCATCCCTGTGACGGAAAAGAACTGTCCAAGGATGTGCCTTGCCTGGTTGTGATGCCCAAGGGAGATCTGGTTTTTTCCATGGCACAGCAGCATTTGGGCGCTCCGTCAAGGCCGGTAGTCGCCGTGGGCGACAAGGTCTTGATGGGACAGCGGATCGGAGAAGCCAGCGGCTTTATCTCCGCCCATATCTGCAGTTCGGTTTCCGGCACGGTGAAGGCCATTGAGTCCCGGTTGACTCCCAGCAGCGCCATGGTGGAGTCCATCATCATTGAGAATGACGGACAGTACACCCCGGCCCCCGGCGTGGGAGAGAAGAGGGACTATACCCAAATGTCCAAGGAGGAGATCCGGGCCGCCGTCAAGGAGGCCGGTGTGGTGGGCATGGGCGGCGCCGGATTTCCCACCCATGTGAAGCTGACGCCCAAGGATGACAACGCCATTGACTTTATCATCGCCAACTGCGCGGAGTGCGAGCCCTACCTGACATCCGACTACCGAATGATGCTGGAGGAGCCGGACCGGCTGGTGGGGGGGCTAAAGGTGATCGTCAGCCTTTTCCCCAACGCTAAGGGCATCATTGCCATTGAGGACAACAAGCCGGATGCCATCGCCCTGCTGCAGGAGAAGGTGAAAGATGAGGAAAAGATCCAGGTGCAGGTGCTAAAGACCAAGTATCCCCAGGGGTCAGAGCGCCAGATCATCTATGCCTGCACGGGCCGGAAGATCAACTCTTCCATGCTTCCGGCGGACGCTGGCTGCATTGTGGACAACTGTGACACAGTGATTGCCATTTACCGGGCTGTGTGCGAGTCCACCCCGCTGATGCGCCGGGTAGTGACGGTGACCGGAGACGCGGTGAACAAGCCCCGGAACCTGATCGTCAAGACCGGAACGTTGTACAGCGAGCTGCTGGAGTATGTGGACGGCTTTAAGTGCCAGCCGGAGAAGGTGATCTCCGGAGGTCCCATGATGGGCCAGGCCCAGGTGAGCCTGGACGTGCCGGTGACCAAGATCTCCTCGGCCCTTCTCTGCATGGAAAAAGACGTGGTGGCCCAGTATGAGAGCACCCACTGCATCCGCTGCGGCCGGTGCGTCACCGCCTGCCCCAGTCGCCTGGTTCCCCAGAAATTGTACGAGTGCTCCGCCCGGGGAGACATTGAGGGCTTTGAAAAGCTGAACGGTATGGAGTGCTTTGAGTGCGGCGCCTGCACTTATGCATGTCCGGCCAAACTCCGGCTGACCCAGGCCTTTAAGCAGAGCCGCCGGGCGGTTCAGGATGCCCGGAGAAAGGCCCAGGCAGAGGCTCAGGCTGCCAAAGCCAAGGCAGAAGCGGAGGAGAAAGCCAAAGCGGAAGCGGAGGCAAAGAAAGAGGGAGGTGAGAAGGCATGAGCCAGCTGTTCCACGTATCCACCAGTCCCCATGCGCTGAGCAAGGAGACCACCCACAGCCTGATGCTGGATGTGATTCTGGCCCTGATTCCGGCCACCGCCTTCGGCATCTACCGGTTCGGCATCTACGCCGGAGTGCTGGTATTGGTCAGTATTGCCACCTGCGTGGCAGCGGAGTACATATGGGAGAAGGCCATGAAGAAGCCTCTCACTTTGAAGGATTACAGCGCGGTGCTCACCGGATTGCTGCTGGGCCTGAACCTGCCGGTTTCTGTGCCCATCTGGGTCCCCATTGTGGGCGGCGCCTTTGCCATTATTGTGGTGAAGCAGCTCTACGGCGGCCTGGGACAGAACTTTATGAACCCTGCTCTTGGCGCCCGCTGTTTTTTGATCCTGGCCTTTGCGGGCCTGATGAATGACTTTACCGTGGACGGCGTTTCCACCGCCACGCCTCTGGCGGCCTTAAAGGCGGGGGAGAGCGCCAACCTGGCGGATATGTTCTTCGGCTTTACCCCCGGCGTTATTGGGGAGACCTCGGCGGCTCTGCTGATTGTGGGCGGCCTGTTTTTGCTGGTCCGGAAGGTGATCACCTGGGAGATCCCGGTGATCTATCTGGCCACCGTGGCTGTGTTTATGCTGCTGTTCGGCGGCCATGGCATGGACTTTTATTTTGTGGCCTGTGAGCTTTGCGGCGGCGGTCTGATGATGGGCGCTTTCTTCATGGCCACCGACTATGTGACCAGCCCCATCACCTTCAAGGGCCGAATTCTGTACGCCATCTTGTTGGGCGTGCTTACCGGCGTGTTCCGGATGTTCGGCAACATGGCCGAGGGCGTTTCCTTTGCCATCATCATTGGAAATATCCTGGTGCCGCTGATTGAGAAGATCACGCTTCCCAAGGCTTTCGGAAGGGAGGGCAGGTAAAATGGCCAAAAGTTCCATTCTGAAGGATGCACTGATTCTGTTTGTGATTGCCGTGGTGCTCAGCGCGGCGTTGGGGCTCACCAATGAAGTCACCAAGGATCGAATTGCCGAGCAAAACCAGCTGACCAAGGAAAACGCCTATAAGACGGTGTTCCAGGAGGCGGTTTCCATTCCGGAGGACGCAGACCTGCAGTCTTTGATTGCAGAGAGCGCGGACGGCCTGGCGGCAAACGGCTTTGAAGCCGTGACCATCAACGACGCCCGTCCGGCCCAGGACGCCTCCGGTAATGTGCTGGGCTATGTGCTGGATATCACCACCGGAGAGGGCTACGGAGGCGATATCAACATATCTCTGGGAATTGACACAGAGGGTACCATCACCGGACTGGAGATCATCTCCCATGATGAGACTGCCGGTCTGGGGGCCAACTGCGCCAACGACTCCTTTAAAGGCCAGTTCACCGGCAAGCAGACCGAGTCCATCACCTATGTGAAGACCGGGAATGCCGGTGAAAACGAGATCAATGCCATCAGCTCCGCCACCATTACCACAGAGGCGGTGACCGGCGCGGTTAACGCCGGACTCTACTTTGCCTACCAGTGGATTGGCGTGGGGCAGTAAAGGAGGGAGAGAGATGAAAAAGTATTTATCTACGTTGACCAACGGACTCATCCGAGAGAATCCCACCTTTGTCCTGATGCTGGGCATGTGCCCCACCCTGGCGGTGACCACTTCCGCCATCAATGGAATCGGAATGGGCCTCTCCACCACCGCGGTGCTGATGATGTCCAATATGTTCATTGGCCTGCTGCGAAATGTAATTCCGGAGAAGGTCCGGATTCCCGCGTATATTGTGATCATTGCCTCCTTCGTGACAGTGGTGGATCTGCTGCTTCAGGCTTTTGTGCCCAGCGTCTACAGTTCCCTGGGAATTTACATTCCCCTGATCGTGGTGAACTGTATCATCTTTGGCCGGGCCGAGGCGTTTGCCAGCAAGAACGGACCCATTGTCTCCCTGTTTGACGGCATTGGCATGGGCCTGGGCTTTACCTGCGCCATCACCATTATCGGCCTGATCCGGGAGTTTCTGGGCGCCGGTACCCTGTTCGGCTTTGAAGTGCTGACCCATATCTCCGGTTACACCCCGGCTTCCATCTTTATCATGGCTCCCGGCGCGTTCTTTGTTCTGTCTGTGCTGACGGCGCTTCAGAACAAGCTGAATGCTCCCAGCGCCACAAACAAGGAGGATTCCTGCGACTCCATTGCCTGCGGCGGCAACTGCGCCAGCTGCGCCGGCAGCGTGTTTGT
>CAZDOQ010000122.1:0-3864 GCA_964507035.1 uncultured Lachnospiraceae bacterium | reverse complement strand
CCTGTCTCCATTCTCCATGGCGTGGTAGGAAATCCGCATGACTTCCTCCACGTAGGCTTCCGGCAGCTGCATTTTCTCCGCCAGCTCCGCCAGCGTGGCTGCCCGGCCCAACTCCTCCTCCAATTCTTTGACCAGGGTAAGCAGCCGGTTGGCGTCCGCCGCCATCCGCGCTCCGGTCTGGCTGTAGCCCCGCTGCTCCTGGAGCAGCGCCTCCAGGGCTGCCCCCACCTTCCGCTCCAGGAAGGCGGCAAAGGGTTCCCCGGTGATCCGGACGCCGGCGTCCTGGTACTCCTCTATGGCCGTCACCAGCGCCATATTTCCTTCCTGGACCAGGTCGCCTATGAGCACCCCCTGGCCAGCCCGGTTCCGGGCCATCTCCAACACCCGGTGGAGGTTTCCTTCTATGAGCCGGTTCTGGGCGCTCTCATCTCCACTGAGCAGGTGCTGTACCAGAATGGCCTCCTCCCCGGCCTCGCAGGGGGCCACCGCCTTCAGATCCTCCAGATACATCTGAAAGTAGGCTTTCTCCTCCCCGGTGAGAGCCGGTTCCCCCACGGAAACACTGCGGGTATCGTGGATCTCATAATCCTCCAGCATAATCTGCTGTTCTTCCAGATATTGGTAGATCCGGTGAATCTGCTCCTCCCCCAACTCCATGTGGGAAAAGCAGGTGAGTATCTCTCCAATGCTGATCCGGTTCTGGTTGGCCCGGGCTTTTTCCCTGACCGCTTCCAGACCCTGGCGCATGGATTCGTTTGCTTCCATAATATAGTACCTCCGTTATGTGCCGCTTGGCGGGTTTCACAGCAAAAACTCCACCAGGAGCCGGTTGCTGACATCAATCCCCTTGTCTGTGAACCGGAGCCAGCTGCCGTCCTCCTCCAGAAATCCCTGGGCCAGCATTTTTCGCACCGGCTCTCCGTAGACCTCCTGGAAAGGGACTCGGAATTTTTCCTCAAATTTCCGGGTGGAAATTCCCCGCATCATCCGAAGGCCCAGGAACATGAACTCCTCCATGGCGGCCTTCTCCGTCTGGGTCGGAGTAGCCTTGTAATTTTGGTAAGCGTTCCGGGCGGATTCCCAGTAGGACTGCTTATCCTTGGGGTTGCCGAACCGCCTGTCGCCCAGGTAGGAGTAGGCACCCAGGCCAAAGCCCACGTACTCGCCGCCGGTCCAGTAGATCAGATTGTGACGGCACTCCCGCCCTTTTTGGGCGTAGTTGGAGATCTCGTACCGGTGATACCCAGCCTCCCCCAGAATATCCTTGGTCATGTGGTACATGTCCCGCTCTTCCTTTTCCTTAGGGAGCATCAGCCGCCCCTTGGTGGAGGTGTACCGGTCGTAGAAAGGGGTCCCCTCCTCAATGGAGAGACTGTAGGCGGATACATGCTCCGGATTCAGGGCCACAATGGTGCGCAGCACATCCTCCCAGGCCTCCACGCTCTGGCCGGGCAGGGCGGACATCAGGTCCACATTGATATTCTTGAACCCCACCTTCCGGGCCAGCCGGTAGTTCTCCAGGAAATCCTCGTAGGAGTGGATCCGGCCCAGCACCTTCAACTCCTCGTTGTGGGGGGACTGGAGGCCGATGCTCAGACGGTTGATTCCCATCTCCCGGTACCGCTCCAGCTTTTCCTCGGTGAGGGTTCCCGGATTGCACTCGATGGTGATCTCCGCATCCTCCGCAAATTCGTACTGCTCCCGGAGCTGCTCCATGACCCGCTCCAGCTGGGATATATCCATAATGGAGGGGGTTCCACCTCCAAAGAACACGGTGCGCACCAGGTACAGGTTTTCCAGGGCCTCAAAGCTTCGGATCTCTTTTTTCAGTATGCGGATATAGTAGGCCTGCTCGTCCGGAGAGCCTACCATGGATACAAAGTCGCAGTAATCGCACTTTCTCACACAGAAAGGGAAGTGCACATAAATCCCCAAATCCGCTTTCGTCATCTGCTCACCTCTTACTCTTCATCCAACTTCAGCACGCTCATAAACGCCTTCTGGGGTACCTCCACGCTGCCAATCTGGCGCATCCGTTTTTTCCCTTCTTTCTGTTTCTCCAACAGTTTCCGCTTCCGAGTGATATCACCGCCGTAGCACTTGGCCAGCACGTCCTTGCGCACCGCCTTCACCGTCTCTCGGGCAATGATCTTACTACCGATAGCCGCCTGGATGGGGATCTCGAACAGGTGCCGGGGGATTTCTTCCTTCAGTTTCTCGCACATTTTCCGTCCCCGGTCATAGGCAGTGCTGGCGTGGAGAATAAAGGAGAGAGCGTCCACCGGCTCCTTGTTGATGAGAATGTCCAGTTTCACCAGGTCGGACCGCTCGTAGCCTTTCATCTCATAGTCAAAGGACGCATAGCCCCGGGATCGGGACTTGAGGGCGTCAAAGAAGTCGTAAATGATCTCATTTAAAGGCAGCTCGTACCGGAGCACCGCCCGGGTAGACTCAATATATTCGGTGCTTAAGTACACACCCCGGCGCTCCTGGCACAGGCCCATGATGGCTCCTATAAACTCGGTGGTCACCATGATCTCCGCCGAGACAATGGGTTCCTCCATGTGTTCGATCTCCGAAGGGTCCGGCATGTTGGTGGGATTGGTCAGATCCGTCACCGTGCCGTCGGTCTTGTGGACCTTGTAGATCACGCTGGGGGCAGTGGTCACCAGATCCAGGTTGTACTCCCGCTCCAGCCGTTCCTGCACGATCTCCAGGTGCAGCAGTCCCAAAAAGCCGCAGCGGAACCCAAAGCCCAACGCCACCGATGTCTCCGGCTCATATTGGAGGGAAGCGTCGTTGATCTGCAGCTTCTCCAGGGCGTCCCGCAGCTCCGGATATTTGGCGCTGTCTGCTGGGTACATGCCGCAGTACACCATAGGCTGCACCTTCTTATAGCCGGGCAGCGGCTCCGCGCAGAACCTGCCCGCCTCTGTGATGGTGTCGCCCACCCGGGTCTCCTTGACGTTTTTAATGCTGGCGGTGAGATACCCCACCATCCCGGCGGAAAGTTCCTCGCAGGGAATGAACTGGCCAGCGCCGAAGTACCCCACCTCCACCACGTCAAATTCCGCCTCCGTGGCCATCATCCGGATCCGGGCGCCTTTTTTTACCGTGCCCTCCCGGACCCGGAAAAACACAATGACCCCCCGGTAGGAATCGTACAGAGAGTCAAAAATCAGCGCCTTCAGCGGCGCCTTGGGATTCCCGGTGGGAGCCGGGATCTTCTGGACCACCGCCTCCAGTACCTGATCAATATTGATTCCGTTTTTGGCGGAGATCATGGGAGCGTCCTGGGCCTCTATGCCGATGATATCCTCAATCTCGTCCTTGATACGCTGGGGATCTGCGCTGGGCAGGTCGATCTTGTTGATCACCGGGAACACGTCCAGGTCATGGTCCAGAGCCAGATACACGTTGGCCAGGGTCTGAGCCTCCACCCCCTGGGCCGCATCCACCACCAGAATGGCGCCGTCACAGGCCGCCAGACTCCGGGACACCTCGTAATTAAAGTCCACATGGCCGGGGGTGTCAATGAGATTGAAAATATACTCCTCCCCGTCCTTGGCCTTGTAAATGACCCGGACCGCCTGGGATTTGATGGTGATCCCCCGCTCCCGCTCCAGGTCCATATTATCCAACACCTGCGCCTGCATTTCCCGCTGGGTCAGGGTCCCGGTGGCCTCTATAATCCGGTCCGCCAGGGTGGACTTTCCATGGTCAATGTGGGCGATGATGCAGAAGTTGCGAATTTTGCTTTGGTCTACTGCCATGTATTGCCTCCTACAGGGTTGGCAAAAGAAATCGCCAATACCCCATTTTTCCTAATACAGTGTAGCACAAAACTCTTGTTCCCACAAGACC
>CAZDOQ010000121.1:0-3864 GCA_964507035.1 uncultured Lachnospiraceae bacterium | reverse complement strand
CCTTAGACTTTACCGGCGGGATCCTTCGGCACCTCCGGGGCCGCTTTCTCCGCATTCTGCTGCTCTTTCCACTCGGTGGCCTCCCGGAGCAGCTGCCGCAAGGAGGAGGCCACCGGCACGCTGAACAGCATACCGGCCACGCCGCCCAGGCTGCCGCCCACGGTGATGGCCCCCAAAACCCAAAGGGCCGGAAGTCCCATGGAAGAGCCCACCACCCGGGGATAGATCAGCTTTTCTTCCAGCTGCTGCAGAATGATCAGAAAGATCAAAAACAGGAGCATTTTTCCAAAACTCTCCGGCAGGATCATCAGGGCGCCAATGCCCCCGCCCATAAGCCCTCCCAGTATGGGAATCAGCGCCGTAACTCCCACCAGGGCGCCCACCGTGGGAGCGTAGGGGATCTGCAGGATCCACATGCCCAGGGCGCAGAAGCTGCCCAGAATCATGGCCTCCACTGTCTGCCCCACCACAAACCGGCGGAACGCGTTCAAAAACACTTGGGCAATGTGCAGCGTCACCCGGGAAGCCTGTTCCGGAAGCCAGGCCTGGATCACCCGCACCGTCTGCCGTTTCAGGGTTTCCTTGCTGCCCAGTATGTAGATGCTGAAGAACAGGGCCAGCACAAAGGTGACCACCCGGCTGGCAACGGTGCCAATGACAGTGGCGGTGGTCCCCAAAATCCCTGCCACGCCGCCGCCCAGCCAGTTCAGGGCGGTCTCCTGGATCCGATCCCAGTTTAACTCCACCGAGAGCAGGACGCTTCCCAGAGGGGTATCCGCCAGGGCATTTTCCTGGCCCCACTGCTGCAGGGAATTGAAGGTCTCCACCAGGCTGTTGCCCAACACCGTCACCGCCTTGACCAGCTCCGGCACCACCAGCACCACCACCCCGGCGATCACCCCCAAAATGATCAGCAGGGCCGCCAGAATGCAAAGAGGCCTCCGGGCCTTTTGCACCACCCGCTTTTGGGATCTGGAAAAGAAATGACGTTCCAGGGAACGTAGGGGCACGTCCAGGATCAGGGCGATGATTCCGCCCAAGATCAGGGGGAGGGTCAGTCCCACCAGCCAACTCACCGCGCTCCCCAGTGCGCTGAGGTTTTGCACGCAGGCGTAGATGACAATGCAAATAGCCACCACGCCCACGACCCATTTGGCCCACTTCTTTTGCCGTTCTCTCTCTGACATACGCACTCCTTCCGGTTTTGCGGTATTCCGCCGCTTTGGCTCACAATTCTCACAAGGAGAAGCTTGTCCCATGAATCTTTTGATTATAGAGTATATTCCGATGTTCCGCGGCATCCGGCCGCTGCTGATGGTCACCATGGCAAGCCCGTCCGGCACCCGTTCAAACCGGGAGGCAGCGCCAAAGGCCAGCTGTGGAATGCCCAGATCCTCCACGGTGATGTTCACACGTAGTGCGGCGCCAAAAGAGAGGAGATCCTGGAAGGGAGGTCCTTTTTCAGCTTTTTGGGGGATGGATGTGGCGGATCACCTTTTTCTTTCGGGGACGTTCTACTCTGGATGGGCCGGACGCCGGGCGCAGCAGGCATGGCTTCCCGTAGCCGATGAGATCCGTCCGACCGGCTTTTTGCAGCGCTTCCTCCACCAGCGGCCGCAGCTTGGGGGTCCGGTACTGGATCAGGGCCCGCTGCATAGCCTTCTGGTGCGGGTCCCGGATCACCGCCACCGGTTCCATGGTCCGGGGATCCAGGCCCGTATAATACATGCAGGTGGATACGGTGGAAGGGGTGGGATAGAAATCCTGCACCTGCTCCGGCATATAGCCCATATCCCGAACGCACTCCGCCAGGGCAATGCCGTCCTCCAGGGTGGAGCCAGGATGGGAGGAGATCAAGTAGGGCACCAGATACTGTTTCTTGCCCAGGACCTGGTTGACCTGCCGGAATTTCTTCTCAAAGGCCTGGTACACTCTGTGATCCGGTTTTCCCATGAGCCGGAGCGCCCGGGGCGATACGTGCTCCGGCGCCACCTTCAGCTGGCCGCTGACATGATAGCGGCACAGTTCCCAGAGAAATTCATCGCTCCGGTCCGCCATCACATAGTCAAACCGGATGCCGGAGCGGATGAACACTTTCTTCACCCCCGGAAGAGTCCGAAGCTTCCGGAGCAATTCCAGGTAGTCCTGGTGATCCACCTGCAGATTAGGGCAGGGCTTGGGGAACAGGCACTGCCGGTCCGGGCAGACGCCCCGGGTCTCCTGCTTGGCGCAGCCGGGATGCCGGAAATTGGCGGTGGGGCCTCCCACATCATGGATATAGCCCCTAAAAGCCGGGTCCCGGGTCATGGACTCCGCCTCCCGAAGCAGGGAGTCATGGCTCCGGCTCTGGACGATCCGCCCCTGGTGGAAGGTCAGGGCGCAGAAACTGCAGCCGCCAAAGCAGCCCCGGCTGCTGGTGAGGCTAAACTGCACTTCCTGAATGGCCGGAATCCCCCCTGCCGCTGTGTAGAAAGGGTGCCAGGTCCGCCGGTAGGGAAGGTCATAAAGATCGTCCATCTCCTGGCGGCTTAAAGGGCGGGACGGCGGATTCTGAACCACAAACAACTTTTTCCCATAGGACTCCACCAGGATCTTGCCGGAAAAAGGATCTGTGTTGGCATACTGGACCCGAAAACTCTCCGCATAGGCCCGGCGGCTCTGGGAAAGTTCCTCAAAGGAAGGCAAGCGGATTCCCTCTCCCTCTTCCACCCGGCGGGTCTTATAGACGGTGCCGGGAATGTAGGTCAGCTGGTCCACCGGGATCCCCGCCGCCAGGGCCTCCGCAATGGCCAAAATGGACCGCTCCCCCATGCCGTAGGAGATCAGATCCGCCTGGGCATCCAGCAGCACAGACTTTTTCAGGCTGTCCGACCAATAGTCATAGTGGGCCAACCGGCGCAGGCTGGCCTCAATACCCCCCAGCACAATGGGCACATCCGGATAGACCCGCCGGATCCAGTTTCCGTAGACCGTCACCGCCCGGTCCGGACGGCGCCCCATCTTTCCGCCGGGAGAGTAAAAATCATTCTTCCTCCGGTGCCGGGACACGGAATAGTGATTCACCATGGAATCCATATTCCCCGCAGACACCAAAAAGGCCAGCCGGGGGCGTCCAAACTCCCGGATGGCATCTTCCTGCCGCCAGTCTGGCTGGGCCAGCATCCCCACCCGGTAGCCGTGGGCTTCCAGCAGCCGGGTGATGATGGCATGTCCAAAGGAGGGGTGGTCCACGTAGGCGTCCCCGCACACATAGACAAAGTCCACCTGGCTCCAGCCCCGCTCCTCCATCTCGCTTCGGTTCACGGGTAAAAATTCTGTCTGCATCGCCCGCTCCTCTACCTAATAAAATAGGAGATGGCCTTGTTCAGTTCCGTGATGGCCTGCCGGTCTCCATGCTCCACCGCATCCACAATACAATGGTTGATATGGTCCTCCAGGATCACCTTGCCGGTGTTGCCCAGGGCAGACCGGACCGCCGCCAGCTGGATCAGCACCTCCGAGCAGTCCCGCCCATCTTCCACCATCCGCTTGATGGATTCCAGATGGCCGATGGCCCGGGATAGCCGGTTCAGCACCGCCCGGGTATGTTCATGTGAATGGGTATGGGTGTAAACGGTCCCGTCCGGCGCCACATGGGAGTGGGTGGTCCCCCGGCTTCCCTGGAGGATGGGCTCCTGCTTTTCCGCACTTTGTTTTTCTGCGTCCTGTTTCCTCTCTTCCATTGCTCTCCCCCTCTCTGTCATTTCGACCCAGATTGGCCCAGATGTTCTTATTGTATCAAATGGGAAACCGATGCACAAGAGGAAGTCTTCTTCTTGAGTTTCCGCAGAATTATCCCCACCAGATAAATCTGCTGCATTCTGT
>CAZDOQ010000120.1:0-3925 GCA_964507035.1 uncultured Lachnospiraceae bacterium | reverse complement strand
GCCTCCTTGTTTCCGATGGAAAGAGATGATACAATGGTTTCCAAAAAAGGACAACGAACCGGAAGGCGTGGCGGAATGACGAAGGCGCTTTGACAGATGGGCCGCCGTATTGTACAATGGATGTCGTTCTGAGACTTTAAGGTGAAAAAGGTGCGGAAAATATGCGGAAATTAGCTTGCAGCGAGGAGCTGTTGTTACAAGTGGAAAAACCGGCCCGCTACATTGGCGGGGAGATCAACTCGGTGGTCAAGGACCCGAACCAGGTATCCATTCGCTTTGCCACGTGCTTCCCGGATGTTCTGGATGTGGGGGAGGCGCATCTGGGGATGAAAATTCTCTATCAGATGCTCAACGAGATCCCGGATGTCTGGTGCGAGCGGGTCTACTCCCCCTGGATGGACATGGACCGGCTGATGCGGCGGGAACACATTCCCCTCTTTGCCCTGGAGTCCCAGGATCCGGTGAAAAATTTTGATTTTCTGGGAATCACCCTCCAGTATGAAATGTGCTATACCAACGTGTTGCAGGTACTGGACCTGGCGGGGATCCCGCTGCTGGCGGCGGAAAGAGGGGGGGACGTGCCCCTGGTCATTGGCGGCGGTCCCTGCGCCTACAATCCGGAGCCCCTGGCGGACTTTTTTGACCTGTTCTATATCGGGGAGGGGGAGATCTCGTACTATGCCCTCCTGGATCTGTACCGGAAACACCGTTCCCAGGGAGGAAGCCGTCAGGAGTTTTTGCGCCAGGCGGCGGGGATTCCTGGGATCTACGTTCCCTCCCTGTACCGGCCCGCCTACCACGCGGACGGAACCCTGGCGGACTTTGTACCCCTGTGTCCGGAGGCCCCCAACAAGATCCGAAAGGTGATTGTCACCCGGCTGGATGAGTCCCCCTATCCGTTGAAGCCGGTGGTCCCCTACTTGAAAGCCATCCAGGACCGGGTGGTGTTGGAGATCATGCGGGGGTGCATCCGGGGCTGCCGGTTCTGCCAGGCCGGCATGATCTACCGGCCGGTGCGCCAGAAAACCGTGGAGCATCTGCTGGAGACCGCCCGGTGTATGCTGGATGCCACCGGCCATGAGGAGATCTCTTTAAGTTCCTTAAGTTCCAGCGACTACACGGACCTTGCGCCGCTGCTCACCAACCTTCTGGAAGAATGCCGGGAACGGAAGGTGAATATCTCCCTGCCCTCCCTGCGGATCGACGCCTTCTCCCTGGATGTGATGAGCAAAATCCAGGACGTAAAGAAGAGCAGCCTGACCTTTGCCCCGGAGGGGGGAACCCAACGGATCCGCAATGTGATCAACAAAGGCCTCACGGAGGAGGAAATCCTGGAGGGGGCGGCGGAGGCCTTCCGGGGCGGCTGGAGCAAGGTGAAACTGTACTTTATGCTGGGGCTTCCCACAGAAACAGAGGAGGATATGCGGGGGATCCCGGAACTGGCGGAGAAGATTGCCAAACGGTACTATGCAGAGGTGCCCAAAGAGCAGCGAAAGAGCAAGGTGCAGATTACGGCCAGCGCATCCTTCTTTGTGCCCAAGCCCTTCACCCCATTCCAGTGGGCCGCCATGGAGACGGAGGAGGAATACCTGCGACGGGCCCGTCTGGTGAAGAATACCTTCCGGGAGCAGCTAAACCGGAAAGCCCTGCATTTCCAGTACCATGAGGCGGATGTGACGGTGCTGGAAGGGGTGCTGGCCCGGGGAGACCGGCAGGTGGGCCGGGCCGTTCTGGAGGCCTACCGGCTGGGCGCCATTTACGACGCTTGGTCCGAGTTTTTTGATATGGAGAAGTGGCGCCAGGCCTTTCGCCGGGCCCGGGTGGACCCGGACTTTTACACCCGTCGGGAGCGGCAGGCAGAGGAGCTGTTCCCCTGGGATTTTATAGACATCGGCGTGACCAAAAAGTTCCTGCGCCGGGAGTGGGAGAGGGCGCTGGAGGGAAAGGCGACCCCCAACTGCCGGGAAGCCTGCAGCGGCTGCGGGGCCGCCGTGTTCGGAGGAGGAATCTGCCATGAAAATTAGGATTCGTTTTGCCAAAACCGGAACCATGCGCTTCATCAGCCACCTGGACGTAATGCGGTATTTCCAGAAGGTCTTGCGCCGAGCCCGGGTGGATATCCTGTACTCCCAGGGTTTTAGTCCCCACCAGATCATGTCCTTTGCCTCCCCCTTGGGGATCGGCCAGACTTCAGAAGGAGAATACGTGGACATTGAGGTGGGAACGTCAAACGCTTCCGCCCAGCAGGTGGAGCGGTTAAACCGGGAGATGGCGGAGGGCTTTCAAATCAAAAGCTTCCGGCGTCTGCCGGACACCGGCAAAACCAACGCCATGGCCACCATCTCCGCAGCGGACTACCGGGTGCGCCTGCATCCGGAAGGACTGCTGCGCCGCCAGGACTATGGAGCGGCCTGGGACGCTTACCTGGCCCAGAAATCCATTGTGGTGAACCGGAAGACCAAGAGCCGGGAGGAGGAGACGGACATCCGCCCCATGATCCGGGAGGCCCGGTGGCAGGAAGATGGCAGCTTTTTTCTGCGTCTGGACGCGGGCAGTTCCCGGAATGTAAAGCCGGAGGCGGTGTTGGAAGGCTTTTTCCGTTCGTTGGACCAGCCTTCCGCCGGACCGCAGTCCCTCTCCAGCCTGCTACGGATCCACCGGCTGGACCTGTACGGGGAAAAAGAGGGAATCTTGACATCCCTGGAGGATTTCGGGGAGGAGATTCTATGAACAAGCTGATTGTGACCCGGCTCAAGGGCCGGACGCTCAGCGCCGTCTGGGACGGCCATGCGGTGATCCAGCTTTCTCTCTCCGGAGAAGTTTCTTCCTCTGCGGCGGTGGGAGATATCTACCTGGGACGGGTGAAAAATTTGGCAAAAAATATCCACGCGGCCTTTGTGGAGATCGGCGGCGGCCAGGTCTGCTACTGCAACCTGGAGCCGGGGGAGAAGGTCCGCCCCGGAGAAGAATTTCCGGTGCAGGTGACCCGGGAGGCAGTGAAGACCAAGGACGCGGTGGTGAGCCGCCGACTTTCCCTTCCGGGGAAATATGTGGTGCTTTCGGAAAACGGAGGACGGGTGGCAGTCTCCTCCAAGATCACCGCCAAAAAACGCCGGGAAGCCCTGCAGGCCTTGCTGACCCCCTTCTGCCAGGGGGAGGCGGGGTTCATTCTCCGGACCAACAGCCAGGAAACGGAGGACGGGGAGATCTGCCAGGAGGCAGAGCGGCTGCTGCAGCGCTGGCATACCATCCGGGAGCAGGCTCCCTTTCGCACCTGCTTTTCCAAACTCTCCGCCGGGGAGCCGGACTATCTGAAGCTGATGCAGGACCTGCCGGCCCAGGAATTGACCCAGATTATCACAGACCAGCCGGCTCTCTTTCAGGAAGCGTCCGCCTATCTGGAGGAAAAGCAGCCGGAGGATCTGGAAAAGCTGACGCTCTACCAGGACCCGCAGCTTCCCCTGGCCAAGCTCTACAGCTTGGAGACTGCCTGGGAGAAGGCCCTGCAGAAGCGGGTCTGGCTGAAATCCGGCGGTTATCTGGTCATAGAGCCCACGGAAGCCCTGACGGTCATAGACGTGAACACTGGCAAATACGACGGTCGGAAAAACCGGGAGGAAACCTTTTTTCAAATCAACTGGGAGGCGGCCCGGGAGGTGGCCTTTCAGCTACGGCTGCGGAACCTGTCCGGCATCATTCTGGTAGATTTCATTGACATGGAGCAGGAGGAACATCGGCAGGCCCTGCTGGCGAAACTTTCAGAGCGCCTCCGGCAGGATCCGGTGAAAACCGTCCTGGTGGACATGACCAAGCTGAATCTGGTGGAGATCACCCGCAAAAAGATCCGCCGTCCCCTCTACGAGCAGTAGCATTCTGGACTCTCACCGCGACGCCTGCAGGGAGGCGGGGCAGGCGGCAGACCCGG
>CAZDOQ010000119.1:0-3939 GCA_964507035.1 uncultured Lachnospiraceae bacterium | reverse complement strand
GGCTAGAATCGGTATTAACCGACAGTCCCGTCGTATGCGCGGGATTGGGGCTTCCCAGAAAAATCACGAAAGTGTTTGGGAGGCACGTCCTGCAACAGAATGCCGTTCCTGAAAATAGCCGCACAAAAATTCCCAAAAATCCCGTGCGGTCTCTGTCATAAAACCCTCTTTTTTGTGAAGCAATACAATCGCCCGCTCATCCAGACTTTCTTTTCCCGTATAAACCGGGATTTCCAACAAATCGGGGATCAACCGGCGTGCATGGGAAAGGCAGGATTGGGGAAGAATCATCGCCGCTGCTCCTTCCTCTACTAACCCTATTTTGATCAAAAAATTATCCGTCCGAAAAGGAGCCTGCGGCGTAAACCCTGCCTGCCGGCAGCAAGCGATGGTAGTATCCATAAAAAATACGTCCCGTTGGATCTGAGTGACAAAGGGAATATCTCTTAGATCCGATAGACTTTGAACGGTTTTGCCCTGCAAAGCGGGGCAGGAAGCGGATACCACCGCATACATCTGTTCCGGAAACAGTATTTTCCCCTCCCACAACTGGCTTTCCCGCTCCATATCCTGCATTTCCCGGGTGCTGCAGAGAATAAAATCGTCCTCTGTTTCCTGAAATTCCTGAATAAAATCGTCGTTTAAAACCTGGTAATAGATCAGAAAGTCCACCTGCGGATTCAATTCTGCATAGGCAGCCACACAGGGGGAAAGAATGGGACCAAAGGCCCGGCAGCGAATCCGGATACGCCCCAGAATGTCATACTGGGACTTCTTGACGGTGTCCGCCCCTGCCTGCAGCAGCTGCAGCGCCTTCTTGGCATAGGCCGCATAGTTCTCCCCGTTCTTATTCAAACGAATGTGCCTTCCCACCCGGTCGAAAAGTTTGGTCCCCAGCTCACTTTCCAGGCGGGCAATATTCTTGCTGAGCGCCGGCGGCGACATATGAAAAAAATCTGCGGTTTCCGCCATATGCTCCGTTTTGCTCAATAGCAAAAATTGTTCCAAAATTTTCAATTCCATGAAACTGCACCTCCAACGATTGATTCCAATCTGGAACCATATCATAAAAAATTGACGATTGATAGTGGAAACAAATAAGAATATACTCAAGTCAGAAACATCCGGAGTTTCCAACATGTGATGGGAGGAAGTAAAAAAGTGAGCAACGCAAAATCCTCGTTTTTGAATCATTTGGAAGACAATCTTCTGATGATTCCCTTGACTATTTCAATTATTTTAACATTGATTTCTTTCGCTGTCCAGATTGTCTCCGGATCGGAGGCGGCCGCTTTCTATAACCGGCTTGCCTACTATGCTTACGCCTGGGTCGCCAGTCTGGGGTTAGCTGTCTGCTGTAGAGATCAGCGGCATATTCGGATCAATATGATTGAAAAGGCCCTACCGCCGGCGGGAAAAAAAGTTGTACAGGCTCTCTCTTATCTGATCAGCCTTGTGATCCTCATCGGTATGCTCTGGGGTTGTTGGAATGTGCTCAATCAGGCGCTGGCCGACGGCACCATGGACTCTGTAGCCACCCATGTGCCTGTGTGTATTGCCTATTTTGCGCCGGTAGTAGGATTTGCTGCTGGCACGATCCGTCATATTCTGCGTCTTTTCCGGGGAGGTGACCAATAATGGCTGTAGGGATCTTTCTTCTAGTATATTTTGGATTAATGTTGTTGGTGGGAGTACCCATCCTATTTGCCATTGTCAGCAGCGCCATTGCCATCCCTCTTTTGACCGGCGGATTTGACGGACTGACCTTTACCAATCTGGCAACCACCTTTGCCAATAACCTGTTCAGCGGCAACACGGGACTGACCATTGTTCTGTTTGTCATTGCCGGAGAGATAATGGCCAAGGGACAGATTAGCACCAAAATCTTCAACATTTTTGCCTATTTTCTGGGTAAAAGACGGGGATTTCTCCCGATCATTGCCATTCTCACCGCCATGTTCTACGGAGCCGTGAACGGTTCCGCTCCGGCTACCACGGCCGCTGTAGCCGCTCTGTGTTACCCGCTGTTGGTCAACATGGGCTATGACCGGCTGTTCAGCGCCGCCCTGATTGTGGCCTCCGGTACGTTGGGGTGTATCATTCCGCCCAGCACTATTGTAACCAGTATCAGCGCCTACACTGGCGGTTTGGAACTGGTTACCCTATATATCTTATCCGCCATTGAAGGAATTGCCGCCAACCTGCTGGTTATGGTCTACGTGATCTTTTACTGCAAAAAGCACGGAAACGGTGACCAGGAAAAGATCAATGCCTGGGTAGACGATCTGCGGGCCATCGGCCTGAAGACAGTGTTTTTTGAAAGTTTCTGGGCCATTTTAACTCCCATTATCATTCTGGGGACCATCTTCTCCGGATTGGCCGACACAGCCCAGTCTGCCGCCTTGGCTCTGGCATACTCGCTGTTTGTCAGTATCGCGATCTACAAATCCATCAAGCCCAGCGAGGTGTTCAGCATCATCCGAAAAGGCGCCGCCGGCTGTGCCAGCATCCTGGTCTTAGTAGCGGGCGCTTCGGTTCTGGCCTCGGTGATGACACAGCTGGATATGGCCGGCATTGTCACCAATTTTGTGTCCAACAGCTTCCTGCCGGAGAAGGTGATCATGTTCATTGCCCTGATGATCATTGTCCTGTTGGGCTGTGTCAACGCCTCCAATACCTCATGGGTATTCCCGCTGATGTACACGCTGGTTCTGGCATGCGGGCTGGAGCCCTACTCCGCTATGATTGGCATGAACCTGGTCCACACCACGGGAGCTCTTACGCCGCCCGTCGGCCTTTGCCTGTTCATTCTGCTTCCCATGGCCAAGTGCAATGTGTTTGAACTAGGCAAAAAGTGTATTCCCTTTGTATTGATCTATATTATCGTAGGTTTGGTCTTTGTGTACCTGGGCGGGACTTTGTTCTCTGGCATCACCTCAGGCGCTTTTGTACCGGCTTTATAAAACGCTTGCCAGGAGGATTTGCCATGTATATTGCCAGCCGTCTACTCAAGCCTTACCCAGGGTTTGAAGCCCATGTGGCCAAAACGCTGGAAACGGATATAAGGGAAGGGGCCGGAGCCCCTTCCCTCCAAGAAATCATTCGGGCTACTACCCAAGCCTACCGTCCCAACCCGGAAACTTCCATAGAAGATCTGTGGATTCCCGGTCCGGAAGAGGGACAATCACTCCGCCTGCGCATATACCGACCGGCGTATTTGCCGGAGAATGCTCCCATGATTCTGGATGTGCATGGAGGAGGCTTCACCGGTGGAGATTTGGATCTCGAAAATTACCGGTGTCTGACCCTGGCGGAGGGAACGCCTTGTCTGGTAGCTTCGGTGGAGTACCGGACCGCCAGCGAAACCATACACTACCCGGCTTCCTTGCTGGACTGCCACGCTGCTTACCACTGGATGATCCGGCACGGAAAGCAACTGGGGGGAGATCCAAATCGGGTGGGGCTCCACGGCACCAGCGCCGGCGGGAATCTGTGCGCCGGGCTGGCCTTGTATCTCCGGGATCGGGGAGAACAGACCCCTGCGCTGACGGTGCTCTCTTGTCCGGCGCTGGACATTCGCCCCACCATCTCCACCAGCCAGTATGGATCTCTGGCAGCTTCCCGGCGTCCGTATCCCAAGATTGGATATGTGGTATACGGCCAATTCAACAGCGGCCAGACGGTCCCCTACTACGCTATTCCCGGCCAGTGCCGGGATCTGCGGGGACTGGGACCTCACATGATCATTACCGCAGAGTACGATCCTTTGCGGGACGAGGGATTGCGCTATACCCTGCGGCTGCTGGAAACGGGGATCCCCTGCGAACTCCTGTCGGCGCCCCGGGTGACCCACGGCTTTTGCGCCATGGACCATCCGTTAACCCGGTGGATTCAACGGGGCATCGTGGCCTCTTTCCGCCGGGAGTTTCAAATGGAGAT
>CAZDOQ010000118.1:0-4020 GCA_964507035.1 uncultured Lachnospiraceae bacterium | reverse complement strand
TTGTAGCAGAAGGTGGTCACCTTACTAGTAATAAAGTAGGTCAGCACGCAGTTCAGCAGAGTGGAGTTAGCCCGGGACATCTGCACGTTGGTGATGGCCGTGTAGCCGGTCAGGAACAGCTTACCGTATGTAAAGGCCAGGAAAGCCGCCGCCGGAATGGTGCTGGAAAGCCATACCAGGAAGGTAAACTTGCCTTCGGACTGGTTTTTCAGCTTCAGGCCGATGGTCTGGCTGAAGTTAAACACGCCGAAGAACAGCAGGTACAGTGGTAAGTAGGTAAGGAACAGCCCCCAGCGGGTGGAGTTCAGCACGTTGATCTGCACCTTCCACAGACGGGGGGACATGCCCCAGAAGGTCTCTGCCACTCGCACCAGCGCGTAAACGGACATCACGGCAATGAAGCCCAGCAGCAGGGACTTGAAGAGATTCTTCCAGCTGGTCTTGGCATGGGTAAGAATCCGCTCTTTGTTGATGTTCTTATCCCACTTGAAGCGGATGGCCAGAATGGTCACCGTCAGCAAAGCGCTGCACCCGAACCAGAACACAAAGCCGTTGGTGTTGTTGATCCGCAGTACGCTGCTGAAATTCCCCAGGAATATCTGCCCATTGTAAATGGCCCACTGGCAGATCAGCGTGTTGATGATGGCCGGCATAATGAAGTAGAACAGGAACGGCGCATTGACGCCGGAAACCGGTGCCGGCATAGGGCGGCGGATTCCAGAGAAGAACTTCCGATCCAGCAGGAAGGAAATCACCGGGAACAGCATCATCAGCGCGCCAATGAGGCCGATGGAGGTTCCGATTTCTTTCCACACGTAGATGGTTCCTTCCGTCGGGAAAGCCGCTGACTCTAAGGCTGCGTCAAAGAAGTTTACCGTATCCATAATAGGCTGCTTCAGCAACAGCGCTGTGGCATGGCCGGAATTTCCGGTGTAGAAGATCCGGGCGTTGCCCTCCGCCGGGTCACCGTACCACTGTCCCATTTCAATAGGGTTGGCGCCCAGAGCCTCGGTAAATTCGGAAGCAGTAGCCAGATCCCGGGCCGATGTTTCTCCCTGTCCGTAGGTATTGTCCCAGCTTCCAATGAAGATACCCATATTGACGCCTTCCAGGTTAAAGGTGCCGGCACCCAGGTACATCACCGCTTTGACGCCGTCAATTACATGACTCTGCTCCTCATCGTCCGTCACAGCCCACCGGACTCTTCCGCTTCCGGCGGAGTGTCCCACGGCGCCTATGCATTCACTGTCCACAAAATCCAGGGACATCAGGTACTGCATGGCCGAACGGGACCCTACGTCTGACGTATCAACAATCTCGGAGCGGCCAATGGTGTAAGGGTCAATGGCCATCACCACATAGCCGCGGCGGGAAAGTTCAATGGCCAAATCGCTCATATTTTCAAGACTGGCGTTTCCGCCGGGAATAGCCAGGATGCCGGGAGCCGGTGTCTCCGGGGTTGCGTTTGCCGGCTGATACATTTTGGCGCTCATCTCATAGCCTTCATCGGTGGTAAAGTTGATCCGAGTCACTTTGACCGTCCATCCGCCGGTCTCCGCCCATTTGGCAATGGTAAATCCCATGATCACCAGAACCACGGAAATGATGGCTGCCAACAACCGTTTGTCCAGTTTTTTCATTTAGTTTCCTCCTTTCTTTTGGGCCTCCCGGTGGAGGTCCTGTTTTAACTATATGGGAAACCAATAATACTTACCAGCAACAAATCTTTACCATTGCCCGGATTTTCATGATATGTGAAAGAAATGTTCGTTTTTAAAAAAATGTTAATTTTTCATGTTGGATTTGCCATATTCCCGGCACCTGCTGCCGGGAGGACAGATTGGTCATGGAGTAGATGTCCTGGGCCAGGGAAAGGAGAATCAGGAGAAAGCGCGCTTTCTTATCGTTCATGGAAAGCCTCCTATCCATGCCCGTTATAGCATGCCAGCGATTTTGGCTCAATCGGCATTTCCATTTTTCCGGTTGCCTGGGCTGCGGGAGTCATGCTATAATAAAAAAGCCGGACGTTTCCGGCAGAACGTGCCCGAATGGATTTCCGGGCGCAGGAGAATCAGTCAGAAAAAGGGAAGTGAGAAATACATGGAATCAGATGGACGAAAGTTTTGGCGGGTCATCTATCCGGTGCTGACGTACTGGGGCGTGAACATGCTGGTCTCTGTGATCTTCAGCACAGGGGCGGTGGCCTATGTCATGTATCAAAGCGGAATAAACGGCGTCTGGGATCTGGAACAGATGGTGGAAGAGTCTATGCGTCTGTTGGTAGAATATACCTATGAGATGAGCATTGCCAGCGCCTTGCTGACATTGCCGCTGATGCTCTTGTACCGTCGGTGGGATCAGAAACGGACCCGGGCGCTGGGAAAGGCCCGGCGCTTTGAAAAGCCCTCCCTCCTGTCTCTGCTACCGGTTGTTGTGCTGGGGCTTGCTTCCTGTCTGCTGCTCAACAATCTGATGAATCTCAGCGGCCTGATGCTGGTGTATGAGGATACGGCGGAGGAGTTGGCGGGTACGCTGTATCAGGGACGGTTGGTTCTGGAAATTTTGGGGGTGGGAATTCTGGTTCCCATTTCGGAAGAACTGGTGTTCCGGGGCCTTACCATGTCCCGGATGGAAGAATACTGGGGGAGAAAGTATGCCATTGTGCTGTCAGCCCTGCTGTTTGCGGTGATCCACGGAAATCTCCTACAAGGCCTTTACACCTTTCCTCTGGGGCTGCTGTTTGCGTATGTGTACGACCGGTACCACACGCTCCTGGCGCCGGTGCTGTTTCACGCGGCTTCCAATCTTCTCTCCGTGACCGCTTCCGAACTGGGGTATCTGGATTTTATGGCGGAGTCAGAGCCTCTGTACTGGGGGATCACGGTGGGCATGGCCGTGATCGTGCTGGGCGCGCTGTATTGGATCCATGAGAGGGTCTTTGTGGGGGAGATTACAGGAGAACCGAAAGACCCTGGGGATGACAGGTGATCTCCAGGCCAGAAAAATCCCCCGGCACCTCCCCGTCTGTGTGAAGGGGCAGGGGCTTGGTAAGCCGGAGCGCAGCCTTCCGGCAGCGGAAGGTGTAGACGCCCCGGAATCGGGTATGGCGGCTTCCGGCCAAAGCGGCGATGAGGATCAGGGCAAGGCGCGGCCGGGAGCGGGCTGTGACCACGCACAGGTCCAGCCAGCCGTCATCCGGAACGGCTCCCGGTGCAAACCGGTAGCCGCCTCCCTCACAGGGCAGGTTGTGGCAGGAGAAAAAAGCCAGATTTTTCAGCCGGACAGGAGGATTTTCATCCCGGGTGAGCACGGCGTCCACCCGGCGGCAGAGCAGGATCTGTTTGACGCCAATGAGAAAGTAGGCCAGCTTCCCCAAATGCAGGGCGTTGCAGACCTTTTTTAACCGGCTCTGGTTGATATTCCGGCAGACCGACGCGTCGTACCCCATGCCGCAGCTAACCAGAAAGCGGCGGCTGGCGGGGGCGTCCGGACCGCCGTAGCAGGCGGAGCCATAGTCAATCCGGCGCACCGCCGGTTCCTGGAGGATTCGGTTTAACTCCTGTTCCGGATCTGCGGCAAGTCCCATGCCCTTGGCAAAATCGTTTCCGGACCCGGTGGGGAGAAACGCCAGCGCCGGATGGTTTTCCAGGTGCATCCCATTTAGGGCCTCATTGAGGCTGCCGTCGCCGCCCATTACCGCTAACACCGGAGCCGGGTCCTCCGGGCGCTCGGTGAGGGCGCTGGCCAGATGGATTCCATGTCCGGGGTATTGGGTGAACACAGTGGTATAGGGAAGATTCTCCGGCAGTGAAGCCTGGAGCGCCTCCCAGATTTTTCCCCCTTTTCCAGAGCGTGAATGTGGATTGACCAGAAATCGCAGCATGGCGCACCCTCCCCTCTTGGGTCATTATATCACAACAACTCGAAAATTGCACGAAAAACCAGGAAACCAGGAACCAGGAAATTTTGACGGATTTTTTGGAGAAACCCTTGACAATTTCCCTGGAACCAAGTATACTA
>CAZDOQ010000117.1:0-4197 GCA_964507035.1 uncultured Lachnospiraceae bacterium | reverse complement strand
AAACTCAAGGAAGTTCCATATTGACAAACGAATCCAAACAAGATAGTATAAGATGTTGTTAGTTTGCGAACTTATTATGCTGCGGAAATTCTCAGGAGTTTCCGCGGTATAAAAGTGTCTCCAGAAAAAAACTTTAGAGATCGTTTCGAAAAGGAGTTGGTACTTTGCATGGATTTTGACTGCGGGGCGTGGATCAATCTGCTGTCTCACAAAGTCAAAAAGAGGCTGAACGCGACTTTATTTGATATGGGCATCACCGCTGTCCAAAGCCACGTGCTGTTCTATGTTCTGAAGCACTCCCGAGAAGGGCTGGTGTTCCAGAAGGATGTGGAGGAAGCTTTTGAGTTGAGCCGCTCCACTGCCACCGGGATTCTGCAGATTTTGGAGCGGAACGGCCTGATCGAACGGAACAGCGTTCCCTATGACGCCCGTCTAAAAAGCCTGGTGCTCACGGAGAAGGCAGTGCAGATGAACGCTCAGGTCCGTGCTTGTATCCAGGAAACAGAGCAGGCCATGACTCGGGATATCTCCCCCGGCCAGCTCCAACTTTTCAAGGAGATTGCCTCCAAGATGTCTGAAAATCTGGATGTCTCTTAAAGACAGCAGCTTTGTTCGTCCCATAACAAAAGAATATGGGAAAATCATTTAGAAAACAATGAAGAAAGGAATCCGAACACGATGGTCAAAGTATTAATGAAAAGTATTCGGGAATACAAAAAGCCATCCATCCTCACTCCCCTTCTAGTCACAGGCGAGGTGATCATGGAATGTATCATCCCCTTTGTGCTGGCCAATCTGGTCAACGATATCAAAGCGGGCTGCTCCATGGGGGAGATTGCGGAGTACGGCGTTGCCCTGCTTTTGATGGCGCTTCTGTCCCTGATTTTCGGCGCTTCGGCCGGTTCCACCTGCGCCACCGCCAGCTGCGGTTTTGCCCGAAACCTGCGGAAGGATATGTTCTATAAGATTCAGGGCTACTCCTTCCAGAACATAGACAAATTTTCCGTCTCCAGCCTGGTGACCCGTCTGACCACAGACGTGACCAACGTCCAGCTGGCCTACATGATGATCATCCGGGGCGCCATTCGCTCCCCGCTGATGCTGATCTTCTCCTTTATCATGGGCTTTGCCATGGGAGGAAAGATGGCGCTGATCTATCTGGTGACCATTCCCATTTTGGGCGTAGGCCTGGCGCTGGTGGTACGGACCACCATGCCCATCTTCCGCCGGGTCTTCCGGAAATATGACGCCTTAAACAGCTCCGTCCAGGAAAACATCCGGAGCATGCGAATGGTGAAAGCCTACGTCCGGGAAGACTATGAGAAGAAAAAATTCGGCGTAGCCGCCAACGACGTGAAGAACGATTTCACCAAGGCAGAGCGGATCTTGGCCATCAACAACCCGCTGATGCAGTTTTGCGTCTACATTGTCATGCTCTTCGTCATGTCCTTCGGCTCCTACACGGTGATCTCCTCCCGGGGCTTGGATCTGGACGTGGGCCAGATGTCCTCTTTGCTCACTTACAGCTTTCAGATCCTCATGAGCCTGATGATGCTGTCCATGATCTTTGTGATGATCACCATGGCGGCGGAGTCCGCCGAGCGTATCACCGAGGTGCTGACGGAGGAGAGCGTCCTGACCAATCCGGAAAACCCGGTGATGGATGTGAAGGACGGCTCCATTGACTTTGACTATGTAAGCTTCAAATACTCCCAGAAAGCAGAGCGGATGGCTTTATCCAACATTGACCTGCACATCCGCTCCGGCGAGATCATTGGCATTGTGGGCGGAACCGGTTCCTCCAAGTCCTCCCTGATCCAGCTGATCCCCCGGCTGTACGACGCCACCGAAGGGGCCGTGAAGGTGGGCGGCGTGGATGTTCGGGATTACGACATGGAGGTGCTCCGGAACCAGGTGGCGGTGGTGCTCCAAAAAAACGAGTTGTTCTCCGGCTCCATCAAGGAGAACCTGCGCTGGGGCAATCCGGACGCCACAGACGAAGAGCTGGTGGAGGCCTGCCGCCTGGCCCAGGCAGACGAGTTTATCCAGCAGTTCCCGGACGGCTATGACACCCACATTGAGCAGGGCGGCACCAACGTGTCCGGCGGTCAGAAGCAGCGGCTGTGTATTGCCCGGGCGCTGCTCAAGAAGCCCAAGATCCTGATTCTGGACGACTCCACCAGCGCCGTGGACACCCGGACAGACGCGCTGATCCGCCAGTCCTTCCGGGAGTTTATCCCGGAGACCACCAAGCTGATCATTGCCCAGCGGATCTCCTCCGTCCAGGACGCGGACCGGATTGTGGTCATGGAGAACGGAACCATCAACGCCATCGGCACCCACGAGGAACTTTTGAAAACCAACGAAATTTACCGGGAAGTCTATACATCCCAGAACAAGGCAGGTGATCAAGATGTCGAATAAAACCCAAACTCCCATCTCCAGAAAAGGGGTAATGGGCCGTCTGATCCGGACTCTGTTCGAGTTTTATCCGGTGATGCTGCCAGTTGCCATTGCCTGTATTGTCTTCAACGCCATTGTCAGTTCCCTGCCCTCCGTGTTCATGCAGAACGTCATCGCCCTGGTGGAGCAGAGTTGGGCCAGCGGGGACTGGGCCGCGGTATCCGGCCAGGTCCTGCATTTGGTGATTCTGCTGTGCGTCTTCTACGCCCTGAGCCTGGTGGCGGGCTTTGCCTTTGGCCAGCTGATGGCCATTATCACCCAGGGCTCCCTGGCCAAACTGCGGGAAAAGATGTTTGACGGTATGCAGGATCTGTCCATCAAATACTTTGACACCCATGACCACGGAAACGTCATGAGTTACTACACCAACGATATTGACACCCTGCGGCAGATGATCTCCCAGAGTTTTCCCCAGCTTCTGATCTCCACGGTGACAGTGCTGACGGTGCTGGGCATTATGCTCTACTACAGCATCTGGCTGGCCCTGCTAGTGATTACCGGTGTAGTGATCATGACCTTTGTGGTGAGGAAGGTGGGCGGCCAATCTGCCAAATATTTCCTGCGGCAGCAGCAGTCCCTGGCCCAGACCGAGGGCTTTGTGGAGGAGATGATGAACGGCCAGAAGGTCATCAAGGTGTTCTGCCATGAGGCGGCCACCATGAACGGCTTTGACGCCGTCAACGACCAGCTGTACTCGGACGCCCGGATTGCCAACCGGAACGCCAACATGCTGATGCCCATTCTGCTGAACATCGGCAACGTACTGTACGTGGTGGTAGCCCTGGTGGGCGGCTTCCTGCTGCTGGTGGGGGCTCCCAACCTGAGCCTCTCCGCCCTGCCCTTCAGCATCAGCATTCTGGTTCCCTTCCTGAATATGACCAAGCAATTTTCCGGCAACGTCAGTCAGGTTTCCAACCAGCTGAACTCGGTGATCATGGGCGTGGCCGGCACCAGACGGATTTTTGACCTGATCGATGAGCAGCCGGAGAAGGACGAGGGTAAGGTGACCCTGGTCAATGTGAAGAAGGACGAGCGCGGCCAGCTTGCCGAGTGCCCGGAGCGGACCAAACACTGGGCCTGGAAGGTTCCCCAGGAGGACGGCTCCTTTACCTACACCCTGCTCACCGGCGATGTCCGCTTCTTCAACGTGGACTTTGCCTATGAGCCCAACAAGGTGGTGCTCCACGATATCTCCCTGTACGCCAAGCCCGGCCAGAAGATTGCCTTTGTGGGCTCCACCGGCGCAGGCAAGACCACCATCACCAACCTGATCAACCGTTTTTACGACATTGCCGACGGAAAGATTGTCTATGACGGCATCGGCATCAACGACATCAAAAAGTCGGATCTGCGCCGGAGCCTGGGCATTGTGCTCCAGGACACCAACCTGTTCACCGGCACGGTGATGGAGAATATCCGTTACGGCCGTCTGGATGCCACAGACAACGACTGTATCGCCGCCGCCAAGCTGGCGGGCGCCCATGACTTTATCACCCGGCTGCCGGAGGGCTACAACACCCGCCTCACCGGCAACGGCGCCAACCTTTCCCAGGGGCAGCGGCAGTTGCTCTCCATTGCCCGGGCGGCAGTGGCGGATCCGCCGGTGATGATCCTGGATGAGGCCACCAGTTCCATTGACACCCGGACAGAGGCCATTGTCCAGCGGGGTATGGACGCACTGATGCAGGGCCGCACCGTGTTTGTCATTGCCCACCGGCTGTCCACCATTCAGAA
>CAZDOQ010000116.1:1878-4214 GCA_964507035.1 uncultured Lachnospiraceae bacterium | reverse complement strand
AAAACTGTTCTTATGATGAAACAAGATCCGTTGAGCGAAACCACCGCACGTAAAATTTTACAGCGCATCCTGAGCATTTTGGAACATCACGCATCCAAACATACCTGGACAGACGAAATCTCACGTACAAAAGGCGGATGACACTTAAAAGAACAGGAGTTGGCTGACAGGGACTTCCGGTGGAAATGCGGGTGGCTTAGTACTACTTACTTTCATGGCTACACGGACACGGATCTTCTGAGAGCCGGGCAGACCTGCCATCTTATTCGAAAAGGAGCGCCGCCCCACCATGTTTTCACCACGGTGGGGCGGCGCTCCTTTTCTCCTCGTATAAAAAAGTCTCTGAATCGTATTGAAACTTAGAACAGTCCGCTGATCTTGCCGTTCTCGTCCACGTCAATCTTCTCCGCGGCGGGTACCGGTGGCAGACCCGGCATGGTCATAATGTCTCCGGTCAGGGCCACAATGAACCCGGCGCCGGCGGAGATCTTCAGGTTCCGCACCGTCACGGTGAAGTCCTTGGGAGCGCCCTTTAAGGCCGCGTTGTCCGAGAAGCTGTACTGGGTCTTGGCCACGCAGATGGGGCACTTGTCAAAGCCCAGGGCGGTCAGCTGCTCTACCTGCTTCTTGGCGTTGGCAGTCAGCTGCACCCCGCCGCCGTGGTAGATTCTCTTGACAATGGTCTCCAGCTTCTCCTCAATGCTCAGATCCAGATCATAGCTGAAGCTGAAGTCGTTAGGCTCCTCTGTCAGGCGGATCACTTCTTTGGCCAAGGCCTCACCGCCCTCGCCGCCTTTGGCCCATACTTCAGACAGAGCCACGTTGACGCCCCGCTCTTTGCACCTCCTCTCCACCAGGTCCAACTCCGCCTTGGTATCCGTAGGGAAGGCGTTAATGGCCACCACGCAAGGCAGATGATACACGTTGCGGATGTTGCTCACATGCTGCAGCAGATTGGGCAGGCCAGCCTCCAGCGCCTCCAGATTCTCTTCGTTCAGTTTGGCCTTCTCCACGCCGCCGTGGCTCTTCAGAGCCCGGACTGTGGCCACAATCACCACCGCCGACGGATGCAGTCCGGCCATCCGGCACTTGATATCCAAGAACTTCTCTGCGCCCAGATCCGCGCCAAAGCCAGCTTCCGTCACCACATAGTCGCCCAGCTTCAGAGCCATCTTGGTGGCCATCACGGAATTACAGCCGTGGGCAATGTTGGCGAAAGGTCCGCCGTGGACAATGGCCGGGGTGTGCTCCAGCGTCTGCACCAGATTGGGTTTTAAGGCATCCTTCAGCAGAGCCGCCATGGCGCCCTCCGCCTTCAGATCGCCGGCGGTCACCGGCTTCTCATCATAGGTGTAGCCCACCACAATCCGGGCCAGACGGTTCTTCAGGTCTATAATATCCGAGGAAAGGCACAGCACTGCCATGATCTCGCTGGCCACGGTGATGTCATATCCATCCTCCCGGGGCACGCCGTTGACCCGGCCGCCCAGGCCGTCCACCACAAAGCGCAGCTGCCGATCGTTCATGTCCACGCAGCGGTGCCAGGTGATCCGGCGGGGGTCAATGTTCAGCTTATTGCCCTGGTAGATGTGATTGTCCAGCATAGCCGCTAGCAGGTTGTTGGCCGTGCCAATGGCGTGCATGTCGCCGGTGAAATGCAGGTTGATGTCCTCCATGGGCACCACCTGGGCATAGCCGCCGCCGGCCGCGCCGCCCTTTACGCCGAACACCGGGCCCAGGGACGGTTCCCGCAGCGCTACCATGACCTTTTTGCCGATCCGTCTCATACCGTCTGCCAGGCCCACGGTGGTCGTGGTCTTACCCTCTCCGGCAGGGGTGGGATTGATGGCCGTCACCAGGATCAGCTTGCCGTCCGGAGCGTCGCACTCCTTCAGCATGTTGTAATCGATCTTGGCTTTGTACTTGCCGTAATGCTCCAGATACTTTTCATTGATCCCAGCGGTCTTGGCGATCTCAGAAACCGGCAGCATCTCGGTTTCCTGTGCAATCTCAATGTCGGATTTGTAGCCCATAATTCTTCTTCTCCTTTTCTTTTCGATTTGGAGTCCGCCCGCAGAGTTTTTGCGTCCAGGTCTCCCCTTCCACACAAAAGGGCATCATTTGAAACGATTCAAATGATGCCCAGACGGCCGGCACTTCCTACGATTCTGATTCGACTGTGTTTCTTCACAAATATCCGTCAGGTATCAAAATCGCTTTTGATGAACATATCCTACCACATTCCGGTGAGGCTGTCAAGAATATATTCCGAACAAGAATGCTATAATCAAAATATATTGATCCTCTGTCAAAACCTGCTGATAATTCAGCAAAAA
>CAZDOQ010000116.1:0-1778 GCA_964507035.1 uncultured Lachnospiraceae bacterium | reverse complement strand
CTCCCGTTTTTCACTCTCTATGGCCGTTTCCGGCGCAGGATTTCCCCTGGCGCCATCTCCCCGCCAGGGTCCGAACCGTCAGCGCCACCATACCGGCAATGATCAAAAAGACCAGTATATCTGCCCCGTATTCCTCCAAAGAAGACATGTCTCCCTCCTGCTCCGGCAGGCGCTTAAACCAGTTTGGTCTTCCCGCCCATATACGGCTGCAGCGCCCCAGGGATATTCACAGACCCGTCCGCGTTCAGATTGTTCTCCAAAAACGCAATGAGCATCCGGGGCGGCGCCACCACCGTGTTGTTCAGGGTGTGGGCCAGATACTTCTTGCCGTCCGCCCCGGCCACCCGGATCTGCAGGCGGCGGGCCTGGGCGTCTCCCAGGTTGGAGCAGCTGCCCACCTCAAAGTATTTCTGCTGGCGGGGAGACCAGGCTTCCACATCCACCGACTTGACCTTCAGATCCGCCAGATCTCCGGAACAGCACTCCAGGGTCCGCACCGGAATATCCAGGGATCGGAACAGATCCACCGTGTTCTTCCACAGAATATCAAACCACTTGGGACTCTCCTCCGGCTTGCAAATGACGATCATCTCCTGCTTTTCAAACTGATGAATCCGGTACACGCCACGCTCCTCTATGCCGTGGGCCCCTTTCTCCTTCCGGAAGCAGGGAGAATAGCTGGTCAGGGTGTAGGGCAGATTCTCCTCCGGATTCACCGTGTCAATGAATTTGCCGATCATAGAGTGCTCGCTGGTGCCAATGAGGTACAAATCCTCCCCCTCAATCTTGTACATCATGGCGTCCATCTCGTCAAAACTCATGACGCCGGTGACCACATTGCTGCGGATCATGAAGGGGGGCACGCAGTAGGTAAAACCCCGGTCAATCATGAAATCCCGGGCGTAGGCAATCACCGCAGAGTGAAGCCGGGCGATATCCCCCATCAGATAGTAAAAGCCGTTTCCTGCCACCTTCCGGGCGCTGTCCAGGTCGATTCCGTTGAAACGCTCCATGATCTCCGTGTGATACGGAATGGGGAAGTCCGGCGCCACCGGCTCGCCAAACCGCTCCACCTCCACGTTCTCGCTGTCGTCCTTTCCAATGGGCACCGAAGGGTCAATGATGTTGGGGATCACCATCATGATCTTCCGGATCTCCTCCTCCACCCGACGCTCCCGCTGGGTCAGCTCGTCCACCCGGCCGGCGTTGGCCGCCACCTGGGCCTTGACCGCCTCGGCTTCCTCCCGCTTACCCTGGCCCATCAGTGCGCCGATCTGCTTGGACAGCTTATTCCGCTGAGCCCGGAGAGCCTCCACTTCTTTTTTGATATCCCGGTTTTCCTGATCCAGCTGGATCACCTGATCCACCAGAGGAAGCTTCCGGTCCTGAAATTTATCCCGGATATTCTGCTTGACCACTTCCGAGTTCTCACGCAAAAATTTAATATCTAACATGTCTCTCCTCCTATGATTCTGCTCTGGCAGGCGCCAAGCCTTCTGTAAAAAAAACTCCCCGCCCCTGGGGACGGAAAGCTCCATGCCGCCATGTAAGCCGCCGCAATCTGTCCGGCCTGCTCTTGCTGCGCTGATGTTTGCATTATAGTATAAGATACCGGTTTTCGCAAGGCTTTCCCCGAAATTTCCCGGAAAACGCCGGAAACCTCTGGAAGTCTCCGGAACCCCCTGAAAACTCACCGGACATAGCTGACCTGAACCGTCGCCGTGGCTCCGCTTCCATTTTCCAGATAGATCCGCCTCGCGTTCGCTCCAGCCGTTTTC
>CAZDOQ010000115.1:0-4315 GCA_964507035.1 uncultured Lachnospiraceae bacterium | reverse complement strand
GAGCGGACGGACAGTTTGTGCTGGCCGGAAATATTCTGTACAGACAGCGCGGAACCAAGATCCATCCGGGTATGAACGTTGGCCGCGGCGGGGATGATACCCTATTCGCCCTGACGGACGGCGTGGTTCGTTACGAGAGAAAGGGAAGAGACAAGAAGCAGGTTTCTGTCTATCCCAAGGTGGTCAGCGAGTAATTATGAATCTGTCGCAGAAATGAGGAGAAAGTCCGGACGGCTGGAGCGTAGAGCGCAGAGCTGGCCGGACTTTCCGATACTTGCGAGGAGCCATAGCCCTGCGGGGCGGCCAGAAAGGAATTTTTCAATGTTTGCAGACAGCGCAAAAATTTTCATCAAATCCGGAAAAGGCGGAGACGGTCATGTGAGTTTCCGCCGGGAACTGTATGTGCCGGACGGCGGTCCGGACGGAGGAGACGGCGGCCGCGGCGGGGATGTGATCTTTGTGGTGGATAAAGGGCTCAACACCCTCAACGATTTCCGCCATGTCCGGAGATATGTGGCCAAAGACGGTCAGGAAGGCGGCAAGCGCCGCTGTCACGGAAAAAATGGGGAGGATTGCATCGTCAAGGTGCCGGAGGGCACCGTCATCAAAGATGCGGAGAGCGACAAGGTGATTGCGGACATGTCCGGGAAAAACCAGCGGGAAGTGATTCTCAAAGGAGGCCGGGGAGGCCAGGGGAATATGCACTACGCCACCGCCACCATGCAGGCTCCCAAGTACGCCCAGCCGGGTCAGTCCAGCCAGGAACTCTTTGTGATCCTGGAGTTAAAGGTCATAGCGGATGTGGGACTTTTGGGCTTCCCCAACGTGGGGAAATCCACTCTTCTGTCCAGGGTGACCAATGCCACCCCCAAGATCGCCAATTATCACTTCACCACCCTGCACCCCAACCTGGGGGTGGTGGATCTGGGTCAGGGAGAGGGCTTTGTGATGGCGGATATCCCCGGCCTCATTGAGGGGGCCTCCGAGGGAGCGGGCCTGGGACACGCATTCCTGCGCCATCTGGAGCGGACCAAAATGCTGATCCATCTGGTGGATGCGGCGGGCACAGAGGGCCGCGATCCGGTGGCGGATGTCTACGCCATCAACAAGGAACTTTCGGCCTACAAGCCGGAGTTGGCGGAACTTCCCCAGGTTATTGCCGCCAACAAGACGGATCTGATCTTTGAACCGGAGGAAAATCCGGTGGAACGGCTGAAAAGAGAGTTTGAGCCCCAGGGAATCCAGGTGTTTCCCATCTCTGCCGTCAGCGGTCAGGGGCTTTCCGATCTGCTATGGTATGTGAACAATACCCTGAAGACCCTTGACACCGCGCCGGTAATCTTTGAAAAGGAGTACACGCCGGGGCTTCTGCCTGCCGCGCTCCCCTATGAGGTAAGCCGGGCGGAGGACGGCGCCTACGTGGTGGAGGGGCCTCTGATCGAAAAGATGTTGGGCTATACCAACCTGGACACGGAAAAAGGCTTTGCATTCTTCCAGAAATTCCTGAAGGAGCGGGGCGTACTGGAGCAACTTCGTTCTCTTGGCATTCAGGAAGAAGATACCGTGCGGATGTACGGCCTGGAATTTGACTATTACGAATAATTTGACGATTGCGAATAGAGGGAAGATATGACAAGTAAACAGCGGAGCTATCTGATGAATCTGGCCTCCTCCCTGGACCCGGTGCTGCAGATTGGGAAGGCCGGCCTGACGCCGGAGGTGACGGCTGCGGTGGAGGAAGCCCTGGAGGCCCGGGAACTGATCAAGCTGAACCTGCTGAAAAACTGCGCGGACGACGGACGGCAGCTGGCGGGGATGCTGGCGGAGCGGACCCGCTCCCAGGTGGTGCAGGTCATTGGAAAAAAAATCGTTCTCTACCGGGAATCCAAGACCAAAAAGAAGATTTTGCTTCCCTGAAGGAGAAGAGCATGGAAAACCAGGAAAAAGTGGGAATCCTGGGCGGCACCTTTGATCCCATCCACAACGCGCACCTGCAGCTGGGCCGGGAGGCCCAGAACCGTTTTGGTTTGGACAAGATCCTGTTCATGCCCACGGGCAATTCCTATTTTAAGACGCGAAAAGGACAGGCTGTGACCCGGGCAGAGGACCGGACTGCCATGGTCCGGCTGGCCATTGCCGGGGAGCCGGATTTCTTCTGCTCGGACCGAGAGATCCGGCGAAAGGGAGAGACCTATACCGCAGAAACGCTGCGGGAACTGGCAGCAGAACATCCGGATGCCCTTCTGTATTTTATTGTGGGAGCCGACGCCATCCACAGCATGGATACCTGGTACGATCCGGAAAGCATTTTTCAAAACGCCGTGATTCTGGCAGCCAACCGGAACCAGCAGGTGCCGGAGGAAGAGTTGGTCCGGGACATGGAACAGCTGCGGCAGCGGTACGGCGCCAGGATCTTTCAGCTGGACTTCCGGAGCAGCGTCTCCTCCAGCGAGATCCGCCGCCGTCTGGATCAGGGCAGGACAGAGGCGCTCCCGATCCCAGACCCAGTCCTGGATTATATTCAGAGAAATCGGTTGTACCGCCAAGGGGAGGCGAGTTAGATGACTGAGCAGGAAATCTGCGGCAAACTGAAAACTGTGTTGAAGCCGGGCCGGTACCAACACACCTTGGGTGTGGCAGAGACAGCGGAGAAGCTGGCGCGCCGGTATGGGGCTTCCCCGGAAGCCGCACGGCTGGCCGGACTGCTTCACGACTGCGGCAAGGAGGTCAGCGACGCCCTGGGCCATGCGGAGGCCGGCGCCAAGCTGGCGGAACAGGTCTATGGGGTCTCAGACCCGGAAATTCTCTCTGCCATACGCTGCCATACCACCGGCAAACCGGCCATGACCCTGCTGGAAAAGATCCTGTTTGTGGCAGACTATATTGAGCCGGGACGCCATGAGGCTCCCCATCTGCCCCGGCTGCGCAAGCTGGCGTTTCAGGACCTGGACGAGACAGTCCTGGAAATCTCCGAGGAGACCCTGGTCTATCTTGGGGAGGCCGGAACCGCCATAGATCCCCGCACACAGGAAACCTGTGATTACTATCGGAAAAGGAAGGAGAACACCATGGACGAGTCCAAGAGAATGACTCAGATCGCCTACCAAGCACTGGATGAAAAGAAGGCAGCAGACATCACCGTCATTGATATCACCAAAGTCTCCATCATTGCGGATTATTTCATTATCACCAACGGAGAGAATCCCAGCCATGTGCAGGCCCTGGTGGAGAACGTCCAGGAGAAGATGTATAAAGCCGGGTACCCCTGCAAGTCGGTGGAGGGCTTCCGGGCCGCCAACTGGGTGCTGTTGGACTACGGCGATATTGTGGTCAACGTCTTCTCCCGGGAGGACCGCCGCTTCTACGATCTGGAACGGATCTGGCGGGACGGCAAGCTGGTGGAAGATGTGGAAAGCTGGGGCAAGAACCCGGAAAAGGAAGATCTGTAAGCGGACGATAGGCCTTATCCTACCATCTCTCCAAGCTAAAACAGGCGGAACTGGCGTGGGCCTGATGATGGTGGATGTGGCCTATACCCGCAGGGCCGCCGGAGAGTGAGAGGAGGAGAGTTTTGCTTCCCCCTTTTCAATGAATATTCATCCGCACCAGACCTACCACTTTCCCCAAGACATGGCAGTCGTCCACCCAAATGGGATCCAGCAGATCATTCTCCGGCTGGAGCCGGAAACGTCCGTTTTCCTTGTAAAAACGCTTGATGGTGGCGGAGTCCTCCACCAGGGCGGCTACCACCTGCCCGTTTTCCGCCGTGTCCTGCTGGCGGCAGATCACCGAATCCCCGTCCAGAATGCCCATGTTGATCATGCTGTCCCCGTGGACATGCAGAATAAACAGATTGCCGGAAGGGAGCATCTCAGCAGGCATGGAAAAGTAATCTTCAATGTTCTGCTCCGCAAAAATTGGCTCCCCGGCGGCCACATGTCCCACAATGGGAATCTGGATCATTTCCCGGCGGGTTAGACTGAATTCATCATCCAAAATTTCAATGGCCCGGGGCTTGGTGGGATCCCGGCGGATGTAGCCGTTCTCCTCCAGAGTCTCCAGATGAGCGTGGACCGATGAGGTGGATTTCAAATGCACCGCCTCACAGATCTCCCGGACTGCCGGGGGATAGCCCTTCCGTAAGATTTCCTCTTTTATAAAATTCAAAATTTCTTCCTGTTTCGCTGTGATCTTGCCATACGCCATATAGCACGGTCCTCCTTATTTCCTGTATCATACCACAGATGCCTCCAAAAAGCAAACGAATGTTCCAGAAAGTTTGTTCGATTTTTCTTGACAAAAGAACGTACGTACG
>CAZDOQ010000114.1:1956-4324 GCA_964507035.1 uncultured Lachnospiraceae bacterium | reverse complement strand
GCCCTCTGTACGATTACCTGCGGAAGGAGGTCCGCTTCAAGGGCGGCATGGGATATGGTATTGGCATCAGCCTCCAGCAGGCCCGGGAGAACGCCTATGAGGCGGCGGGCCTTTCGGCCCGCCGAGTTTCGGAGGGAGAGTTTCGTAGCTATCTGATCAACAGCCAGAACAACATCATTCTCCTAAAGAACCGGTCCTCCCAGAAAGAGCGGCCCTGCCCCAGCGCCATCTCCTCTGACTATGTGGAGCAGGTGGCCACCCGGTGCCGCCTGGGAGGCTCCCTGCGCACCGCTAACAAGATTCTCTCCCATCTCCAGGAAGGGGACGCAGCGGAAATTGTGGGCCAGAAGCGCCTAGGCCAGAAAGGCCGGCCGGTGAATATATACCGGCTGAAGCTGGAGGAGATAAAATAGGAATGACTCAGTATTTCCGGAAAATCTCCTCAATATCCGAACAGGAATCGATGACGGTCAGAGCCAGGGATAGAAGAATCCGTACTTTCTGGGGCGGCAGGGTATAGGCGGGGATACAGTTGTTGGAACCCTCAAAGTGAGGGTCACGGCTGATTTGAGATCATTCCCTAGCTTTTGGGAAAATGCGCTTCTGTGGGGGAGGCGGAATCCTACCTTTTCCGTTCCACCAGCCCAACCCAGGCCAGTACCTGAGAATCTGACGGCCCAAAGTCCGGAAAACCGGTTTCCCGGCGCGCTGTGGTAACGGAGCAGGGGACTTATGACATCACCACTTATTATTCCTGCTGCGTCAATACCCGTACCGGCCACACCTATGAGGATTGCCGGGTGCGGGCGGCAGACCTGCATAGGAGCGATTTGGAAAGAACGGAGTTGGTGTTCGTCCCCGGCGCTGCGGAAGCGGTGTAACGGAATGGTCTGCAACACCCTCCGGGTGTAACGGGATGGCGTGAGAACTACGCCAAATTAGAGGCAAGGAGGACGGCGTATGAATCGGAAAAAGGTGGTCGTGGGTGTTGTGCTGTTGGCGCTGCTGGCCCTTTTCGTCAAATACAGCGACCAGGCGTTGGGGGTGGTGAGGCTTTTATACGGGATTGCCGCCCCGCTGCTCTTGGGTTGCGTGATTGCGTATATTCTGAACATTCTGGTCCGGCAGATTGAGCGGACTCCCTGTTTCCGGAAGGAAGGGACCGCGCTGTACCGTATCCGCCGGCCCATCAGCATACTGGGGGCTCTGGGGGTGGTCATCCTGATCCTGGCCCTGGTCATTTTGATTGTGATTCCCCAACTCTTTCAGGCCATTGGCCTGCTGGCCCAAGAGATCCCGGCGACGCTCTCCCAGCTGACGGCCTGGCTGGCCTCCTCAGACCAGGATTGGCCCCGGCTCCAGGAATTTCTGGAATCTCTGAACGTCAACTGGCCCCAGGTTTTCCAGCGAGTCACCGAATACCTGACCAGCGGTCTGGGCAGCGTTTTTTCCTCCACCCTCTCCATTCTGACCAGCATCGGCTCTGCCATTGTGACGCTGGCGGTGGCCCTGATTTTTTCCCTCTACATACTTTCCGGGAAGGAAACGCTGTTTCGTCAATTTCAGACCCTGGCCCAAACCTATCTGAAAGAAAGCGTCTATCAGCGGCTGGCTGTGGTGCTGGGAACCGCCCATGACACCTTTCGCAAATTCATTGTGGGGCAGTGCATGGAGGCGGTGATTTTGGGGGTTCTGTGCGCTCTGGGCATGTTCCTGCTCCGGTTCCCTTACGCCAGTATGATTGGACCCCTCATTGGCGCCACCGCGCTTCTGCCGGTGGCGGGGGCTTATCTGGGAGCCTTTGTGGGGGCGTTTATGATCATCACCGTGAACCCGCTACAGGCGGTGGGGTTTCTAATCTTTATCGTCATCCTCCAGCAGATTGAAGGGAATCTGATTTACCCTCGGGTGGTGGGCTCCTCGGTGGGATTGCCTGGCATTTGGGTGTTGGCGGCGGTAATCATCGGCGGCGGCATCAGCGGCGTGGTGGGTATGCTGTTGGCAGTGCCCACGGCGGCGACGGTTTATAAATTGCTCCGGAGGGACGTGAGGCGGAGACAGACGGCGGAGCCTATCCGGCAGGCGGCCTCCGGGGAGCAGGGGCTTACCGGGGCGGAAAGCCCTTCCGGGCAGAAACATTGATGGGGAGGACACATGGATTCAGAGAACGTCTATCAGATGCGCTTTTCCAAAATCTATCCGCTGCCGGTAAACAAGGCGGTGAAAAAGGGCCGGACAGTGGAAGAGGTAAACCGGGTGATCTGCTGGCTCACCGGCTGCCAACCGGAGAACCTGGACCGAGCGGAGGCAGTGAGTTACGGGGATTTCTTCCGGCAGGCGCCGTGGCCCAATCCGGCCTGAAAACAGA
>CAZDOQ010000114.1:0-1856 GCA_964507035.1 uncultured Lachnospiraceae bacterium | reverse complement strand
GGGCGTGACCGAAAACCCCTCGTCAAACCGGCCGCTTCCATGATATAATTCTTTCGGAATCCGGCTATGATCCCCGGGCTGCGGCATCCCCCGGAGGGCAGATACCATGGCTGCGGAGAAAAAGATAAAATAGAAGATCGGAGAAAGAGAACATGAGAATCGCGGTAGCCTATGACAATGGAAACGTGTTTCAGCACTTTGGAAGGACCGAAGCCTTCAAGGTCTATGATGTGGAAAACGGCCAGGTGGTTTCCAGCCAGATGGTGGAAGCAGGCGGCGTGGGCCATGAGGCCCTGGCCGGGCTGCTGGCGGACCGGTCCGTGGACGTGTTGATCTGCGGTGATATTGGCGGCGGAGCCCAGGCGGCCCTGGAGGAAGCCGGGGTCGATCTGTGCGCCGGCGCCCAGGGAGATGCGGATGAGGCAGCTGCCGCTTATCTGAAGGGGGAGTTTACCTCCACCGGAGCCAATTATGATCACCTCCACCATGAGGAGGAAGAGGCCGGCGGCAGCCAGCAGGAGGAGGAAGCCTATGAGGGCGGTTGCGGAAACGGCTGCGGGGATGGTTGCGGCGACGGCTGCGGCGGCTGCTCTGGCTGCGGCCCTTCCATCACTGGCCCCAATGTGGGAAAGGTCTGCCGCACCCACTATCGCGGGACCTTCAACGACGGCACCCAGTTTGACTCTTCCTACGACCGGAGCGAGCCCCTGGAGTTCACCTGCGGCGTCGGTCAGATGATCTACGGCTTTGACGTGGCAGTGGCCAACATGGAGGTGGGCCAGGCGGTGGACATCCATCTGATGCCGGAGGAGGCATACGGGCTGCCGGATCCCCAGGCCATCATCACCCTGGAGATCGCCCAACTGCCCGGGGCAGAGGGCCTGCAGATGGGGGACCGGGCGTATCTGACCAACCAGCAGGGCCGGTCTTTCCCGGTGCGGGTAACGGCTAAAGATGACACCTATATCACCTTTGATGCCAACCATGAGATGGCCGGCAAGGAACTGAACTTCCACATTGAACTGGTGGAGGTTCAATAAATAAGCCCCCCGGCTTTTCGGACGGCGCGGAGAGAAAGGATCGGGAAAAAGATTTTCCATTACAGTGACAGGACGGGAAGCAGTATGTTTAGGGAAGTAAACAAAGAAAATGCCTTTCATGACATTTTGAATCAGATCCTGGAAAACATTCAGGATGGCAGCCTGCAACCGGGGGAGGCCCTTCCGGCGGAGCGGAACATGGCGGAGTCCATGGGCATTTCCCGACCGGTGCTCCGGGAGGTGCTCCGGGCACTGGAGCTGCTGGGGATCGTCACTTCGGTCCGAGGCGGTGCCAACTATATTGCCCAGGATTTGGAATACTGCCTCATTGCGCCTCTGTCCATTTTGTTCCGGCTTCACCACAGCAATGTCCAGCAGGCTCAGCAGCTGCGCTCCGCCTTGGAGTGCAAAGCGGCGGCTTTGGCTGCGGAGCGCTGTACTCCTGTGGATGCGGCCCAGCTGCAGCTGCTGCTGGCCCAGCTGGATGCGGAGGAGAATGAGAAGATCCGGGCGGACCTAGACCGGGACCTGCACTTGAAAGTAGGCAAGATGACCGGAAATCCCATGATTTTTAGCGTCCTCTCCGCCTCCTCCCAACTGACGGAGAATATCATCACCGGCATCCGGGCCTATATCATGCAGAAAAACCACACGGCTTCCGATGTGGACGGGCAGCACCGGCGGATTGTGGAGGCCATTGTAAACGGACAGCCGGAGCAGGCCCAAAAGCAGATGCAAGAGCATATGAACACTATTGAAAGATATATAGAAGAGATTGTGAACGCAGTCCAGTGAAGGAGGGAAATCCCCTCCTTT
>CAZDOQ010000113.1:0-4337 GCA_964507035.1 uncultured Lachnospiraceae bacterium | reverse complement strand
TTCTGGCGGTTTGGCATTGAAAAACGGGACGAGTTATCGTATACTAACAATAGAAAGAGAGATTCGGACCTGTTTATCTACTTAATATGAAAGGAAGACGCCCACATGGAAGCCTGCTATTGTCAGACCACCATCCCGGAACTCTACACCCTTTCTTTCCGCATTGCCGCCAAGGCCCATCAGGGACAGGTGGACAAAGGCAGACGCCCGTACCTGCTGCACCCGCTGGCGGTGGCCCGGCAGGTGCCTCAGCCGGAGAGTAAGATCCTGGCCCTTCTCCACGACGTGCCGGAGGACACGAACGTCACCCTGGACCAGCTGGCGCCCGTTCTGCCGCCCCGGCTGCTAAACGCTCTGGATCTGTTGACCCGCCGTCCCGGGGAGCCTTACCAGGAATATATTGAGCGGTTGGCCAGAGACCCTTTGGCCGTGGAGGTGAAGCTGGCGGACCTGACCCACAACATGGATTTGAACCGGATTCCCCACCCCACAGAAAAAGATCTGCGGCGGCTGGAAAAATACAAAAAAGCCTATGCCTATCTGAAGGAGCGCGCTTAGCGCTCCTTCTTGCGTGCAGCCCAAAATCCTTCAATTTTCTCCCGGGAGGCGGCCACGCTGCCCTGGACGAAAAAGGGCTTTCCCCCGCCCCGGCCGGAGAGCTGCCGGTTCATCTCCTGGGACAGTTCCCGCAAATTTCCGTCCTGCTGGCCCAGGGCATATTTATAGCCCTCCCCGTCTTTCCCAGAGAACACAGCGCAGAGGCCGCCGCAGGTCTCCATCACCGCTGCCGCCAGCTTCCGGACTCCCTCCGGCTCCAGGCCTTCCTCAAACAGAACCACATCCCCTGCATTCCGGTATTCCTCCGCCTTTCCGGCAAACAGACGCTCCTCCAAGGCCATCACCCGGCCCCGGAGAGCGAAATTCTCATCCCCCAGCCGGGCCACCGCCGCCGCCGTCTCCCCGGGCTTGGCGGAAAGCTGCCGGGAAATCTGGTGGTTCTGGTCATGGAGCCGGTTCAGGTGGGCCAGCGCCCGTCCCCCGCAAATCATCTCAATCCGAACTCCCTCTCGGAATTTCTGCACAGACAGCAGCTTCACCAGGCCGATCTGGCCAGTACGGGTTACGTGAAGGCCGCAGCAGGCGCACAGGTCCGTGCCTGGAAATTCCACCAGACGCACCCAGCCAGTGAGTTCCTTCTTGCTCCGGTAGGAGAGCCTCCCCAGTTCCTCTTCACTGGGATACAGGATCCGGGTCTCCGCGTCTTCCCAGACCTTCCGGTTCACTTCTGCCTCCACCTCCGCCAGTTCCTCCGGGGAGATCTCCTGGTTCAGGTCCAGGGTGATGACCTCCTCTCCCATGTGGAATCCCACGTTGTCGCAGCCGAACCGGGTGTGAAGGAGACCGCTGACCATGTGCTCCCCGGAATGCTGCTGCATCAGGTCAAACCGCCGGTCCCAATCCAGGCGGCCGGTGACCCGGCTCCCCACCGGAAGAGGCCGGTCTGTGTAATGCCAGACTTCCCCGTCCTTCTCATGGACTTCCCGCACCACTGCCTCGCCCAAAGTCCCGGTGTCCCAGGGTTGTCCGCCTCCTTCCGGGTAAAAAGCGGTCTGATCCAGCGCCACCTGGAACCCCTGCTTCCGGGGCTCGCACCGGGTGACGGTTCCCTGGAACTCCCGCAAAAATACATTCTCATAGTACAGTTTCTTTGCTGCCATCTTTTCTCCTCCTGGATATCTCTCTGCCCAAGCTGCTCCTGTACCACCAGGAGCGTCCGGTATGCGTAATACCGGGATTCCGGATGCGCTTCCAGATACCGGCCGCTGCCGGTCTCGATCCCGCTCCACCAGCACGTGAAGATACAATGCGTGAAGGCACAGGTGCAGATAGGTCCTCTCCCTCTCCTCCCCGCCATCCTGGTACTGCCGGGAAAGGCGCTCCGGCCGAAAATAGAGGAAGCGGCCATCGGTTCCCAGGATGGTATGAAATCCAAATTTCTCCAGCCAGTATAGCACGGAAAAACGGACCGGGCAACCGGCCCGGTCCACACTTTTGCAGATTCTCCCCCGTCTCCTCATACAGGACCTGGTGGTTTCAAGCACTCTCCGCTGGTGTTCAAAAGTCCCCCATTTCCGGGCGCGCTCCCAGTGTCCCAACTCCAGGGAGTAGACCGTATCCGGTCCTATGGGCGCCAGATAAGACGCCGCGTCAATGCCATTGGCCTCCTCCGTCAGATAGTACCGTGCTTCCCGTCCGTGGAAGATTAGGTTTTCCACCGGTAGGCATGGAGCGTATCCACCAAAATACCCGCGTTGGGACGATTCACCGTCTCCAGGACCGTGCCTGCTGCATATTCCAGATGATGGCCCAAGTCACAAATTCCAGACTCACCGTCATATCGTACTGGGCTGCTCTGTTGCCAGATCCCACGGATCCCCACAGTGGCATATCCTAAGATCCGAGCGTTGTAGACCATTTCAGGTGGTGTCCAAAGGGGCACCGTATGCTGTGCCAGCGAATAGAGAAGCAACATTTTCTGTTTGAATCCGCTGAAAACTGTGCTATACTGATACAGAAAAACTTGTCCAGAAAGCATGAGGTAGAAAAATGGATTACGCGAAAGAAAGTCTCCGTCTCCACTATGAGTGGAAGGGAAAAATTGAAGTGATTGCCACCGTGCCCGCCAACGACAAGGAAAGCCTTTCCCTGGCTTATACCCCCGGCGTGGCCGAGCCCTGTCTGGAAGTCCAGAAGGATGTGGAAAAAAGTTATGAACTGACCCGGCGCTGGAACCTGTGCGCGGTGGTCACCGACGGCTCCGCAGTGCTGGGTCTGGGAGACATTGGCCCTGAGGCCGGTATGCCGGTGATGGAGGGAAAATGCGTGCTGTTCAAGTCCTTTGGCGGCGTGGACGCCTTCCCCCTTTGTGTCAAAACTAAGGACGTGGACGAGTTTGTCCAGACCGTATACAACATCTCCGGTTCCTTCGGCGGCATCAACCTGGAGGACATTGCCGCTCCCCGGTGCTTTGAGATTGAGCGGAAGCTGAAAGAAAAGTGCGATATTCCCATCTTCCATGATGACCAGCACGGCACCGCCGTTATCACCCTGGCTGGCCTTACCAACGCACTGAAGGTGGCTGGCAAAACCAAGGAGCAGGTGAAGGTGGTTACCTCCGGCGCTGGCGCTGCCGCCGTCTCCATTGTGAAACTGCTGCTCTCCTCCGGCTACCGGAACATCACCATGTGCGACCGGCAGGGTATGATCTACTCCGGACGGCCAGGCCTCAACTGGATTAAGGAGGAGATGGCCCAGGTAACCAATCTGGAGAAGAAATCCGGTTCCCTGGCAGACGCTCTCAAAGGTGCGGATGTGTTCATTGGCGTGTCCGCCCCCGGAACGGTCACCAAGAAGATGGTGGAATCCATGAATTCCGACGCCATCATTTTCGCCTGCGCCAACCCCACGCCGGAGATCTTCCCGGATGAAGCCAAGGCTGGCGGCGCCCGGGTCATTGCCACCGGCCGCAGCGATTTTCCCAACCAGATCAACAATGTGTTGGCATTCCCTGGCATCTTCCGGGGTACCTTCGACGTGCGCGCCAAGGATATCAATGAGGAGATGAAGATCGCCGCCGCAGAGGCTTTAGCCAGCCTCATCTCTGAGGAGGAATTAACGGAAGATTACATTATTCCCCACGCCTTTGACAAGCGGGTAGGACCGGCTGTGGCAGACGCTGTGGCGGAGGCCGCCCGGAAATCCGGCGTCGCCCGGCTGTAACCTATCTGGCAACGGTAAAAGTCCAAATCCCAAGAAAGGGGCTGTCGGTTAATACCTTTAGCCCCTGACATACAAGGAAGAAACAATCCCATAGAATCCGGGCTTTTTAAGACCTGAATTTTCTAGTGGACTGTCTCTTCCCAGTTTCTCAGGGGTTAAAAATTGGTATTAACCGACACCCCTTTTAGAGGCGACTGCCGGAATCGAACCGGCGATAGAGGTTTTGCAGACCTTTGCCTTACCGCTTGGCTAAGTCGCCATATTTCATTATATGCTCACCCCACCGGGATAAACACAAGTGACTCCGACGGGAATCGAACCCGTGTTACCGCCGTGAAAGGGCGATGTCTTAACCGCTTGACCACGGAGCCAAGTGAGCTCCCCCTGTTGGACTCGAACCAACGACACTGCGGTTAACAGCCGCATGCTCTACCGACTGAGCTAAGGAGGATTATCATGCAAGAATACGCAAATGGACGGCCCCGCCGCCCCCTTCGCTTCCTCGCACTTTCAAAACTGCACACCGAAGTTCCTTCGACACCAAATTTCCCAATTGT
>CAZDOQ010000112.1:0-4578 GCA_964507035.1 uncultured Lachnospiraceae bacterium | reverse complement strand
TTCAAAGTGACTATGATGCCTGCGCCGGTTTGCGTTCCACCGAAGGAGGATCGCTCCCTTTTCGTGTCCGGCCAGAGGGGAAGGAGTGGACGGCCTGGACCTGAAAAGGCAGGCCTGGAGGCAGAGAATGAAGAGTGACGGTACGATTCGCGGCCGCATCAAGAAAATTCTTTATTGGCCCTTTTATGTACTGCCGGTTGTCATGGTAATGGCAGTCATTGTTTGTGTCACGGAGAGCGGTGCCGAGACGGCAGCGCTTACTTTTGCATGCCTGTATACGGTGTTTTCCATCTGGTGGTTCCTGTTTTGGAAAAAGAAGCTGGTCCGGGAGATGGTGGCCTTTGCCACTTCCTTTGACCGGATTCAAAAGGAGCAGCTGGAACAGATCCCCATCCCCTACGCTCTGGTGGATGAAAAGGGAGATTTCCTGTGGATGAACCACAGTTTTGAGAAGATCACCTTTGAGAACCCCCACTACCAGCGGAATCTGTGCAACATGTTCCCGGAGCTCTCCGACCACCTCCCGGGAGAAGGGGAGAACAAGACGGAGCATATCCACTTTGAGGGAACGGATTTCCGGGTGGAAATGCAGTGGCTCTCCGGGGATACGCCTCTGATCTCGGTATGCCTCTTTGACGAGACCGATCACCTGGCGGCTCTGGCGGAGATGGAGGATCAAAAGGCGGCCCTGGGCCTGGTCTATGTGGACAATTATGAGGAAGTCATGAACAGCACCGAGTCGGTGCGCCAGTCTCTGCTGGCAGCCCTGATCGAGCGGAAAATTAACAAGTATTTTGACGGCCACAATGGGATCATCCGGAAGATGGAGAAGGATAAGTTCTTCCTCCTGTTAAAACAGAAAGACCTGAAAAAGGTGGAGGAGGAGCGGTTCTCCGTTCTGGATGACGTGAAGGGCCTGAGCATTGGCAACGAGACGGCTCCCACCTTGAGCATCAGCGTGGGGGTGGGGGCGGAGACCTACGCCCGCAACGGAGAATACGCCCGCATGGCCATGGATTTGGCCCTGGGCCGGGGCGGCGATCAGGCCATTGTCCGGGATCCGGAGGGGAACCGGTACTTTGGCGGAAAGACCCAGCAGAAAGAGACCAACACTCGGGTGAAGGCACGGGTAAAGGCCCAGGCATTAAAGGAACTTTTGGCCACCAAGGACCAGCTTTTGATTATGGGCCATAAGCTGGTGGATTTTGACGCTTTTGGCGCTGGCATTGGCATTTTCCGGGCAGCCAAAACCCTGGGCAAGAAAGCCTATATTGTGCTGGACAATGTCACATCCTCGGTGCGCCCCATGAAACAGCGGTTTGACGAGAACAGCGACTACCCGGACGACATGTTCATCAGCGGGGACCGGGCCCTGGACCTGCTGGATGAGAACACCACGGTGGTGTTGGTGGATGTGAACAAGCCCAGCTACAGCGAGTGTCCGGAACTGCTGCGCCGCTCCTCCAGCATTGTGGTGCTGGACCATCACCGCCAGGGCAGCGAGACGGTGGAGCGGGCCACCTTGTCCTATATTGAGCCTTTTGCCTCCTCCGCCTGTGAGATGGTGGCGGAGATCCTCCAGTATTTTTCGGATGATCTGAAACTGAAGCCCCTGGAGGCGGAGGCCATCTACGCAGGAATTGTGGTGGATACCAATAACTTTGTAAGCAAGACCGGTGTCCGGACCTTTGAGGCGGCGGCGTACCTGCGCCGCTGCGGCGCGGATATGACCCGGGTCCGGAAACTGTTCCGGGAGAAAATGGAAGACTACCGGGCCAAGGCGGAGGCGCTGCGTACGGCGGAGATCTTTCAGAATTCCTTTGCCCTGGCCATCTGCCCCAGCGAGGGGATTGAGAGTCCTACCATTGTGGGGGCCCAGGCGGCCAATGAGTTGCTGGATGTGGTGGGCATTAAGGCTTCCATTGTGTTCACCAAATTTGAGGACAAGGTGTACATCAGCGCCCGTTCCATTGACGAGGTGAACGTGCAGCTGATCATGGAGAGGCTGGGCGGCGGGGGCCATTTGAGCACCGCCGGGACCCAGCTTACCGGCTGCGGTGTGGAGGAAGCCAAGGAGTTGGTGAAAGAGACCATTTTACAGATGTTGGAAGAAGGAGCGATTTGATATGCAGGTTGTATTGATGGAAGATGTGAAGGCCCTGGGCAAGAAGGGGCAGGTGGTAAAGGTAAACGACGGTTACGCCCGGAATTTTATTCTGCCCAAGAAGCTGGGGGTGGAGGCCACGCCCCAGAACCTGAATCAGCTGAAGCAGCAGAAGGCCCACGAGGCCAAGGTGGCGGCGGAGCAGCTGGCGGAGGCTCAGGCCCTGGGTGCGGAAATGGGAAAACAGTCCGTGAAGCTGGCGGTGAAAGTGGGAGAGGGCGGGCGGCTCTTTGGCGCTATCTCTTCCAAGGAAATTGCTCAGGCTGCCAAGGAACAGTGCGGCTTGGAGCTGGATAAAAAGAAGATCGTTCTGCCGGAGCCCATTAAGACTCTGGGGGTTCACACGGTGCCGGTGAAGCTGCACCGGGACGTGACGGCGGAGCTGAAGGTGGAAGTCACCGAAGCATAAGGAGAAACGACCATGGAAGAAGCGCTGATCAAACGGGTGCCGCCTCACAGCATAGAGGCGGAGCAGTCGGTGATCGGGTCCATGATCCTGGACAATGAAAACATTGCCGTGGTGGAAAACATTCTCCGGGGCGAGGACTTTTACCATCGCCAGTACGGGATGATCTTTGACGCCATGGTGGAACTCTACGAGGAGGGCAGGCCGGTGGACCTGCTGACCCTGGAGGACCGGCTCAAGACCAAAGATGTGCCGCCGGAGGTGAGCAGCATGTCCTACATTGGCGAGCTGGTGGCCGGGGTTTCCTATGCGGCCAACGCCAAGTATTACGCGGAGATCGTGGCGGAGAAGGCGGTGCTGCGGCGGTTGATCCGGGCCAACGAGGAGATTGCAAGCGCCTGCTATGCGGGCAAGGACAGCGTGGAGAATATCCTGGCGGAGACGGAGAAGACCATTTTCCATATTTTAAATGGCCGCCGGAACGACGATTTTGTCCCCATCCAGGTGGTGGCCTTAAGTGCCTTGGAGCGGATCCACAAGGCTTCCAAGAGCAAGAATCCGGTGACCGGTATTCCCACCGGCTTCACGGACCTGGATTACCGGACAGCCGGCATGCAGCCCTCGGATCTGGTTTTGATTGCTGCCCGCCCTTCCATGGGAAAGACGGCGTTTGTTTTGAACATTGCCCAGTACGTGGCCTTTAAGAAGGAAATGTGCGTAGCCATCTTCAGTTTGGAAATGTCCAAGGAGCAGCTGGTGAACCGGCTGTTTGCTATGGAAGCCCGGGTGGACTCCCAGGCCATCCGAACCGGAAATCTCACCGATGACGATTGGGATAAGCTGGTGGAGGGGGTCAACACCGTGGGCCGCTCCAAGCTGATCATAGACGACACCCCGAGCATCTCCATTTCAGAGATGCGGACCAAGTGCCGGAAGTACAAGCTGGAATTTGGCCTGAAGATGATTATCATTGACTATCTGCAGCTCATGAGCGGCAGCGGCCGGAAGTCGGACAACCGGCAGCAGGAGATCTCTGAGATCTCCCGCTCCTTAAAAGCCCTGGCCCGGGAACTGGAGGTGCCGGTGCTGGCCCTGTCTCAGTTGAGCCGGGCGGTGGAGTCCCGGAACGACAAGCGGCCTATGCTTTCGGACCTGCGGGAATCCGGCGCCATTGAGCAGGATGCGGACGTGGTCATGTTCCTGTACCGGGATGATTACTATAACAAGGACAGCGCCTCCCAAAACATTGCGGAGGTGATTGTGGCCAAGCAGAGAAACGGTCCCATTGGCACCGTGGAACTGGTGTGGCTGCCCCAGTATACCAAGTTTGTGAATATGAAGAAATGAGAAGACCGTTGCCTGCAGGTTGGGGAACCTGTTTCAGGCAGCGGTCTTTTAAACTGGAAATATTCAGTAAAACTTTATGGTTCCGCCAGTCCCCTTTTTATAATCCTTGGGAGGAAGTTCCTGTGTTCGGGGCCACTTTAGTATTTCCGGAAGATTTCCTCCAGCTCCGCATACGAATCCGTGACAGTAGTGAGAGCCAGGGACAGAAGAATCCGGACCTTTTGGGGCGGCAGGGTGCAGGCGGGCAGGCAGTTTTCCGAGGCCTCAAAGTGCGGGTCCCGGCTGACAATGCCGTGGCCGATCCGGGAAGCGCGGATCACCGGAATCCGCTTTCCAGCCAGTTGACGGATTTTTTCCTTCCACTGGCTGCTATAGTTGCCGCTGCCGGTGCCGGCGATCACCAGCCCCCGGGACCGGGAGGCGTAGAAATCCAGGGTGTCTGCCGGAGCGCCGGCGTAGAAATAGAGGATATCCACCCGGGGAAGATCCTTCAGGCCAGAGACATCAAAGCAGGAGGCGGTGGTGTGGACCGCCAGGCTGGCGTTTAGAAAGTAACACCGGTCGTCCCGCATGTAGCCCAGGCAGGAAAGGTCCTTTTCGTTAAAAGCGTCCGTTTTATAGGTGTTCACCTTCTGCACATCCCGGCCTGAGTAGATGCTGT
>CAZDOQ010000111.1:0-4607 GCA_964507035.1 uncultured Lachnospiraceae bacterium | reverse complement strand
AACGGGTCCAGAAGAGAAAAAACAGCCTTTCCGCAGGGGAGGGCTGTTTTTCTACTGAATTCTACCATTCTACAGATCTACGCATCTCCTATCCTGGCAGTTGTCCCGGACAATGGCCGCAATCTTCAAATGCTCCGGATGGTTCTGATAAACGGCCAGATCCTCCTCCTTTTCCATTTCGCAGTAAAGCGCCAGGTCGCAGCTGCTGCTGGCAAGGGGCGGCGCACCCACCAGTACCTTGGTAAGGCCAGGGATCTTTCCCACCAGGGTAGGGAAGGCCGCTGCCAGTTCTTGGCGCAACTCCGCTCTTCTCTCCTCCGAGACATCCGGTTTAAAGTTCCAGGAAACCACGTGACGTACCATAATCCGTTCCTCCTCCGTGTGATGGAAAGATTTCTCCTCCCTCGCAGCATCAGTATAGCACGTTTTAGACGGAATGGGCAGTCTTTTCCCTGTTTTTTTGCAGATATCCCCTGCTCCGCCGGTTCCTGTTGGGCATGGGCAATGATTTCAGGAGAAGGGGATGATCTGACAAGCCACGCCATCGGAGGGCTGGAACCGGTCCTCCAGATTTTCCGTGCAGTATACCTCGCCCTGGCTGGTGATCCAGATCACGCCCACATCCGGAAACTCTTCCTGCCAGAAGGCGGCGGATTCCTCCAGCCCCATGACAAAGAAGGCGGTGGATAAGGCGTCCGCCCAAAACCCGTTCTCCGTGACAATGGTCACCGACTCCAGGCCATTCTCCACCGGGTAGCCGGTTTCACTGTCCAGAATGTGATGGTACCGTTTCCCCTCCTCCTCAAAATACCGCTGGTAGGTTCCGGAGGTGACCACCGCCTCATCCTCCACCGTCAGGGAACCGGCCAGGCTGTCCTGAAACGGCATCTGGATGCCTATGCGCCATTGGGATCCGTCTTCTTTGGTCCCGTAGGCGTACACGTTGCCACCCAGATCTAACAGGGCGGATTCCACTTGGTTGTCCCGCAAAATCGCCACGCAGCAGTCGGTCAGATACCCTTTTCCAACGGCTCCTAGATCCAGTTCCATGCCCTCAGGCAACTGAATTTGCGTTCCCTCCACCTGCATGTCCTGCCAGTGGATCTTTTCCATGGCGTCCGAGAGAACCGTGGGGGCCGGCACATGGTAGTCACCGGATACAAAGCCCCAGGCCTGGGTCACCGGATACAGCGCGATATTGAGAGCACCGTCCGTCTTTTGGGAGATGGCCAGGCAATCGGACAGGATCTCCGACAGTTCCTCGCTGGCGGTGAATGGGGAGGAGTCCCGGTGATTCAGCTGATACAGTTCACTGTCCATGTTGGTGGCGGACAGGAGAAGGTCTACCCGCTCCACCTCCGCCCGTATCTGTTCCCCGATATCGCTGTCTTCTGAGGCCAGAATATCAAATTCCAGGAGGGTATCCATGGCGTAGATGGTTGTCTCCTGGTATTCCAAAGCCGTCTGGCAGCCGGTAAGCAGCAATGGGACGCAGAAAACGGCTGCGCCCCAGATCATCCGCTTGTGTGTTCTTGGTTTCATAGATGCTCCTCAGCCAAAGTAGTAAAGCCCGTCAAAATAGTCCTGGGCAGATACCGATTCCCCGTCCACCAGGATCTGACCAAATTCTCCTTCCGGAACCTCCAGCCACCCTTCTGCGCCGGTCTCCGTATCCTGCAGGCAGACCCACTGCCGGTTATCCGTCCCCAGCACAATCAGCCGGCTGCCCTCCTCCAGGGTCATGGTGTAGGAATAATTGCCGCTGCTTCCCTGGAGGGAAATGGATTTTCGGAGGGTCACCTCATTTCCCATAGCGTAAAAGGCCCGGGGAACCTCTGTGAGCACCCCGTCCTCCAGGGTAAAATCCTTTTCCAGGTTATAGCTCTGGAAAATCTGACTGCTCCCCACCGCCGTCACCTGTTGCCGCTCCGGGTCCACCCGCAGGGCGGAAATCTCCCCGGTCAGCATACCGGCTGGCGCCAGATCTCCCTGCCGGTACACATATATGTGGGAATAGGTCCCGGCCGTTCCGCCCAGATCCTCCAATAAAAGCTGCACGGTCTCGCCGTCTATGCTCATGGCGTAAATCCTTCCGGTCATCTGGTCCCCGCTTCCGGCGATCTCCGCCTCTCCGATCTTCAGATCAAAATGGTTCCCCTCCGGGCTTGTTACCTGATAGTTGATGGTCTCGACCGTTCCGTCCCCGTCCAGATCGTATTCGCAGGGGACCACCAACTCCTTCACCAGGCCGTTGTAGACTGGGTCCTGAAACGTCTCTGTGGCAGCGGCGGTCCCCGTCACATCGGACCCGGCCGTTTCTCCTTCCGCGACTGCCTCGGTAGTGGGGATTTCCAGGGTATATGGTTCCTTCGGCACTGCCGTGTCCCGGCTGCCGCAGCCAGCCAAAAAGAGTGCCGTCAGGATCAAAAGCCATGTCCAATACCTCTTTTGCATCCGCTTTCCAGCCTTTCTAACCTTTTCTGGTGTATATTCTAACAACCGTGAACAGAAAATCCGCAGAAGAAAGTATTATAGATTTCTTAATTTGCTGCGCGGCGCCCTGATCAACGGAGGGTATAGAAAAATTATAGCGAAGCAGTCAAATTTCGTCAAGGACAGACCTAGAAGCGGTTTCTGGCGGGTGGAACTTGAACGAAAAGTGCGGTTAGCCGCAAAAATAATTCAAATCCACTTGCCTGGCGCCCCGGATTTGGGGTATAATAAGGCTGAAACAAACTCGAACCAAAACTGCGGTTAGCCGCATTTTTAATTCAAGCAAAAGAAGGGAGGCCTTTTGCATGATTATTGAGCGCAAGCACTATCTTGATAAACTGATTGCCAAAAAAGAAAACAGACTAATCAAAGTGATCACCGGCATTCGCAGGTGCGGGAAATCCTTCTTACTCTTTGAGCTGTACCACTCCTACTTAAACTCCATCGGGGTCGATGATGCCAACATCATCGAGCTGGCACTGGATGAGGCCCTGAACGCACGATACTGCAATCCTCTGGAACTGGACGCCTATATCCGCGGTCTTGTATCGGATCAATCCCAAAAATACTATGTGTTCCTGGATGAGATCCAGAAGGTTTCGGATATCCAAAATCCCTATGTGGAGGATCCCCAGGCACGGATCGGTTTTGTGGATGTTCTTTTAGGGCTCATGAAACTGAAAAATGTGGATCTCTATGTCACCGGCAGCAACTCCCGTATGCTCTCTTCCGATATCCTGACAGAATTCAAAGACCGGGGAGACGAAATCCGCGTCAATCCTCTTACCTATCGGGAATTCTATGCTGCCTTTGATGGGGAGAAGCGCCACGCCTGGAGGGAATATTATACCTATGGCGGAATGCCGTTGGTGCTTTCCAAAAAGACCCATGAGGAAAAGAGCAAGTACCTGAAAGATCTGTTCTCCAAAACTTACCTTACCGACGTACTGGAACATAACCGAATCCTAAACGAAGAGATGGTTCTGGAGGATCTTCTCAATATTGTTTCCTCCTCCATCGGATCTCTGACCAACCCCACCAAGCTGGCCAACACGTTTCGGAGCGTAAAGCAGGTACAGATCAATGCCAACACCGTAAGCAGGTATCTGGACTACTTGATTGACGCTTTTATTCTTTATAAAGCATACCGTTATGATATCAAGGGCAAAAAATATATCGAAACCCCGCTGAAATACTACTTCACCGATGTGGGTCTTCGCAATGCCCGGCGGAATTTCCGCCAGCAGGAAGAAAACCACATCATGGAAAACATTATTTTCAACGAGCTCATGGCCAGAGAATTTGACGTGGATATCGGCATGGTCGAGTATCACAAAACCGATTCCAACGGCAAAAAAACACGCGTACAGTTGGAGATTGACTTTGTCGCCAACAAAGGCAGCAAACGGTATTATATTCAGTCCGCTCTCACCGTTGCGGATGAAGAAAAGCGGAAGCAGGAAACAAATTCCTTGAACCGTGTGGAGGATTCCTTCAAGAAGATTGTAGTCGTCAAGGACGACATCATTCCCTGGCACGATGACCGGGGGATCCTCTATATTGGAATTGAGGAATTTCTGCTGAACGAAGCGTCGTTGGATCTGTGACGCATTCAGCGGTGGAAACAAAACGGTTTGGGAAACTGAGAAAATTTTTGGAAACAAGAATGTTATAAAGAAAGATTAGCCCCTCTGTGTGAGCACTCATCATAGGTTACTCTCACGGAGGGGCGCATATTTTTCCTGTTCAGAAAGGGGGATTTTAGTGCCAACAGGCAGTTTCTTCCTCTCTTCAATACCACGCTAGCACTCACACTGCCTGAAAAGATTTGATTTTATCAATATCATCTGCTAAACTCTCTTTCAGATTCCGAATGTCAATATCATTCTGCATATCCAGAAAATATTTATCGGAAACTCCAAAGAACTGGGCCAAACGTAATGAGGTATCAGCAGTGATTTTCCTGCGGTCATGTAGAATGTCCTGAATTCTGGATACCGGCACGTGAATTTCCTGCGCTAATTTATACGCGGAAACATCCATTGGCTTCATGAATTCTTCCCATAAAATTTCTCCAATGGTAGGAGTCATAATGTAATCAGCCATCAAAAAAA
>CAZDOQ010000110.1:0-4664 GCA_964507035.1 uncultured Lachnospiraceae bacterium | reverse complement strand
CTGCATCACCGACTCTTTTTTCTTGCTCATGGCCCGGCGGACCAGGTCGCTGCGGCCCATGGTATAGCCGCCCAGGTCCCGGACGATCTGCATCACCTGCTCCTGATAGACAATGCAGCCATAGGTGGGCTTTAGGATCGGCTCCAGCTGGGGGCAGTGGTACTGGATGGCCCCGGGATGGGATTTTCCCTGGATGTACTGGTGGATAAAGTCCATGGGGCCCGGCCGGTACAGGGAAATCCCGGCAATGAGATCCTCCAGGTTCCGGGGCTGCAGCTCCTTCATGAAGCTTTTCATCCCGCTGCTTTCCAACTGGAACACCCCTTCGTTGTTCCCAGTGCTGATGGCCTCAAAGACCTTGGGGTCCTGGTAGTCGATCCGGTCGATATCCAAATGCAGTCCCCGTCCCTTCTCCAGCAGCCGCACCGCATTCTGGATCACCGTCAGGGTCCGCAGGCCCAGAAAGTCCATCTTCAGCAGACCCAACTCCTCCAGAGGATCCTTGGGGAACTGGGTGGTCAGCTGGCCGTCGGTGGACCGGGACAGAGGCACATACTCCACCGTGGGCAGCTGGCTGATCATCACCCCCGCCGCATGGGTGGAGGCGTGGCGGGGCAGTCCTTCCAGGCGCTTGGACATGTCCAACAGCTTGTGGACCCGCTCGTCCTCCCGGTAGATCTTCCGCAGTTCCGGGCTTTTCTGAAGGGCCTGCTCAATGGTGATATCAGTCTCTGTGGGGACCATCTTGGCCACCTGGTCACAGAGGGCGTAGGGCAGATCCATGACCCGGCCCACGTCCCGGATCACGCCCTTGGCCGCCAGGGTTCCAAAGGTGATAATCTGCGCTACCCGGTCCTCGCCGTATTTCCGGATCACATAGTCAATGACCTCCTGGCGCCGTTCAAAGCAGAAATCCACGTCGATATCCGGCATACTCACCCGCTCCGGATTTAAAAACCGCTCAAAGAGCAGCTGGTAGTGGATGGGGTCGATGTTGGTAATGCCCAGGCAGTAGGACACCACACTGCCGGCGGCGGAGCCCCGCCCCGGTCCCACTGCAATGCCGTGGCTCCGGGCAAAATTCACATAGTCCCAGACAATGAGGAAATAGTCCACATAGCCCATTTTCTGGATGACGCCCAGTTCATAGTCCAGCCGCTCCCGCAGTTCGCCGGTGTCATGGGGGTAGCGGCGGGCCAGGCCCTCGCCGCACAGCTTATTCAGGTACTCCCAGGAATCGTATCCTTCCGGCACCGGGAATTTGGGCAGCTTGGTGACGCCGAATTCAATCTCCACTTGGCAGCGCTCGGCGATCCGGTGGGTGTTGTCCAACGCCTCCGCCGCATAGGGGAACAGGGCCCGCATCTCCTCCTCGGATTTGCAGTAATACTGGCCCCCTTCGTAGCGCATCCGGTTCTCATCCGTCACCTTTTTGCCGGTCTGGATGCAGAGCAGCAGGTCATGGGCTTCCGCGTCCTCCGCGTAGATGTAGTGGATGTCGTTGGTGGCCACCAACGGAATGGACAGTTCCTGGCTCATCCGCAGCAGGCCGGCGTTGACCGTTTGCTGGGAGGGAATGCCATGGTCCTGGAGCTCCAGGAAGTAGTTGCCCTCTCCAAAGATGGCCCGGTGCCGCTTGGCGGCGGCCACCGCCTCCTCATAGAAGCCCCGCTCCAGGTTCCGGGCCACCTCCCCGGCCAGGCAGGCGCTTAAGGCAATGATCCCCTCGTGGTACTTTTCCAGGGTCTCCATGTCCACCCGGGGCCGGTAATAGTAGCCGTCCACAAAGCCGATGGACACCAGCTTTACCAGGTTGCTATAGCCGGTGTTGTTCTCCGCCAGCAGCACCAGGTGATAGTATTTCTCCTCGTTGTCTCCTACCTCCCGGTCCAGCCGGGAGCCGGGGGCCACATAGACCTCGCACCCCAAAATGGGCTTGATGCCGGCAGCCTTGGCCGCCTTGTAAAAATCAATGACGCCGTACATGACTCCATGGTCCGTGATGGCCATGCTGTCCATGCCCAGCTCCCTGGCCCGGGACACCAGCTCCGGGATCTTGCAGGAGCCGTCCAGCAGGCTGTACTCCGTGTGCACGTGCAGATGGGTAAATGCCATCTTCCCTCTCTCTTTCTAGGTCAGCCAAGCTGGCCGTTGGCAAAGCGTTCCTGTATTTTTCTTTTCACTGCGTTCCCTACTTCCCAGGTGGCCGCCTGGCCGCCCAGATCCGGGGGCAGGCAGGTCTTTCCCACCAGCACGTCCTCCAGGGCGGACAGCAGCAGGGCGCCGTACTGGGGATAGCCCAGAAAATCCAGCATTTGGCTGGCGGACCATATGGTGGCCATGGGGTTGGCCTTGCCGGTGCCGGCAATGTCCGGGGCGGAGCCGTGGATAGGTTCAAACATGGAGGGGTAGGTCCGCTCCGGATTCAGGTTGGCCCCCGCCGCCAGGCCCATGCCCCCGGCGATGGCCGCGCCCAGGTCCGTGAGGATGTCCCCGAACAGGTTGGATGTGACCACCACCTGAAACCGCTCCGGCTCCCGGACAAAGTGGCAGGCCGCCGCGTCCACCAGGTATTCATGGGTCTCCACATTCGGGTACTCCCGGCTGATCTCATGGAAGATCTGATCCCAGAACACCATGGAGTAGTTTAAGGCGTTGCCCTTGCTGATGCTGGTCACGGAAAGCCCCGCCTCCTTGGCCAGGTCAAAGGCGTAGCGCATAATCCGCTCGCAGCCTTTCCGGGTAAACACACCGGTCTGGCGCACCGTCTCCTCCGGCGTGCCCTGACCGGTCCAGGAACCTTCCCCGGCATACTCGCCCTCGCTGTTTTCCCGGATCACCACCATGTTGATGTTCTCCTGGTTTCCGTTCGCCAGCGGACAGGGAGCGCCCCGGAGCAGCTTCACCGGCCGGACGTTCACATACTGGTCAAAGCCCTTGCGGATCACCAGCAGCAGTTCCCGGAGGGAGATGTGGTCCGGCACCCCGGGATACCCCACCGCCCCCAAAAAGATGGCGTCAAAGGGTTTCAGCAGCTCCAGCCCGTTTTCCGGCATCATCCGCCCTTCCCGCAGATAGTATTCACACCCCCAGAGGAAGTGGGTAAACTCAAAAGAAAAGCCGCCGTCCAGGGCCGCCACGGTTTTTAAGATCTTGATCCCCTCTGCCAGCACATCCGGTCCGATTCCATCTCCTGCAATCACGGCGACGCGAAAGTTCTGCATATCTGTCTCCCTTCACCATAATATATCCAGTGCCATTTTATACTGTTTCCACCGGAAAAGCAATGGTTTTTCCCTCCTTTACCCTTGACGAATCCGCCGGTTTTTCCTATGATAGGAGAGGAAACGAAAAGGCCGTGCCAAAGAGGGAGAGGACATACAGATGAGAGAGATTGGATTTGACAATGAAAAATACTTAAAGACCCAGTCCAAGCTGATCCGGGAGCGGATCGACCAGTTCGGCGGCAAACTCTACCTGGAGTTCGGCGGCAAGCTGTTCGACGATTTTCACGCGTCCCGGGTGTTGCCGGGCTTTGAACCGGACAGCAAGATCCGGATGCTCCGGGAGTTGAAAGACCAGGCGGAGATCGTCATTGTCATCAACGCCAACGACATTGAGAAAAGCAAGGTCCGGGGCGATCTGGGCATCACCTATGACCTGGACGTGCTGCGGCTCATTGACGCTTTCCGGGGCAACGGCCTCTATGTGGGCAGCGTGGTGCTGACCCGGTACGCAGGCCAGCCCGCCGCGGAGGTGTTCCAGACCAAGCTGGAGGCCCTGGGGGTCCGGGTCTACCGGCACTATCCCATTGAAGGCTATCCCTCTGACATTGCCAAGATCGTCAGCGACGAAGGCTACGGCAAGGACGAGTACATTGAGACCACCCGGTCCCTGGTGGTGGTCACGGCCCCGGGCCCGGGCAGCGGCAAAATGGCCACCTGCCTCTCCCAGCTCTACCAAGAGCACCAGCGGGGGGTGAAGGCCGGCTATGCCAAATTTGAAACCTTTCCCATCTGGAACCTGCCCTTAAAGCATCCGGTGAACCTGGCCTACGAGGCGGCCACCGCGGACCTGAACGATGTGAACATGCTGGATCCCTTCCACCTGGAGGCCTACGGCAAGACCGCCGTCAACTACAACCGGGATGTGGAGATCTTCCCTGTGTTAAACGCCATCTTCACCAGCATCTACGGCTCCTCCCCCTACAAATCTCCCACGGACATGGGGGTCAACATGGCCGGATGCTGCATCATAGACGATCAGGTGGTCCAGAAAGCCGCCAAGGAGGAAATTATCCGCCGCTACTATGAGGCCCAGTGCGATCAGCGTCTGGGTACCGGTACCCAGGGACCAGTCTACAAGATTCAGTTGCTGATGCAGCAGGCCGAAGTCTCCGCCGCAGACCGGCCGGTGATTACCGCGGCCCTGGCCAAGGAGGAGGCCACCGGGGAACCGGCCATGGCCCTGGAGTTGCCCGACGGCTCCCTGGTCACCGGCAAGACCTCCGACTTGCTGGGTCCTGCCTCCGCAGTGCTCCTAAACGCCCTGAAGCGGCTGGGGAATATAGACGATGAGGCGCTGCTCATGTCCCCCCAGGTCATTGAGCCCATCCAGGATCTGAAGGTCAACCATCTGGGGAACCACAATCCCCGGCTCCACAC
>CAZDOQ010000109.1:0-4684 GCA_964507035.1 uncultured Lachnospiraceae bacterium | reverse complement strand
GCGATTTCTGTGCGCAATTTCTGTTTGCTTTTTCGAGTAAAATAGGTATAATAAAGATACTTACTATTTAGGAGGGATATCTATGAAATGCAGGGTGAACAATCCGATGGGCGAGATCCTCATTGATACCGATGTGATCGCCAAGTTCGCGGGAACCATTGCGGTGGAGTGCTTTGGAATCGTGGGCATGGCTTCCATCAACGTAAAAGATGGGTTGGTCAAGCTTCTCCGGAAGGAAAGTTTATCCAGCGGCATCAATGTGACCGTGGAGAACAATAAGATCTGCATTGACTTCCACGTGATCGTCTCCTATGGAGTCAGCATTTCCGCCGTCTCCGACAACCTGATTGAGACGGTGAAATATAAGGTAGAGGAATTTACCGGAGTGCCGGTGGAGAAAGTGAATATTTATGTGGAAGGCGTGCGGGTCATTGATTGACCCGCCGGAGGAGGATGTAGTTGTGGCTATGAATACCATTGATGCCAACATGCTTCGCAGCATGTTTTTGGCGGGCGCAAAAAATCTGGAGGTCAACAAAGAGTGGATCAATGATCTGAACGTATTCCCGGTGCCGGATGGGGATACGGGCACCAACATGACCCTGACCATTCTCTCGGCTGTGAAGGAGGTCCAGAAGCTTTCAGACTTGACCATGGAGAACCTGGCAAAGGCCATCTCCTCCGGTTCCCTCCGGGGCGCCCGGGGAAACTCCGGCGTGATCCTCTCCCAGCTGTTCCGAGGCTTTTCCAAGGAGATCCGCACCGTGGAGGCGCTGGGGAAACCGGAGATTGCCCGGGCGGCCCAGCGGGCCACGGAGACGGCCTATAAAGCGGTGATGAAGCCCAAGGAGGGCACCATTCTCACCGTGGCCAAGGGCATGGCGGAAAAGGCGGCGGAGTTGGCCGAGTCGGAGATGGATATGGAGATGTTTCTGCGGGAGATCGTTGTCCGGGGCGAGGAGGTTCTGGCCTACACGCCGGAGCTTCTGCCGGTGTTAAAGCAAGCGGGAGTGGTGGACTCCGGCGGCCAGGGACTGATGCAGGTGGTAAAGGGGGCCCTGGACGGATTCCTGGGAAAGGAAATTCAGATCCCGGAGGAAATCCCGGCAGGCGGAAAGCCGGAGGCGGCCGGGCAGTCGGAGACGGCCTCCAGCGAGAATCTGGGAGAGATCCAATTCGGCTACTGCACCGAGTTTATCATCAATCTGGAAAAGGAATACACGGACCAGGACGAACAGGAACTGAAGGCCTACTTGGAGTCCATTGGTGATTCCATTGTGCTGGTGTCCGACGATGATATTGTGAAGATCCACGTGCACACCAACCATCCGGGCCTGGCTTTTGAGAAGGGTCTCACCTACGGCAGCCTGTCCCGGATGAAAGTGGACAACATGCGGGAGGAGCATGAGGAGAAGCTGATTCAGGAGGCGTCCCGGATAGCGCAGGCGGAAAAGAAAAAGAACGCCCAGGAGACGGCGCAGCCGGAACCGGCGCCACGGAAAGCGGCCGGATTCATAGCCGTATCCATTGGAGCGGGCCTGGCAGAGATCTTCCGGGGACTCAATGTGGATGAGATCATTGAGGGGGGCCAGACCATGAATCCCAGCACCGAGGACCTGCTCACAGCCATTGACCGGGTCAATGCGGACACCGTCTTTATTTTCCCCAACAACAAAAACATCATTCTGGCGGCCCAGCAGGCCTCCGGCTTGGTTCGGGATAAGAAGGTGCTGGTGGCGCCGTCCCGGACCATTCCCCAGGGGATCACGGCCATTATCAACTACTCCCCGTCCCGGTCGGATGAGGAAAATCTCCAGACTATGATGGAGGAGATGGAGACGGTCAAGACCGGCCAGGTGACCTATGCGGTGCGGAACACCAATATAGACGGAAAAGAGATCCATGAGGGAGATATCATGGGAATCGGCGACCACTCCGCCCTGCTTGCCGTGGGCAGCGAGGTGGACGCGGTGGCCAGAGAGACCCTGGACGCCATGATGGAGGAGGATGCGGAGTTGATCAGCATCTATTACGGGGAAGATATCAGCGAGGACCGGGCGGCCCAGATGCAGGAAGCGGTGGAGGCCGCTTACCCGGACTGTGACGTGGAGGTCCACAGCGGCGGACAGCCCATTTACTATTATGTGATTTCGGTGGAGTGAGGACTGGCCCTGTGCAAGCGGAACCATCCGCCTGCGCTAAGCCGCCAATCATGAGAGCGAAACAAGACCGGGGAACCTGTGTTCAGGTTCCCCGGCTTTGGCAATGGAAAAGGAGGGGAACGGCGGTATGCGCATGACAGACCCGGTGAGCCGGCTTAAGGGAATCGGCCCCAAAACGGCGGCGTCTCTGGTGCAGCTGGAGATTGAGACGGTGGGAGACCTGCTGCGCCATTACCCGGTCCGGTATGATGCCTACGGCTCTCTGGTTTCCATTGGGGAGGCGGAGCCGGGAAAGACGGTAGTGCTTTTGGGAACGCTGCTCACGCAGCCCCAGGTCCGGGGATTTGGGCGAAATGCCGCTGTTTCTGTGATCCTGGGGGATGAAAGCGGCCGGGTCAGCGCCATCTGGTTCCACCAGCCCTATCTGAAAAACACGCTCCACAAGGGGGACCGGTGGGTTATGCGGGGGCGGCTGGTCCAAAACCGGTATGGACTGAGCCTGGAGCAGCCCCAGCTGTTCCATCCGGAGGAGTACGCTGGCCGGGAAAACACCCTGCAGCCGGTGTATGCCACCGCCGGGAGCCTTTCGGGAAAGACACTGACCAAGGCCATCTCCCAGGCTTTGGAGGCGGCGGATTTGGAGCGGGAGTACCTGCCGCCGGGGGTCCGCCGCCAATACAGGCTGGCCGAGTGGAATTACGCCATCCGGACCATCCACTTTCCCCCGGACCGGCAGGAGTTGCTGTTTGCCCGGGAGCGGCTGGTCTTTGACGAGTTCTTTTTGTTTATTCTGGCCATCCGGATGCTCCGGGAGAAAAAGGAGGAGCAGGAGAACCCCTTCTCCTTCTCCAAAACTTCCTGGTCGGACGCCATTGTGGAAGGGCTGCCCTATCAGCTCACCGGGGCCCAGCAGCGGGTATTGCGGGAGATTCGGGGGGACTTGCAGGGAAAAACGCTGATGAACCGGCTGATCCAGGGGGATGTGGGGTCCGGCAAAACCATTTTGGCACTGTTGGCCCTGACAGACGCGGCGGAGAACGGATACCAGGGCGCGTTGATGGCTCCCACGGAGGTGCTGGCCCGGCAGCACTGGGAGAACTTTTCGGAAATCTATGGGAAATACGGCATTCCCTGCCGCCCCATTCTTCTCACCGGCTCCATGACCGCAGCGGAAAAACGCCGGGCCTACGAGGCCATTGAAAGCCATCAGGCGGATGTGATCATTGGCACCCACGCCCTGATCCAGGAAAAGGTCTGCTATGACCGGCTGGCGCTGGTGATCACAGACGAGCAGCACCGGTTTGGGGTCCGGCAGCGGGAGGCCTTTTCCGGCAAAGGGGAAAGTCCCCACGTGCTGGTCATGAGCGCCACGCCCATTCCTCGGACGCTGGCCATCATCCTCTATGGGGATCTGGATATCTCCATGGTGGATCAGCTGCCTGCCCACCGGCTTCCTATCAGAAATTGCGTGGTGGACGCGGGATACCGGCCCAAGATCTACCGCTTCCTTCAGAAGGAGGTGGAGGCGGGGCGTCAGGCCTATGTGATCTGCCCCATGGTAGAGGAGAGCGAGGGGATGGATGCGGAAAACGTGGTGGATTATACAGAAAAACTTCGTGCCGCCCTGCCCGCTTCCATCCGGGTGGAGTACCTTCATGGCAAGATGAAGCCCCGGGAGAAGAATCAGAGGATGGAAGCTTTCCAGCGGGGGGAACTCCAGGTGCTGGTGTCCACCACTGTCATTGAGGTGGGCGTCAATGTGCCCAACGCCACGGTGATGGTGGTGGAAAACGCAGAGCGGTTTGGCCTGGCCCAGCTGCATCAGCTTCGGGGCCGGGTGGGCCGGGGGCAATACCAATCCTACTGTATTTTTGTGGATGGGTCCGGGGAGGGGACGGAGAACGACCGGCTAAAGATTCTGCAGGAGTCTAACGACGGCTTTCGGATTGCTTCGGAGGATTTAAAACTCCGGGGGCCGGGGGATGTGTTCGGCATCCGCCAAAGCGGGAATCTGGAGTTTGCTCTGGGAGATATTTTCACAGATAGCCGAATCCTGCAGGCTGCCTCTGATTCGGCGGAGGCGATGCTTCAGGAAGATCCGGGACTGGAGCGGCCGGAACATCGGGAACTGTCAGAGTGGTTAGCCCGGTACCGTCGGGAGAGCTTTGACAAGTTATATTTGTAAAGGAGCGCGCATGAAAAATTCCAGCCGTTTTTTTGCCAACCGGGAGTGTGAGTATTACCCCTGTCATGAGGGGATTGAAGAGATGAATTGCCTGTTTTGTTTCTGCCCGTTTTATCTCCGGGAGAAGTGTCCGGGACACCCTGCCTATGTAGAGTCCAAAGGGCGGCGGATCAAGGACTGCAGCCACTGTGTTTTCCCCCACAAGCCGGAAAATTACGACGTGATTTTGGAGTGGATCAAGCGGCAGAATCAGAAGGGATGAGGGCGTTGTAAAACGCCCTCAACAAGGCAGGCGAAAGCTGTCTGATCCGGCTTCTTTCCTATTTTAAGATTCCTA
>CAZDOQ010000108.1:1181-4816 GCA_964507035.1 uncultured Lachnospiraceae bacterium | reverse complement strand
GCATGGTGGAGATGGTGCCGGTGGGGGCAATGGTCAGCAGCTGGGAGTTGCGCAGGCCGTACTTTTTTACCAGTTCCACCGTGGCCTCCGAGGTGTTGGCCAGGAAATAGGGAGTTTCCATGACCTTTTCCCGCTGATATCCCGGGTAAGGTCCCTGCTCCTTGGCCAGAAGAGCCGAGGAGGCGATGGCGGTGTCCGCCATAATAAAGCCGATCTGATCGCACAGATCCAGGGCGTCCTGTTCTCCGTAGGTGAGCCCCAGCTTTAAAAGCATGTCTGCCAGGCCCATGATCCCCAGGCCGATCTGCCGCCACTTCCGGACGCTCTCCTGCTGCTCCGGCAGGGGATGCAGGGGCAGCCCTTCCTCTAACACCTCATTGAGGGCCCGGACAGAGACCGCCACCGCTTTCTTAAAGTCCTCAAAGTCAAAGGCTGCGTTGTCAGAGAAGGGCTCCCGGACAAACTGGGATAGGTTCAGGCTGCCTAACAGGCAGCTGCCCCCGGCGGGTAAGGGCTCCTCCGCGCAGGGGTTGACGCCTGCAAAAGAAAACTCCGGGGTATTGCTCAACAGGTTCCAGCCCCGGACCCGGTCCCAGAACAGAGCGCCGGGCTCCGCATAATCCCAGTTGACCTCTGCAATCCGGTGGAACAGATCCCGGGCGTTGACCACCTTGGTGATCTCCTGGCCGGTGGCCTCCCGGGTGTAGTGGAGGGTGTAGGGGGCGTTTGCCTTCACCGCATCCATGAATGCGCCGTCAATCCGCACGGAGATGTTGGCCTTGGTCACCTTCTCCAGGTCGGTCTTTAAGTCAATAAACTCCTCCACGTCCGGGTGGGAGCAGTGGATGGAGATCATGAGGGCTCCCCGGCGGCCGTTTTGGCCTATGAGTTCTGTGACCAGGGAGAACAGGCCCATAAAGGACACGGCGCCGCTGGTCTCCTTGGCCGCGTTGTTGATTCGGGCGCCGTGGGGGGCCAGGCCGGAGATATCCACGCCGCAGCCGCCGCCGTAGCTATAGGTTCTGGCCAGTTTTTTGGCACACTCAAAGATGCTTTCAATATTGTCCTCCGGAGGAGCCACCACATAGCAGTTGGAGAGGCTGACCTTCCGGCCCTCATACTCCAGTCCCCGGTTGGAGAGGATCCGCCCGCCAAAGAGAAACTTTTTCTGGCGGATCAACTCTGCGATCTCCTGGTTCCCGGCGCTGATCCGGTTGACCCATTCTTCAAAACTTTCCTCGTGATAGCGGTATTTTTTGTTCCAAATATCCATTCCCAGCTGATTGTCTGAACCCAGCCATTCTTCTATCTTCATTGTATTCTCCTTTTGAAAGCTTTATTTCCTATTTCCGATACGCACCACCAATATCTAGTAGGTCGCCCGGCGGAACCCTTCCAGATATAGTGTGCAAGAAGTATCTTATCACAGGGAGGGGGAAAGTGCAAGGCTGTGAGGGCAGATTTTGTTTGCATTTTTTACCGCCGCTGTCTCTGGAAGAATGGGAGGGGGAATGAGAGGATAATTCGCAAAATGAGCAGATATTTTGAAACATAAAAGAAATATGAACAAACGGAAAACAAAACGGAAAAGAAAAAGCCCAAAACAGGCGGGTTTTCTTTATCAATATATTTAAAATATGAGAAGATAGTTGAAACGATTGATAACATCCTGAATCGCTTTGGCTTCGGGAATGTGTTAAAATAAGGCATAATGGCGGGACGGGTCAAGATCCCCGCCAAAAGATCATACAAGAGGGAGGATGAAGGAGATGGAAGAACGAAAAGGCTTTTGGGTGAATCTGGAAGAAAACCTGGCCGTGCTTCTGATGGCGGTGGTGACGCTGCTGACCTTGATCGGGTTTGTGTTGGATTTTGTGGCGTCAGACGAAGCGGTGACGGCGGTGCAGCAGCTGTCCTTTTACGTGTATGCCTGGCTGGTGTTTTTGGGGATTTCCGTGGCCGTCAAGCATAGCAGCTTTATGCGGATCGACATTTTGTACAATGCGTATCCGGAAGGGGTGCAAAAGGGATTGGCCGTGCTGCTGCAGGCGGCCATTGCGGTTTTTTGTGTGGCTCTGACCGTACTGAGTTTTCAGCGTCTGATTCAGGTGGCCGAAAGCGGCGAAGTGGGCGCTGTGGCGGCAGTCCCCATGTCGCTGGTATATGCGGCGCCGGCTCTGGGCTCTCTCCTGTCCGTGGTGCGCTTTGTGGAGCGCCTGGTGGCGGGAAGTAAGATGAAAGGAGAAAACAAATGATCGCTTTATTTCTGATTTCCTTTTTTGGCATGATGCTGTTTTTGGGATTTCCCATGGTGGCGGCCATTCTGTTTTCTGCCCTTCTGCTGCCTCTGTGCTTTAGCGGCGTGTCCCCGGTGGGGTTTTTGGACACGGTGGACTGGTTTGTCACCGGCGCCAGCGCCAATAATACCGGTATCACCATTATTTTGTTTATGCTGGCCGGTGAGTTTATGGCCAAGGGAAAACTGACGGAGAAGATTTTTAATACCTTTTCCTATTTCCTGGGCAAGAAACGGGGCTTCATGCCCATTATCTCCATTGCCACCTGTATGTTTTACGGCGCCATCTCCGGATCCGGTCCGGCCACCACGGCGGCTGTGGGCGGCATGTGCTATCCGCTGCTGATCTCCATGGGATACGGAAAAATGTTCAGCGCCGCCATTCTGGTCACTGCCGGCTGCCTGGGCATGGTGATTCCGCCCAGCGTGCCGTTGACCGGCGCTTCCGCCCTGGCCGGCAGTATTTTGGGCTATGAGGTGGATCTGGTGGTCCTGTACAAGATCTCAGCGGTGGCAGGCGTTTTGGCGGGAGTGTTGCTGATTGCCTATGCTTATCTGTACTGCAAGCGCCATGGAAACGGGGATCAGGCAAAGATCAACGCCATGGTGGACGAACTTCGAACCCACAAATTTGGAGCGGTACTCAAGGAAAGCATCTGGGCCCTGATCACGCCCATCATCATTCTGGGCACCATTTTCACCGGTATTGCGGATACCGCCGAGGCGGCGGCCGTCTCCCTGGTATATGGTATTCTGGTCAGTGTGCTGGTGTATAAGACCGTGAAGGCAAGTGAGATCTTTTCCATTGCCGGAAAGTGCATCCAGAACGGCATGCCGCTGATGATCATGCTGGCGGCGGCCACCATCTTCTCCAATACCATGACGGCGGTGGAGATCCCGGTGAAGCTGGCCAACTTCCTGGTGGATTCCGGCGTATCCGGCGGCGCGCTGATCTCCCTGGTGCTGCTGTTCATGCTGATTCTGGGAACCTTTATGGATGCCGGCGGCGCCATGACCATCATTGTGCCTCTGGTTTCTCCGATCCTGGTGGCCATGGGAATGGACGTGTATACCTGCCTGGTGGCTATTATTGTGGCACAGGCCATTGGTCTGACCACCCCGCCCTTTGGCCTCTGCCTGTTCGTCATGTGCGGCGTGGCGGACTGCTCGGTGGGGCAGATGACCAAGAGTCTGCTGATCCCCATTGTCCTGCTGATTGCGGTGGCGTTCTTTGTGGGACTGTTCCCGGGCTTGTTTGCCTGGGCCCTGCCGGTGTAGCGGACGGAGAGGAAATTTTCAACTCCTTTCATAAAAGAGCCGGGGCCGTTGCCTTTCGCGG
>CAZDOQ010000108.1:0-1081 GCA_964507035.1 uncultured Lachnospiraceae bacterium | reverse complement strand
TTGCAAGGCGTATCCTGTTTTCAGTCCACCGGAAACCGTTGGTTTCTTTCGCGGTATTCGGCGGGAGTACAGCCGATCCGCTTCAGGAACATGTTGTTGAAATGGGCGGTGTTTTCATAGCCCACGTACTCCGCGATCTCCGGAATGGAGAGGTTGGATTTCAGCAGCAACTCTGTGGCGTAGGTGACCCGGGCGTTGATCAGGTAGTTGATGGGAGAAGTCCCGTAGGCGTTGGAAAAGATCCGGCTCAAATGGGACGGGCTGATATTGAACTGTTTGGCCATGGACTCCAGGGTGATATTCCGGGAACGGTTCTCCTCAACATAATTCAAAATGTCGCTGACAAAATGCTGGTCATCCAGATGGACGGAAAAGGCCTTGTTGGTCAAAAGTGTCCGGGTCAGCTGGATCAGTCCCAGGCAGATGGACTGGAACAGCTGGTCTGCATGGCCGCCGTTGATCTGATGGATGTTGAGCAGCATATGGAAGGTGTCCAAGATATAAGGAAGCAGACGGGTATTCCCGGGGGTGACGGCGCTGCCCATGCTGCTGAAAAAGGACTGGAGTTCTCCTGCGGACGGCTCTGCCAGAAACCGCAGGGTATAGTAAAACATCGCTCCGTCTTCCGGAACGGTGAACCGGTGCAGGGTTTTGGGCTGGATGATGGAAATGGAGCCGGCCTCCAGCGGCAGCGACTGGCTGTTGACCACCAAATTCCCGCTGCCCTCTACAATAAAGGCCAACTCATAGGAATCCTTGTGAGAGTGCCAGGGATACACCCAGGTGGGAAGATTATCCACATAGCTCATATGGGTGATGGCCACAAAAGGCGGTTCCGGGTAGGGATTGTCCTCCGGCGCGTTGTAATCGTATAACCACATGGTAACTCCTTGCGATTAAAACTATATATAAAATTATAACACAGAGCCTCCTCTTTCGCAACAGGCCGCTTTTCGGGGCAGGGTTGTTTCATGAACTTTCATGAACGATTCATGAGCAGCGCTACTTTTCTTAATCTTGTTATTACTTCTCTTATATCGTTTCTGATAAGCTGATTACATAAAAAAGATTAAAAATAATC
>CAZDOQ010000107.1:0-4862 GCA_964507035.1 uncultured Lachnospiraceae bacterium | reverse complement strand
GACAACCGCTACTGCGGGGACATTCTGATCCAGGTGGCGGCGGTGGAAAGCGCTCTCCAGTCCTTTGGATACCTGGTGCTCCAGGATCATCTGGAGACCTGCGTGGTGGAGGAGATCCGAAAGGGAAACACCCAGGTGGTGGACGAGGCCTTGGAGCTGATCAAAAAATTGAAATAGTTTGGAAGGGAGAATCGCAGTGAAAACGGAAAAATATCAGGTGACGGGTATGACCTGCGCGGCCTGTCAGGCCAACGTGACCCGCTGCGTACAGAAACTGGAAGGAGTGGAGGACGTAAACGTCAGCCTGCTGGCCAACCAGATGACCGTCTCCTATGATGAAAAACAGGTGAACCCGGAAACCATCATCCAGGCGGTGAAGCATATTGGCTACGGGGCCTCCTCCCTGGATGCGGCCCAGACTCAGGCAAAAGGCGGCGGTTTCCGCAGCGAATGGCAGAGCCGCCAGGCCCAGGCGGAGGAGAACCAGCAGGGGATGAAGCACCGGCTGATCACTTCCATCATCCTGCTGATTCCGCTGATGTACATTGCCATGGGCAGCATGATGGGCCTGCCGGTGCCGGGGATCCTGGTGGGCATGGAAAACTCCCTGGTGTCCGCCCTGGCCCAGCTGGTGCTGACAGTGCCCGTTCTCTTCATCAACCGGCACTTTTACCAGAATGGTCTAAAGGCCCTGGTCCACCGGGCGCCCAACATGGACTCTCTGGTTGCTATCGGCTCCGGGGCATCCCTGATCTACGGCCTTTTAGCCATCTTTCGGATGGCCTACGGTTTTGGCCACGGGGATATGGCGGTGGTTCATGAGTACGCTCACTCCCTGTACTTTGAGTCCTCAGCCATGATCCTGACCCTTGTCACCGTGGGCAAGTACCTGGAGGCCAGATCCAAGGCCAAAACATCAGACGCCCTGGGCAAGCTGGTGGACCTGGCGCCCAAGACTGCGGTGGTCCTTCGGAACGGCGCGGAGGCGACCATTCCGGCGGAGCAGGTGGTGGCCGGGGATGTGGTGGTCATCCGCCCCGGAGATGGCATTCCGGTGGATGGGGAGGTGTTGGAGGGCCACGGCTACGTGGACCAGGCGGCCATCACCGGAGAGAGCATTCCGGTGGAGAAGCAGCTGGGGGATTCGGTGCTCTCCGCCACCATCAACAAGAACGGCACCTTCCGGTTCCGGGCCTCCAAGGTGGGAGAGGACACCACCCTGTCCCAGATTATCCGCTTGGTGGATGAGGCCGGCAATTCTAAGGCCCCCATTGCCCGGCTGACGGATAAGGTCAGCGGCGTTTTTGTGCCGGTGGTCATCTGCATTGCCCTGATCACAGCGGCGGTGTGGCTGCTGGCGGGCCAGACCTTTGAGTTTGCCTTCTCCAACGCCATTGCGGTGCTGGTCATCTCCTGCCCCTGCGCCCTGGGGCTGGCCACACCGGTGGCCATCATGGTGGGCACCGGCAAGGCGGCGGAGAGGGGGATCCTGATCAAATCCGCCGAAAGCCTGGAGAACCTCCACAACGTGGACACCATTGTGCTGGATAAGACCGGAACCATCACCTCCGGCCGCCCTTCGGTGACAGATGTGGTGGTGCTGGACGGTTCTCTGACTGAGACGGCTTTCCTGGCGGAAGCGGCGGCGGTGGAGGCAGGCAGCGAGCATCCTCTGGCCCTGGCGGTGGTGGAAAAAGCCAAGGCAGAGAAGCTGGCGGTTCCCCAGGCGGAGGCCTTTGAGGCGGTTGCAGGCCGGGGCGTTCGGGCCACAGTGGGAGGCCGTTCTTATCTGGCTGGCAATCTGGCCTTCATGGAGGAAAACCAGCTGCTGGGTCAGGAAGAGGAGAATGCCCGGAGCCAGGCGGAGCGGCTGGCCGGAGAGGGCAAAACACCTTTGCTCTTTGCCCGGGGCGGCAGGCTCATGGGCATTATAGCCGTGGCGGACACCATTCGGGAGTCCAGCCGGGCGGCCATCCGCCGGTTTGGGGAGATGGGCCTCCATGTGGTCATGCTCACCGGGGACAACCGGGTGACGGCGGAAGCCATCCGCCGGGAACTGGGGATCGAACAGGCCATCTCGGACGTGCTGCCTACAGAGAAGGAGGCAAATATCCGGGCCCTTCAGGAGCAGGGCCACAAGGCGGCCATGGTGGGGGACGGCATCAACGACGCCCCGGCCCTGACCCGGGCGGACATTGGCATTGCCATTGGCGCAGGCACAGATATTGCCATTGAGTCGGCGGACGTGGTGCTGATGAAAGACTCCCTGGGGGATGTGGCCAATGCCATTGACCTGAGCCGGGCGGTGGTTCGGAATATTCATATGAATCTGTTCTGGGCCTTTTTCTACAACGTGCTGGGCATTCCCCTGGCTGCCGGTGTCCTGTACCCGGCGTTCCAGATCCGGCTGAGCCCCATGATCGGCTCCGCCGCCATGAGTTTAAGTTCCGTTTGTGTGGTGACCAACGCCCTGCGGTTGCGCTTTTTCAAAAAGAAGGAGGAGCCGGAGGCTTTGGATAGAAAAGAGGAACCTGTTGACACAGCCAATACCGGGGAGGCCGGAAAGGCGCCGGGGGAATCGGAAGAAAGTGAGGAGAGCATGAAGAAGGTACTGAAGGTAGACGGAATGATGTGCCAGCACTGCCAGGCCCATGTGCAGAAGGCACTGGCCGGTGTGGACGGCGTGACGGAGGCCGTGGTGGATCTGGAGAAGAAGGAAGCCACCGTGACCCTGTCCAAGGACGTGGCGGATCAGGTGCTGATGGACGCGGTGACAGAGGCAGGCTACACGCCGGTGATCTGCGCGGCTTTGTAAAATTAGGAAACACAAAAAAGTCCCGGGGGCGGTTTGACCGCTTGACCGGGACTTTTGGCCGCAGGGCCGGAATCTTCCGGCCCTGGCGTTTGGACTCAAGTGTTTTTCAGTAGAACGCTCTCCACCACGTCCGCCGCATGCTCGCAGGCGTCCGCGCATTTTTCCAGGTAAATGTATATCTCCCGCCAGGTGATGATTTTTACCGGGTCGTCCTTTTCCCCGTGAAGGGCATACATGCTGGAGAAGAACAGGGCGTCCGCTTCCTCTTCCATGGTGTTGATCTGGATGATATAGTCCCGCAGCTTTTTGGAGCGGCGGAAATCTGCAAACTCCTTCATCAGTTCCCGGACGGATTCGCAACACCGGATCACCACCCGGATCATCTTCAGGGCGTCCGGCCGGATGGCGTCAACGTGGTTGATGTAGATGCGGATCAGCACATCCTCCACCTTGTCGGTGATCTCGTCAATGTTCTGGCTCAGGGACATGATATCCTCCCGCTCAATGGGGGTGATAAAGGCCCGGGACAGGGTGCGCAGCAGGTCGTGTTTTTTGTCGTCCGCGGCGTGTTCCACCTCGTGCATTTCCGTCAGCTTGTCCGGCAGCTGCTGCAGGTCAAAGTTTGCCAGGGTCTTTTCCAGCAGATGAGCCGCCTGGCAGGCGTAATCCGCACAGGCAATGAAATTGTCAAAATAAAATGCGTCTTGCTTCTTGGACATAGTCAGTCTCCTCTTTTTCAGGTGGTAGGCCTCCGCAAAAGCGGAGGGCCGGTTGACAAAAATCCGGACAACGCCGCAGGGCGGCGGAAACCGTTACAGAATGGCCATAAATAACTTGGCTATCACAAAGCTGATTAATCCGCAGCCCGGGAAGGTGAAGACCCAGGTGAGCATCATTTCCTTGACCACTCCAAAATTCAGGGCGGATAGCCGTTTCACCGCGCCCACGCCCATGATGGCGCTGGTCTTGGTATGGGTGGTGGAGACGGGAATGCCGAACAGCGTGGAGAGCAGCAGGCAGAACGCAGCGGCCAGGTCTGCGGAAAAGCCCTGGAATTTTTCCAGTTTTACCATATCCATTCCCACAGATTTGATGATCTTTTCCCCGCCCACGCTGGTGCCGGCACCCATGATGGTGCTGCATAAGAGCATCAGCCATACAGGGATCAGCATGCCCTCAGTGGATTCCTGTCCATGGGAGAGGGCCAGCCCCAAAAAGAGAACGCCTATGAATTTCTGTCCGTCCTGGGCGCCGTGCATGAAACTCATGGCTGCCGCCGCAAAAATCTGAGCGCCGCTGAAGAAGCGGTTGGTTTTCTGACGGCTCATGTTCTGGCAGATCAGGGTCACCAGCTTGCAGAGGATCCAGCCGGAGGCAAAGCCCAGAACCAGGCTCATCGCCAGGCCGTACAGCACTTTGGCCCACTCGGTCTCGTTGATGCCGCTGATTCCGCCCTGGAGGGCAATGGCGGCGCCGGAGAGTCCGGCGATGAGGCTGTGACTTTCGCTGGTGGGAATGCCGAATAGGGAAGCGCCTACGCTGTAGACCACAATGGAAAACAGGGCGGCGCAAAGAGCGATCATGGCTTCATGGGTGTCGCCTCCCAGATCCACCATATTGCTGATGGTGGAGGCCACGGAACTGTTGATCTGGGTCATGACGAACACGCCCAGAAAGTTGAAGACGGCGCTCATCCAGATGGCGTTCCGGACCCGCATACAGCGGGTGGTGACGCAGGTGGCAATGGCGTTGGGGGCGTCCGTCCATCCGTTGACAAAGATGACGCCCAAGGTGAGCAGCGTGGTGATGAGCAGGATCGGATTCTCCCCGATCCCTTGCAGAAAGGTAGAAAAGGATATCTCCATAAAGTTCTCCCTATTCGTAAAAAATTCCTGTGAATCCTGCCAAGATTTCACAGGTGTCAAGTCGTTCTGAGAGACCGGAAGGATGCCCGCCGGCCCCCGGAAAGAGACAACTCTAGTATAGGGGAAATGGGGGAAACGGTCAACAAAATTTCATGTGGATTTTACGAAAAGCTTACAAAAAA
>CAZDOQ010000106.1:0-4890 GCA_964507035.1 uncultured Lachnospiraceae bacterium | reverse complement strand
GATTAAATGACAAGAAGATTATACGGAAATAAATTGATATACAATAGCAACAAAAGTCATGCGGCAATAAATAATGGGAGTAGTGCCCGGATTTCGGTTATCCAGACTAAGTTCGAACAACTCACTAATGCGGATGAGATTTCGAAATGTCAGGAATGTCTTTGTTCGTTTCCCATTTTGCTATGACCGCCCCCGAAACGCCAATTTTATCCGCCATTGGGGCTTTCTGTATCGGCCGCCTAGTATTTCGCACGATAATATGTTTCAAAGCCGTTGTTGACTATCATGCTGCCGTTTTTCACCTGTACTGCTACCAAAAGGATGTTAAGGAAATCGACACATGCACCTCCGGCATTGATAAGGCACAGTGCCAGCGTGTATCCGTTCAGAATTCCTATCGCATAAAACAAGACAAGGGCAACTATGGACAGCATAACGAACGGAGCGGCTGACACGATAAGGAATCTTGCCTTTTTCATTGGCTCCGTAGTTGCGACAAAACCAAATATGCCATTCAGCCCCCATACCGCTTTTTCGGATTTTAGGAAATTCGGAATAAGCATGGCATGAATCATTTCATGAACGAGCATATACAGATAAAGTATCACAATAAACAGCAGCGATTTCAAATCAAATGAGATCGTTATCGTTATGGAGGCGGATTCCATGAAAACGAAAAGCCCCGGATTAAGCAAATAAGCGAAATGTACCGTGACTGCAAGCAGAAGGCAGCAAAGGGGCAAAGAAAGCAGCGTTGCCAGCCAAAGACTTTTAGGCTCTTTGATTTTTTTCCAGCCATCCTCCTCCAGTTGACGAGAAAGAGTTTTGTCTGTAGGCGGAAGCTTTTTTACATATTTCATAAATCTATTCTCCAGTCTATCGGGTCTTTTGACTTTACCAACCCGTATATCATAGGGAAATATTACAAACACACCGACCACAGAAAGAGAGAAATCACTTCACGGTCGACTCATACATTGATGTATACCAAAATCACCCACTAAAGATATTGTATTATCACAGTTATCTGTCGGTGTTTTGCAGCGACTGAATAAATCCCATCACATTTGCAAACGGTGTCTAATTCCGGAATGAATAAGTCCTCTAAAAGGGCATCTTACGCGGCTTGACCTGCATGGTCAGCCATTTCAGTTCCGTAAAGTTCTCCATGGAATAGCGGCCGCCCTCCCGGCCAAAGCCGCTGAACTTGATTCCGCCGGAGGGGGCAGTGGTCCCGCTCAGGTACGTGGTGTCATTGATATGGACCATCCCCGCCTCCATCCGCATCCCCAGCTGCCAGGCTTTTTCCAGATCATGGGTCAGCAACGCCGCGGACAGGCCGTAATCATTCACATTGCACAGCGCCAGGGCGTCCCAGGCATCTTGGGCCCGCACCACAGAGGTCACCGGCCCAAAGGTTTCCTCCCGGAAGATCCGCATGGCCGGCGTCACATCGCCAAGAACCGTGGGCCAATACCAGGGGCCTTCATGGCGTCCGCCTGTGAGCAGCCGGGCCCCTTTGCCGCAGGCATCCTCAATCTGCCCGTCTATGAATTTCCATTTTTCCGGCTGGATCAGAGGGCCGATGACGGTCTCCTCCTTCTGGGGATCTCCCACCGGCAGGCCCTGGGCCCGCCGGACCAGCGCCTCGCAGAAAGCCTCATAGATGGGTTCCTCCACAATGATCCGGGAGGTGGCCATGCACAGCTGTCCCTGGTGGCAGAACGCTCCGTAGGCGGCAATGTCCGCCGCCTCCGCCGGATCAAAATCCCGAAGGACAATCAGGGGATTCTTGCCCCCCAGTTCCAGGGCTACCTTCTTGAGCCCCCGGGCCGCCTGAACCGCCAGGGACCGGCCCACGGCGCTGGAGCCGGTGAAGGTGATCATCCGCACCCGGTCGTCCTCCGCCAACCGTTCTCCCACAATACCGCCGCTTCCGGGCACAATGTTCAGCGCTCCGGCCGGAAGGCCCACCGCCTCAAAAATCTCCCCAATGGCCAGACCCGTGAGAGGGGTTAAAGGAGAGGGCTTCAAAATAAAGGAATCCCCTGCCGCCAGGGCATAGGCCAGCTTTTTGATGGCCAAAATCAGAGGGTAGTTGAAGGGAGTGATCCCCAGGACCACTCCCAGCGGGGAGCGGACCGCCAGAGAAATCTGCCCGTCCGCCCCCGGCTGCAGCACTTCCCCGTGGAGTCTCCGGCATTCCCCGGCCGCCACCCGGAGCACACCGGCGCTGCCTAGCACCTCCCCCCGGGCTTTGGTCCGGACAGAACCGCTTTCCCGGATCAGCAGGTCTGTCAGTTCTTCCTGCCGCCGCTCCATCTCATCCGCCGCCCGCAGAAGCAGCCGTTCCCGCTGATCCGGCAGCGTGTCGGCCCACACACCCATGACGTGGGCCCGGTGGGCAGCGTTCAGCGCTTTCTCCGCATCTTCCGGCCCGGCCATGTGGACCCGGGCTATCACCTCCCCGGTGGCCGGATTTTTCACCTCCGCCACCTCTCCGTCTGTCTGGGGCACCCACGCCCCTCCAATGTACAGCAATTTTTCCGGTATCATCTGCCGACCCATAACGACTCCTTTCAGAGTATTCTCTGCTCTCTTTCCGGTGAAACCGATTCTGTCTCCGCCAGTACCTGGCATTTTATCCGAAACTACGGTTGTATTCCGCCATCCTGATATGGATTTATTGTAACATGCGCCTTTTCAAATGACAAGCAGCCGTCCGACAGCCAGTGGTGTGCCTTTGAAATCAAGCCGGGGGCCAACCAGATCGACGCCGCAGCGGAGAATCTGCTGAAGATCAAAAAGCAGATCGGGACGGACCCAAAAGGCAAGCCCCCAGCCGTGCTGTGCGTCCTGTGCGGAATGGCAAATGCGGCGAGAGGCTCAATGGAGTGTTCGTGGCGCCGGTGACGGCGTTAAGAGAGTAATGGTGATCCCTTTTGGGCAGGAAACCGGTCTGGCGAGAAAACATTTCTCCCAGGCCGGCCTCCCAGTTTGCTTCCTGATTCACTTCTTTTTTGCTTCCGGATTCCCTTTGCTGGATCTCCGTCTCTCACTCTGACAGCAGCATCCGGTCGTTTTCAATGTGGAACTTCTCCAAAAGATTCCGGACTGTCAGGTTCTTTTTCTCTTCCCCCCGGATATCCACCACCACCCGGCCGCTGTCCATCATGATCAGCCGGTTGCCGTACTGGATGGCGTTCCTCATGTTGTGGGTGACCATCAGGGTGGTCAGATGGTCCCGGGCCACTATCTCCTCCGTCAGCTGCAGCACCTTGTCTGCGGTCTTGGGGTCCAAAGCCGCCGTGTGCTCGTCTAAGAGCAGCAGGTCCGGCTTCTGGAGCGTGGCCATCAGCAGCGTCAGTGCCTGGCGCTGGCCGCCGGAGAGGAGCCCCACTTTGGATGTCATCCGGTCCTCCAGGCCCAGGCCCAGAGCCGCCAGCTTTTCCCGGTACAGCTTTCTCTCTGCGCTGGAGATGCCGTGGCTTAAGCCCCGGTGCTTGCCCCGGCGGTAGGCCAAGGCCAGGTTTTCCTCAATCTCCATGGTGGCTGCCGTTCCCATCATCGGGTCCTGGAAGACCCGGCCCAGGTACTTGGCCCGCCGGTGCTCCGGCAGCGGCGTCAGATCTGTGCCGTTTAGAAGGATCTTTCCCTCGTCCACCGGGAACACCCCAGCGATCAGGTTCAGCATGGTGGACTTTCCTGCGCCGTTTCCGCCGATGACTGTCACAAAATCCCCGTTCTCCAGGGTCAGGCTGACCCCGTCCACCGCGCATTTCTCATTGACCGTTCCGGCGTTGAAGGTTTTGTAAATATTCTGAAGCTCCAGCATCTACTTCTCCTCCTTTCCGGAATGGGCGGCGGGCCGCCTCTTGGCCGGGCGGGCAAGCTGCCCCTTCCAGTAGGAGAGGGCCAAGAATACCGCCACAATCACTGCCGTCAGCATCTTTTGGAAGTCCGAATCAATCCCAAACCAGGAGATGGTCTGGAGCACCACGTAGTAGATGATGGCTCCCAGCACCACGCCCAGCAGGCGCAGGGCGAAGTTCCGGAAGATCCGGCTGAAAAGAGTCTCCCCTATGATCACCGCCGCCAAACCAATGACAATGGACCCAATGCCCATCTTCACGTCTGCGAAACCCTGGTACTGTCCCAGCAGGCCGCCGGACAGGGCCACCAGGCCATTGGAGAGCATAAGGCCGATGATCTTGTTCTGGTTCACGTTGATGCCCTGGGCCCGGCTCATGTGGGGGTTGGCGCCGGAGGCTCGGAGTCCGCACCCCAGGGATGTGCCGAAAAACCAATACAAAATGGCAATGATTACCACCACAAAGATGGCCACCACAAAGATGGCATCCGACACATACCGGCTGGAAATCAGAAGGGGGTATTTGTCTACGCTGATGGACTGATTGGCCCCGTCCAAAATCTGAAGGTTCACCGACCACAGGGCGTACTGGGTCAGAATGCCGGCCAGCAGCGACGGGATCCCCATGAGGGTATGGAGCAGGCCGCTGATGAGCCCGGCCCCCAACCCGGCCGCAAAAGCGCCCAACAGCGCCGCCCACACCGGGAAGCCAGCCCGCAGCATCATAATACAGGTGGCGCCTCCGGTGGCCAGGGTGCCGTCCACCGTCAGGTCCGCAATGTCCAGAATCTTATAGGTGATGAACACGCCGATGGCCATGATCCCCCAGATCAGCCCCTGTCCCGCTGCACCAGGCAGCGCATTCAGCAGATTTGCGATGTCCATAGAAAACTTCCCCTCTCCCGATTGTTCCGAAATGGTTCAGACGGCAGAGGTCCTGGGTAGGATCCCTGCCCCTAAAAGATTATTCCTCGCTGGTGTCCACAGCCTCATAACCGTCCGGAGGCGTCAGCCCCAGC
>CAZDOQ010000105.1:0-4935 GCA_964507035.1 uncultured Lachnospiraceae bacterium | reverse complement strand
CCCCTTTTCGCTGGCCAGGTCCCCTTTAGGCCAGGTGATTTTTCATGGTGTTCAGGGCGCTTTTTTCCAGGCGGCTCAGCTGGGCCTGGGAGATATGAATTTCCTCCGCCACATCCAAAGGGGTCTTTCGATTTTCCACGATCTGATCCATCACATAGAGGGCGTCTCCTCCTTCGGTGTATACCGGCTCATAGGGGCTGACCGGACTTTGGATGGCGTCCAGAACCCGGGTGATCTCCTCTGTCTCCACTTTCTGACTCTTACTCCCGGATATGCTCCAGCCCCTGGTTGGCAATGGTGCAGACATGGCCGTCCGCCAGGGAATAGAAGATGGTCCGCCCCTCCCGCCGGAACCGGACCAGCTGGCTCTGCTTCAGCACCCGCAGCTGGTGGGAAACAGAACTTTGGGACATGCCCACCTTGCCTGCCAGCTCCTGGACGCAGCATTCCCCCTCCAGCAGAGTGTAGAGGATCTTGAGACGGGTGGGATCTCCAAATACCTTAAACAATTCTGCCAGTTGGTACACTTCGCCGTCCGTGGGCATGCAAACTCCCCCTCTCATAGCTGTGGCGGCTGGATATGGGCCGCCGGATCCTCCGGGGACTGGGCCGTGTTGTGGATGCGGTTGCGGATGGCCATCATCCGCTGGTCGGTGGCGGCAATGGTGTCGGCGCATTCCTTCAGTTCCTGGATGATTTCCTGCTCGTCCGGCACCTCCTTCTTGTATTTCAGCTGGTGCTCCAGGCTAGCCCAGAAATCCATGGCAATGGTGCGGATCTGCACCTCCGCCTTCATGGACCGCTTGTGGTCGGAGAAAAATACCGGCACCTCCAGGATCAGGTGCAGGCTTCGGTATCCGTTGGGCTTGGGGGCTTGGATGTAATCCTTGCGCTCCAGGATCCGCAGATCATCCTGCCGGGTCAGCATGTCCGCAATGGCGTAGATATCGTCGATAAAGGAGCAGATGACCCGGACGCCGGCGATATCCGTCAGATTTTCCTCCATGGACGAGATGTTCACCGGAAACCCCCGCTTCCGCAGCTTCCGGGCAATGCTCACCGGTTTTTTGATCCGGCTGCTGATAAATTCAATGGGATTGCGCTGGTAGCGGACCGAAAATTCAGAGTTTAAGACCTCCAGCTTGGTGCGGACCTCCTTGATGGCGCAGTCGTACATCATCATCAGATCCTGGTATTGCAGGGCCTGGTCCACAAACAGCGGCGCGTTTTCCACCAGCTCCATGATGTCAATGTCGTCTATGACAGAGACCGGCTCCGGCGGTGATTTTTTGGATAGATCAGACATGATTCCTCCTGATGCAACAATTTTCTCCAGTATAGCAACCGGCGGACAAAAAAGCAAGAGCCGGGGTGCTGTCGCGGGCCCCGGCCCGGCGCCTGGCAGGAAGTCTTTGCTTTTTTGATGGGGACATGCTATAATGCCCCTAGAAAAAAACTCAATGAAGATGGAGGAAATCATTGGTATGGCCAATAAAATTCGCACCCGTTTTGCCCCCAGCCCCACAGGCCGGATGCACGTGGGAAACCTACGGACCGCCCTGTACGCGTATCTGATCGCCAAGCATGGGGGAGGGGATTTTATTCTGCGCATTGAAGATACGGACCAGGAGCGCTACGTGCCGGAGGCCCTGGATATCATCTACCGGACCCTGGAGAAGACCGGTCTGATCCACGACGAAGGGCCGGACAAGGACGGCGGCGTAGGCCCCTATATGCAAAGCCAGCGCCAGGCCCAGGGTATCTACCTGGAGTACGCCAAAAAGCTCATTGAGAAGGGAGAGGCCTATTACTGCTTCTGCACGAAAGAGCGGCTGGAATCCCTGCGCCAGGAGGTGGAGGGGAAGGAAATCTCCCTCTATGACAAGCACTGCCTGCACCTGACGCCGGAGGAAGTACGGCAGAAGCTGCAGGCCGGGGAGCCCTATGTGATCCGTCAGAACATTCCCCGGGAAGGCACCACCACCTTCCAGGATGAGATCTACGGCAGCATCACCGTGCCCAACGCGGAGCTGGACGATATGATCCTCATCAAGTCCGACGGCTACCCCACCTACAATTTTGCCAACGTGGTGGATGATCATCTGATGGGCATCACCCATGTGGTCCGGGGGAACGAATATCTGTCCTCTGCCCCCAAGTACACCCGTCTGTATCAGGCCTTTGGCTGGGAGGAGCCGGTGTACGTTCACTGCCCGCTGATCACAGATGAGGAACACAAAAAGCTGTCCAAGCGCAGCGGCCACTCCTCCTATGAGGATCTCATTGACCAGGGATTTGTCAACGAGGCGGTGGTCAACTACGTGGCTCTTCTGGGCTGGAGCCCGGAGGAAAACCGGGAGATCTATTCTCTGGAGGAACTGGTGCATGTCTTTGACTACCACCACATCAGCAAATCCCCGGCAGTGTTTGACATGCAGAAGCTTCGGTGGATGAACGGTGCGTACATCAAGGCCATGGCCCCGGAGGAGTACTATGCCCGGGCCCTGCCGGTGGTGGAATTGGTGGTGAAGCGGAACGTGGACAAGAAAGCCATTGCGGACCTGATGAAGCCCCGGATTGAAGTGTTCCCGGACATTGCAGAGTCCATCGGCTTTTTTGAGGAACTGCCGGACTATGATGTGGCTCTCTACACCCACAAGAAGATGAAAACCAACCTGGAAAATTCCCTGCAGGCCCTGGAGGACATCCTGCCCCGTCTGGAGCAGCTGCCGGATATGGGTCATGAGCGGATCCAGGAGCTGGTGGCCGCCTACGTGGCGGAGAAGGGGATCAAAAACGGCCAGGCTCTGTGGCCTCTGCGCACCGCCGTGTCCGGCCTCCAGACGACCCCCGGCGGCGCCTATGAGATCATGGAGATTCTGGGCAAGGAGGAAAGCCTGCGCCGGATCCGGATCGGGATTGAGAAGCTATGCCATTTCATCCAGCACAATTAGAGGCCATTTCCTGGGGGACTGGTCCGGCGTTGGTCCTGGCCGGCCCCGGCTCCGGGAAGACCACTGTCATCACCCACCGGGTCCGGGAGCTGCTTCGCCAGGGAGCGGACCCCTCTCGGATTCTGGTCATCACCTTCACCAAAGCGGCAGCCCGGGAAATGCGGGAACGGTTTTTCCGCCTGATGGAGGGAGCCGCGCCGCCGGTGACCTTCGGCACCTTTCACGCCGTCTTTTTCAAGATCCTCAAGTATGCGTATCACTATAACGGAAGCCACATTCTGCGCCCGGAGAAGCGGCAGGAGTTGCTGCGCTGGGTCTTTGCCCAGGTCCGGCCCCAGGTGGAGGATGAGGCGGAATTTCTGGCGGACATTTCCAACGAGATCAGCCGGGTCAAGGGGGACCAGGTGGACCCAGACCGCTATTACTCCCAGAATTGTCCGGAGGAGGTGTTCCGGGCCTTCTACCGGGGATACGAGGCAGGCCTGCGGGAGGCGGGACTGCTGGATTTTGACGATATGCTCCGGCTCTGTGACGAACTGCTCCGGGCCCGGCCGGATATTCTGGCCGCCTGGCAGCGGAAATTCCAGTACATTCTGGTGGATGAGTTCCAGGATATCAACCGGATCCAGTATCAGGTGATCCGGATGCTGGCGGCCCCGGAGAACAACCTGTTCATTGTGGGGGATGACGATCAGTCCATCTACCGGTTCCGGGGAGCCAGGCCGGAGATCATGCTGGGCTTCCCCCAGGACTATCCGGAGGCCAAGCAGCTTCTCCTCTCGGTGAATTACCGTTCCAGGCCGGAACTGGTCCGGGCCAGCGGCCAGCTGATCCAGCACAACGAAGCCCGGTTTTCCAAGAAACTCTCGGCGGCAGCCGGGTCCGGGGGAACTTTGACGGTCCGGGCCTTTTCCAATCCGGCGGAGGAAAACCGGCAGGTAATCCGGGAACTGCAGGAGTACCACCGGCAGGGGATCCCCTACCGGGAGATGGGGCTGCTGTTTCGCACCAACCAGAATCCCCGGGGAATTGTGGAGCAGCTGCTGCGGATGAACCTGCCCTTTCAGATGCGGGACCTGGTACCCAACCTGTATGAGCACTGGATTGCCGGGGACCTTCTGACCTACCTGTTCCTGGCCCAGGGCAGCAGAAAGCGGGGGGATTTTCTTCGGATCATCAACCGGCCCAAACGCTACGTGCACCGGGCGGCCTTGGATCGGCCGGAGGTGGACCTGGAACATTTGAAGGAGTGGTACCGGGGCAAGGACTGGATGGAGGAGAAACTGGACCGGTTGGCCTATGACTTGAAGATCCTGGAGCGCATGGCCCCGGCGGCGGCCATCCACTATATCCGGAAAACCGTGGGCTACGAAGGGTTTTTGGCGGAGTATGCCCAGTACCGGCGGATGCAGCCGGAGGAGTTGTTTGAGATCCTGGAGGAGTTGGAGGAGGCGGCCCGGCCGTTCCGGACTTTGCCTGAGTGGCTGGAGCATATCCAAACCTATACCCGCCAGCTGCAGGAGCAAAAACAGGACCGAAGGCAGGAACAGCGGGACGGGATCAGCGTCTCCACCATGCACAGCGCCAAGGGGCTGGAATACCAGGTGGTCTATATTTTGGATGCCAACGAGGGGATCACCCCTTACAAAAGAGCCCAGGGGAAAGCGGATTGGGAGGAGGAGCGGCGGCTGTTCTACGTGGCGGCCACCAGGGCCAAGGATCATCTGCATGTGTACTGGGCCAAGGAGCACTACCGCAAGCCCATGGCCGTTTCCCGGTTTGTCACAGAGCTGGTGGGCCGGGAGGCGGTGGAGCAGGCGGAACGGAAAGGGTAAGAATATCGTAAGAGACAGAGAAATGCTTTTAGGGAAGCTCTAAATAATAGGCTCCCGGGCCGCCGTTCCCTCATAAGCGGTGATGATTTTGCTCTCTGCATCCACTTTCGTATGGTTTTTACAGGGGTTATTTTTACTGTTAGATA
>CAZDOQ010000104.1:0-5100 GCA_964507035.1 uncultured Lachnospiraceae bacterium | reverse complement strand
TAAGCCTCCTCCACAATGGTCCGCTCCTGGGCCATCATCTGGGTGGACTGGGACAGGCGTATCTTCTTGTCCCCCTGGACATGGAAAACCTCCATCCCCGGCTCATACTTGCCGGAGCAGATGCGCATGAAGGCGATCCGGTCCCGGTGAGCCTTGTTCATGTTGGCCTGGATCTTAAACACGAAGGCGGAGAAAGGTTCCGCCACCGGATCAATCTCCCGTCCTCCCGCCACCCGGGGCGTGGGCGGCAAAGTCATGCGTAAAAAATGCGTCAGGAACGTTTCCACTCCAAAGTTGGTCAGGGCGGAGCCGAAAAACACCGGGCTCAGCCGGCCCGCCAGCACCATCTCCATATTGAGTTCCTGGCCCGCTCCGTCCAATAGCTCAATCTCCTCCCGCAGCTGATCCAAGGCGGCCTGGCCGATCTCCGCCTGTGCCTCCGGTCCGTCCGGATCCAGATGGCGGGTGGCAATCTCCCGCTGGCCCGCGCCCTCGGCGGTGAAGGTGGTGATGGAGTGGATATCCCGCTCATAGACTCCTTTAAAGGACTTGCCGGAGCCGATGGGCCAGTTGATGGGACAGGTCTCAATGCCCAGCACGTTCTCAATATCCTCCATCAGTTCAAAGGGGTCCTTGGCCTCCCGGTCCATCTTGTTGATGAAGGTGAAGATGGGAATGTGCCGCAGCATACAGACCTTAAATAGCTTAATGGTCTGGGCCTCCACGCCCTTGGAGCCGTCCACCACCATCACAGCCGAATCTGCGGCCATCAGAGTCCGGTAGGTGTCCTCGGAGAAGTCCTGGTGCCCCGGCGTGTCCAAAATATTGATGCAATCATTGTTATAGTGGAACTGGAGCACCGAGGATGTGACGGAGATCCCTCTCTCCTTCTCAATCTCCATCCAGTCGGACACCGCGTGCCGGGATGACTTTCTGCCCTTGACGGATCCTGCCAGGTTGATGGCGCCGCCGTAGAGCAGAAATTTTTCCGTTAGGGTGGTCTTGCCGGCGTCCGGATGCGAAATAATCGCAAAGGTCCGGCGCTTCTTTATCTCTTCTGCTAAATCTGCCACAAATGTTTCCTCCTGCTGTCTCTATTTCATCCTGAATCGTCAAACTCTCCGGGATTACGTGGGCATCCGGTCCCGGATGGCGTCCAGGATCCGCATGGCAACCTCCGCCTTGGACAGTTTGGGAAGCGCCTCCTCCAAATCCCGGCCAATCAGGGTCACCACGTTGGTATCCACTCCAAAACCGGCTCCTTCCTGGCGGAGGTTGTTGGCCACAATCATGTCAATGTGTTTTTTCTCCAGTTTCTTCCGGGAGTTTTCCAGCATGTGCTCCGTCTCCATGGAGAAGCCGCAGAGGAATTGACCCGGCCGCCTTCTGGCGCCCAGGGTGGCCAGAATATCGTCCGTCCGCTCCAGCTCCAGCACCGAGTCTCCCTCCATCTTTTTGATCTTCTCCGCCGCCACATGCCGGGGCCGGTAATCTGCCACCGCCGCCGCCAAAATCAAAATGTCCTGGCTGGCAGCCTTTTCCATCACCGCCTCATACATGTCCCGAGCGGAGACCACTTCCCGGATCTCCACAAACCGGGGCTTTTTTGTCTCTGTCCTGCCGGTGACCAGGGTCACCCGGGCTCCCCGGAGCATGGCGGCCCGGGCCAGGGCATAGCCCATCTTTCCGGTGGAATGGTTGGTTAGATAGCGCACCGGGTCCAGGGCTTCCTGGGTGGGTCCTGCGGTGACCAGCACGTTCTTTCCCCGCAGGTCTTTGGAGCAGCCAATGGACGCCTCCAAGGTGTCCAGAATCAGATCTTCCTCCGCCAGCCGTCCCTTGCCCACATCCCCGCAGGCTAGAAAGCCTTCCCCCGGCTCTATGAGAGTGAAGCCGTGGCGGCGCAAGGTTTCCAGATTTTCCTGGGTGGCCGGGTTCTCATACATCTTGGTATTCATGGCCGGGGCTGCAAATTTGGGGCAGTCGCAGGCCAGCACTGTGGTGGTCAGCATATCGTCCGCCAGGCCGTGGGCTATCTTGGCCAGAACGTTGGCGGAGGCCGGGGCGATCAGGCAGGCGTCGGCCCACCTGGCCACGGAGACATGTTCCACCTTGAATTCAAAATTCCGGTCAAAGATGTCCACCAGACATTTCCGGCCTGTCAGCTGCTCAAAGGTCAGCGGCGTCAGAAACTGGGTAGCGTTCTGGGTGAGGATTACCTGGACCTGGGCCCCCCGCTTCACCAGCGCCCGGGCCAGATAGGCCGCTTTATAACAGGCAATGCTGCTGGAGACCCCCAGCAAAATATGTTTCCCTTCCAAGACCATGCTGCAACCTCCATGATTTTCCCGGATTCCGGGAGGTTTCCGGCGGCGCGCCGGTTTACTCCCCTTTGGATTTGTGTTATACTTATCTAAACCGGCGCCCAGGTTTGATCCGGGTGCTAATTTAACAGTATAACATACTTTTTGCAAATTGTCTATCAGACAGGAGGACAACCCTATGATCCTGACCATTGATATCGGCAACACCGTCGTCACCGTGGGCACTGTCAGCCGCGCCGGCATCCATTTTGTGGAGCAGATCTCCACGGATCCCAAAAAGACGGACCTGGAATACGCCGTGGCTTTCCGGACCATCCTGGAGCTGTATCAAATTCCTTCCAAGCCTTTGACCGGCAGCATCATCTCCTCGGTGGTGCCGCCTTTAACCCCGGTGATCAACCGGGCCCTGACCAAGATCATTGGCAGTCCCGCCCTGGTGGTGGGACCCGGCGTCAAAACCGGCCTTTCCATCTGCCTGGACCATCCGGAACAGCTGGGCAGCGATATGGTGGTGAACGCGGTGGCCGCCGTCGCCGAATATCCGCTGCCCCTGGTGGTCATTGACATGGGCACTGCCACCACCTTCTCTGTCATTGGGAAGGAGGGAAGCTACCAGGGCGGCGCCATTTTGCCGGGGATCCGGACTTCTCTGGACGCCCTGGTAAGCCACACAGCCCAGCTGCCCCGGATTTCCTTTGAGGCCCCCGCCCGCACCATTGCCAAGAACACGGTGGATTCCATGAAATGCGGCATTGTCTACGGCAGCGCCGCCATGGTGGACGGAATGCTGGACCGGATGGCGGATGAGGTGGGACAGCCCTTGGGCGCGGTGGCCACCGGCGCCGCCGCCCCCTCCATCATTCCCCATTGCCGCCACGCCATCCAGTATGATGAGACGCTGCCCTTAAAAGGCCTGTACCGGATCTATCTGAAAAACCGCCCGGTCCACTGACCGAACCGCCCACCAGGAGGAAACCCATGATTTTAGCCATTGATATTGGAAACAGCAACATCGTCGTCGGAGCCATTGACTCGGAAAAGATCCACTTTGTGGAGCGGTTCTCCACAGACCTGCGGAAGACGGACCTGGAGTACGCCATCTCCCTGCTCACAGTGCTGGATCTGCACCAGATTCCCCCGCAGGACCTGCGGGGGAGCATTCTCTCCTCAGTGGTGCCGCCGGTGGCCACGGTCTTCAACCGGGCCGTTCAAAAGTTTTTGGGGAAACCGGCCCTGGTGGTGGGACCCGGCGTCAAAACCGGCCTGAAAATCCGCATGGACGATCCGGCCAAAGTGGGGAGCGATCTGATTGTGGACGCGGTGGGAGGCGCGGCTTCCTACCCGCTGCCGCTGATCCTCATTGACATGGGCACCGCCACCACCCTCTCCATTGTAGGGGAGGGCCCGGCCTATCTGGGTACCGTGATCGTCCCGGGAGCCCAGATCTCCCTGGACGCTTTGACCCAGACCACGGCCCAGCTGCCCCGGATTTCCTTTGAGGCTCCGGGACGGACCATCGGCGCCAACACGGTGGACTGCATCCGCAGCGGTATTGTCTACGGCAACGCTTCCCTGTTGGACGGGATGATCGACCGCATTGAACAGGAACTGGGACAGAGGGCTTCGGTGGTGGCCACCGGCGGCCTGGCCGCCTCCATCATCCCCCACTGCCGCCACCAGATCACCCTGGATCCGGACCTGCTCCTGCGGGGCCTCTATCTCATCTTCGAGAAGAACTGCCGGCGGTAGAGGCATTCTTCGGATACCGCTCGCAGATAAACTTGAGAAATGCCCGGCAGGAACGGGACAAAAACCGGTCCCGGCTCCAGGCCAGGCCCATCTGATAGGTCATGGGCTCCACAAAGGGACAGCTGACGATTCCCATCTCTTTTATGCTGGACAGCACCGGGGATGTGGTCTCCAGCATGAAGGAGATGCCGTAGTTTTGGGCCACCAGGTCGTAGATGGTGGAAAAGTTTTTAAAATAGTGTCGGAAGCTTACCGTCATGCCCCGTTTGGAAAACTCTTCCCGAATCCGGTACTCTGTGTAGGAACTGCCCTGCTCATACATAAAGATCACTTCATCCGCCAGATCTTCCAATGTCAGGCTTTCTTTTTGACTTAAGGGATGTTTGCTGGAAAGGAGGACCTGGAGGCTTCCCTCCTCCATGCCCCAGTATTCCAGCCCTTCCGGCAGCTGGTCCGGCCGGATCAGGAAACCTGCCTCAATCCCCCCTTCCTGGATCTGGCAGATGATCTCATGGTTGCAGATATCCTGGATCTTCAACTCCACATTGGGCTCCGCTTCCGCAAAATCCCCCAGCACCACCGGATACATTTTGGCACAGGAAATAGGCGGGATCCCCAAGGTCAGCGTCTGGCGCTGGTATTCCCCGGAAGCGGCGGTCCGCACGTAGATCTTCTGAACGTTTTTCAGGATCACCTCCGCATGGCGGAATACTTCTTCTCCCGCAGGCGTCAGGTCCAGATTGCCGCTGGACCGGTCAAAAATCAGGATGCCCAGCTCTTTCTCCAGATTTTTTACTGCCGTGGTCACAGTGGGTTGGGTCACATGGAGATGCTGCGCCGCTTTGGTGAAATTCTTGAAGCGGTAGACCGCTTCCACATACTCCAGCTGTCTCAATTCCATCTCGCATTCCTTCTTTCTGACTTCCAGTATGACAGACTTTCCCCATTCCCGCAACCGTTAGTTTGCCCTAAAACGAATTTTTTCCAGTTTTCCCTCCTGCCCTGCAAATCATAATTAAAAACTCAA
>CAZDOQ010000103.1:0-5116 GCA_964507035.1 uncultured Lachnospiraceae bacterium | reverse complement strand
CAGCGCATCTTTCCCAGATGCAAAATTTCCAGTCTTCAACCCATCTGCTGTTCCTCCCCGTTTGCCATTTTTTTCTCCACATCTCCTTTCCGTTCTTTCTATTTAAAAACAATATGTTTTTATATGGATTTCATCCGGAAGCATTCCAGGGATGGGGACGCAAAGTTCTGTTAGTCACCGGACGCCATTCGGCCCGGGCCAACATAACACTTGCAGCCGTTTCTGGTCCTCCGGCGGCAGATACTGAATGGCAATGCGGTTTTCGGGCTTCACGTCCGTAAAATAGATCACCAACAGAAACAGCCATTCCAGAGGTTTCATCAACACATAAACCACATCCGCCGCGAAAGGCGAATGAATCAGCTTCGCCACCGGGAATCCGTAGGTGTCATAAAATTTCCGGACAGCCCTGTGGATTTTCGGCAGCTTCTCCTCTAAAATCTGTTCAAAGGCGTTGGCCACGCAGAGCTGACGGTTGACGATCACCGGATGGCCGTGACGCCGGCCCATCCTTAAAGGCTTCACCACCTTCCGGTGGCCGCCTGCCGCCACCGTACACAGATAATGCTCATCGCGGTAAAGATTCTGAGGAGCCTCCTGGGTGGACAGGTTCCAGTCGCTGGTCTGGGTAAAGGCTTCTATGACAGCGTCCGGCCTTTGTCCAAACAATATCAATATGGCGATCAGAATTCCAAAGAGCGGCACAAAGAGTACCAGCGCCGCCACCGGCCAGGTCAGAGCATTCTGAAGCTTCTCATTGCACTTGTTGAGGATCGGATTGCGGAAGGTCTTTTTTTCCTCCTGGGCAATCTCTCTCCATTGGAACATCAGATTCTTTATCTGAACCATCAACAGCAAAATGCAGTTGACAGGCAAGAAGGTCAGCCCTAAAAAATCTTTCCTCCAAATCTGAATACACCAGAGCACGCTCACCAGAACTCCTGCGTAAGAACAGGAAATCCCGGCGACCACCACCAGCGGAGGCATCTGTCTCAGCGGAACCAGCCGCAGGATCAGATAGCCCAGAATTCCAACCCCGGCAAAGGCCAGAATGGCGGGCCAAGTCCAGGTGGCTATGGGCGTATGCGTTTGGGAATTGTACAGCTGTTCTGTCCAGTCCGCCTGAAAGTCGATACCGCTCAGAAGTATATAGCCCGAGATATAAAACATCCCAAAAAATATGGTAAAAAACTCCAATATGCTTCGCCATTTCCGAAACCGCGGGGTGTTCCTATTTATGAAAAGACAGCTTGCATGAAAAAACGTCAGCAATACGGGGGCTCCAAGGAGACAAAACCACATCAAAAATCGCTCCCACATTTGTTCCGCAAAATCCATATTACATCACCTCCTCCCGGTCCTTCTGCCACTCCAGAATATCCCCTGGCTGGCACTCCAAAGCCTCACAGATTTTATTCAGGGTTTCAAATTTGATCGCCTTGGCCTTGCCGTTTTTTAAAATGGAGATATTGGCCACGGTGATCCCCACCCGCCGGGACAGTTCGGTGACGCTCATCTTCCGTCTGGCCAGCATGACGTCGATATTTACAATGATCATAGGTTCCCTCCTAGATAGTCAGGTCATTTTCTCCCTTCAACAGAGCCGCATTTAATATCAGCTGGGACAGGGCCAGGGCTACCACCCCAAGCCCGCAGGCCGCAAAAATGATGAAAAAGTGCCCCACCGCCTGGGTCTTCTCCAGAACCCCCGCAAAATACAGCCAGACATCCGCGCCAAGGATCACACCCGCAGCCAGAAAGGCCAGGAGGGAAATAAACCTCATGGCCCGGGCATTTTCCCTGCAAAAGCTGTTATCCGCTCCTATCCGGTTGCAGATCTGCCAGAATTTCCACAAAGCCAGGTAACACAGTACCGCAATGAGCCACGCTCTTGCCACAAGTACCCGGTACAGCCAACCGGACGCTCCCTGGGCTACGGTATCTATCCAGTTTTGTATCATATGCGGCAGATACCAGAAGAAGAACAGTGCTCCAACCACTACCACCGCTACAGAAAACAGATTTAATACATTCGCGATTCTTTTTTGTTCCATTTAAAATACCTCCATCATGTTTCTGGAGGTATTTTAACACATCATTTTTTGTTTTTCAATATTTTTTTATTGTTTTGCAATAAATAGATGTGAGACATTGATGTCCAGGCTTGACAGTCGAGTAGATATAATCAATCTTAACGGAGCTACATGCGGCTGGTGCAGGAGACCCGCCCGGAACCGGTGGCGGCCATTTCAAACGCCCTCTCCCTGGAGAACCTGGATGCCGGCGGCCGCCGGAACATTCCCAACTCCCTGGTGCCGCCCACAGAGGAACAGACTGCCGCCATCTACCCGGCCTCCTCCTCAATGAGCCGCCGCAGGAAAGAGCCCACGGTGTGGGAAAACACCGCAATATCCCGAATGTAGGCAAAATCCTTGCCAAAGATCATCCGCTCGGCGGACAGATCTTCCTCCTCCCCGGCAAACACCCCCAGCACGGCGGCGCCTCCGGCCCGGACCTTCCGCACCTCATGGGCGGTGTCCTGGACCGCGTAGGCGTCGCAGTAGATCCGGGGGGTTTTCTGACCGTTCCGCCGGACCACCCGGTCGTTGGGCCGTCCGTCGCTTAATACAATCAGCACCTTGCCGTCCTCCGGACGGTGCAAAAGCCCTTCCGCCGCCGCCCGGATGGCCAGGCCGTCCCGGTTGTTGGAGGATGTAAAGAAATCAAAGATCCGGTCGCTTTTCTCCGGACCGTCGTCATAGTCCCGAAACCGCTGGAGCACTGTGGTGTCCCAAAAACTGCAGAAACTCTGCATCCGGTGGGGGATTTTCAGATTGCTCAAAGCCTCGCTGATGATATAGCCCTGGAGGGCCACCTGGCTCTGGCGTTTCCGCTGGGAACCGCTGGCATCCAGCAGGATATCCACCACAAAATCTTCCTGATTTTTCCGGTCCACCTTGTCGAACAGCCGCCTGGGTTCCGCCCGGCCGATCTTCCAGAGCCGGGCCGGTACAATCTGGCCGTACTCGGCTGCGGCAATCTCCGGCTCGTTCCGGAACACCAGGACTTTCCGGAGCAGCTGGGTCAAAAGCTGAATATTCCGCCGGGCCAGAGACTGGTGGCGGCGGTAGCAGATCTCATTCATCTCCCGCTGCTTTTTGGCATATTGAACCTGATAATTGATTTTCAGCGGATGCCGGAGAATCCCCTCCGTGACGTGGAGGCGGCAGTCCGCATGGGCCTCCTGGCACAGAAGCCGGGTCAGCCGCTTGGTCTCCGCTTCCGGCAGGCAGGAGGGGCCAAAATTCAGTTCCACATAGGTCTGCCGCTTACGCATGGCCTCCGGGTCCACCTGGACCACCGCCGGTTTATCCCCGGTCCCCGGCGCCCGCCTGGGACCGGCGCCGGGCAGCTGCCCCAGCTGGGCGTCCAGCTGCCGCTGGTACTGCTCCAAAATTTCCTCCAGCGCTTCCTCCTGGAGAAATTTCCGCCAGTCCAGTTCCTGCAACTCCGCCCAGGTCACCGCCAGCACCTGGTCCAGACCGCCGTTTTTTCCCTCAAACCTGGGGTCCACCAGCCGGTTGTACAGGCTGTCCACGGTCTCCAGCAGCTTCCGGGTGCTTCCGTTTTCCCGAAGCGCCTCCAGCTGTTCCAGGGATTCTGTAAGCTTCCGGGTCCCCTGGGCCTCCCCGGTCAGTTCCCGGCGCAGGTACAGCAGCGTCAGCCGTCCCACATCGTCCCGGACCAGCTGGTCAAACTGCTCCTCCAGCATCCGGCTGAAAGCTTTCCGGCGCAGGGAAGCCACCCCGGCCCGTTCTTCGATCAGGCGCCTGGCGGTGCCGCAGTCTGCGGCCAGCTGGGTCAGGCGCAGCAGCGGCGCTTCCTCCCCGCCCAGATAGATTTTTTTCAGGAGATACAAAGACAAGGCTTCCCGGTCAAAATACCGCATCAGGGCTCCCTGCTTCACCGCGTCGTACAGTTCCGCCTCCCGGACATCCGGCTGCCCTTCCGCTTCCGTCTCCTCACCGTTCCAGGTGAAGGGCTCATAGTCCCCGCTGATGGTCCAGACCAGATTTTTCAGCCGGTTTTCCTGGTGAAAGTTCACTCAAACACATCCTCTCTGGTCCACTCCTCCGGAATTCGGGTCCGCACCACATCCCCCACAATCTCTTTCTCAAAGGAGTCAAAGGTTTTGTTGGTGACGCCCATGGTCACCGCCTGGAGAGGCGCCAGTCCCATCTGCACGGTCCGCAGGGCTCCCAGCATGCCCCGCAGGTCCAGGGTCCGGGTGGTGATTTCCCCGTGGGAAGCCTTCAGCTGCAGGTCCAAAAACAGGCCGATAAACTGCTTCAAAGCGCTGGTCCGGACCGTGGGGAACAGGTGCAGAAAGATCTGGGCCAGGGTGTCCCCGTCCGGCTCCGGCATGTCAATGACCAGGAAACGGGACACCAGGGCTTCGTTAAGTTCCCGGGTACCGGCATAGCCGTAGTTCATGGTGCCAATGAACCGGGTCTCCTCCGCCAGGGGCACCTTCTCATATCCGGGGATATCCAGAATTCGCCGGTAGTCCAGCACCGCGTGGAGCACGGAGACCGCCTCATTCTTGGCCATGTTGATCTCATCCAGAATGCCAAAGCCGCCGTACATGGCGCACTGGCACACCGGCCCCCGGCGCAGCTGCACCTGGTTGTCCACAAAAGTGTCCGTGCCGATCAGGCTACTGCTGTCCGTGTTCACGTGAAAAGAAATACCGTAGACGGGACGGCCGAACATCCAGGCCAAATTCTCCGCCAAAATATTTTTGCCCGTGGCCTTGCCGCCGGAGAGCAGAATATTTTCCCCCTGGAGCAGGGCGGTCACCGCCATCTCCAGGATGGCATCTCCAAAATAGGGAATGGGCGGGGGAGAGACCCGGCTCCGGGCTTCCGGATCCACCAGGTGGGTCTCCCGGTAATGCCGCACCTCCGCCATCAGTTCCTCATGCCATTTACTCATACTTCACCTCCAAAATTCGCGCTTCTATCGTAGCACAAGGCGACATTCTCCGCAAGGGAGTCCTTTATTTCCACACAGATTTCTCCGCAGGCGGTTCCGTTTTCTTGAGTTTCCGCGAATT
>CAZDOQ010000102.1:0-5117 GCA_964507035.1 uncultured Lachnospiraceae bacterium | reverse complement strand
CGCCGCTTTTTGATTGCGCGGCCGGCGTCATCTGTGCTAAAATAGAAAAAACAAGACAAGGAGGCGGACAGATGACGCGGCAGGAGATGTTGCAGGAGTGGGTGGCGGACAGCCGGGCGGACCTGCGGATCACAGGCAGCATTGGAAAAAACCTGGAGGTGTTTGCATAGATGGATATTCAGGTGGGAGACGTACTGCGTATGAAGAAGCCTCATCCCTGCGGAAGCAAAGAATGGGAAGTGCTCCGGGCGGGCATGGATTTCCGGCTCAAATGCCGGGGCTGCGGCCGTCAGGTCATGTTGGCCAGACGGATGGTGGAAAAGAATGTCCGGGAAATTCTGCGGGGCGGCGCATGAAAAAACGATCGGAAAACGTGCAAAACCATTGATTTTTTCAGAAGCCAGTTGTATAATTTGCTTCAGTTCTTTCCCCAAAAGGGAAAAGACAATGGCGCTCTGTTTTTCCAACGGGATTGCCGCAGGAGGAAGCATGGAAGCAAAGAGAAAACGAAAACGAAAACTAGACGGCCGGCCGGTGTACGGAAACGCAGCGGACCAGAGCCGCTGGGCGGCGGCTAAAAAGCGGGAGCATAAGCGGAGAAAAAGGAAGAAATGGATCGCTCTCCTGGCAGCCTTGGCGCTGCTGGTGGCAGCGGTGGTCCTGTATTTTCTCCTTCGCCCCCAGGAGGAACTGCCGCCGGTGGATTTCTCTGCGGCCACCCAGGCGGAAAGTTCTGTGTCCTATGACACGGAAGCGCCGGTGATCACCGGCGTCCAGGATCAGACGGTGGAGGTGGGGGCGACCATCTCTTACAAGAGCGGCGTCACGGTCACAGACAACGTGGACACGGACCTGACGGTGCAGGTGGATGCTTCCCAGGTGGACCTGTCCACGCCGGGAACCTACACGGTCACCTATACCGCCCAGGATTCCGCCGGGAACCAGGCGGAGCCGGTGACGGCCACCATTGTGGTGGTGGTTGCGGAGCCGGAGTCTGCGGAGGAGGCGGAAGTGCTGGCCATGGCTCAGGAGGTGCTGGACACCATCGTCACCTCGGATATGAGCCAGCTGGAGCAGGCCCAGGCCATCTACGACTGGTGCCGCGGCCAGATCAGCTATGTGAATTCTTCCGACAAATCCAGCTGGATCCAGGCTGCCATCCAGGCCTTTGAGAACCGTTCCGGCGACTGCTTCAACTACTTTGCCGCCGCCAAGGCGCTGCTCACGGCGGCGGGGATTGAAAATATGGATATAGAGAAGAGCGACACCAGCCATTCCGCCCATTACTGGAACCTGGTGAACTGCGGAGACGGCTGGTACCACTTTGACACCACTCCCCGGAAGGGGGGGGGCGACTACTTCTTCATGGTGACGGACGATCAGCTGGAGGAATACTCGGAGGCCCACAATAACAGCCACATTTTTGATCATTCTCTGTACCCGGCCACCAACACGGAGATCATCACCGATCTGTACGCCAAAGGTTAGGAGGATGCGGCCCATGAAAACCTTGGGAGTCATTGGCGGCCTGGGACCCATGGCCACCGCCTATTTTCTGGAGATGGTGATCCGGATGACGGACGCTTCCTGTGACCAGGAGCATATTCCTATGATCATCTACAGCCGGCCGGACACGCCGGACCGGACCCGCTATATCTTGGGCCTCAGCCATGAGGACCCTCAGCGTTTGATGGTGGAGACAGGACGGGCCTTGGTGCGCCAGGGGGCAGAGCGGCTGGCGCTCCCTTGTATCACCGCCCACTATTTTCACGCCTATCTGGAGGCCCAGATCGGCAAGCCGCTGCTCAACCTGGTGGAGGAGACGGCGGCTCACCTGAAACAGTTTGGCTGCCGCCGGATTGGGGTGATGGCCACAGACGGCACCGTCCGCGCCGCCTTGTTCCAGCGGAAACTGGCGCGCCAGGGCATGGAGGCGGTGCTGCCCGGCCCGGCCGGTCAGGAAAAGGTCATGCGTCTGATTTATCAGAATGTGAAGGCGGGAAAGCCCATTGAGATAGACCTGTTCCGCCAGGTGGAGCAGGAACTGAAGGAGGCGGGGGCTCAGGTGATTGTGCTGGGCTGCACGGAACTTTCCATGATCAAAAAAGCGTTTCCGCTGGGGCCGGGCTTCCTGGATGCCATGGAAGTGTTGGCCATGCGGGCGGTGCAGGAATGCGAGGCGCCGCTGAAATCAGAATACCGCTGCCTGATCACAGGGCAGGAGACTGAGAGGTAAAGAGACATGCAGCAGACCAATGTGTTGGAGTATCTGGAGCAGACCGTACCCCAGGTGCCGGACAAGGTGGCTTACTCAGACGGAACGGACCACATGACCTTCCGCCAGGTATACGGGGACGCCCGGGCCATTGGGACTTTTTTGAGCCGCCGGGGCCTGTACCGGGAGCCGGTGGTGGTGTTTATGACCCGGCATCCCCGGATGATCACCAGCTTCTACGGGGTGGTCTATGCCGGCTGCTATTACGTGCCCATAGACGAGGAGATGCCAAAACACCGGGTCTCCCTGATTTTTCAGAACCTGAATCCCCGGGCGGTCATCTGTGACAGGGCTTCCAAGGCCATGCTGGAGGAATTTTCCTACCAGGGAAACGCCTTTTTGTATGAGGAGATGGCGGAAACCCCGGCGGAGGAGGAACGGCTCCGGGAGATTCGTCAAAGGGCGCTGGATGTGGATCCCCTCTATATTGTGTTCACCTCCGGCTCCTCCGGCGTCCCCAAGGGAGTGGCGGCCTGTCACCGGTCCGTCATCGACTATATCGAGAGCCTTTCGGATGTGCTGGCCTTTGACCGGGACACGGTGTTTGGAAATCAGACCCCTCTGTACTTTGACGCCTGCCTGAAGGAACTGTATCCCACCCTGAAGTTCGGCGCTACCGCCTACCTGATTCCCAAGAGTCTGTTCCTGTTTCCGGTGAAGCTGGTGGAATATCTGAACCAGTATAAGATCAACACCATCTGCTGGGTGGTCTCGGCCCTGACCCTCATCTCTGCGGTGAAGACCTTTGACAAGGTGAAGCCGGAGTATCTGCACACCGTGGCCTTTGGCAGCGAGGTGTTTCCCATCAAACAGTTCAACATCTGGCGGCAGGCCCTGCCCAAGGCCCGGTTCACCAACCTCTACGGCCCCACCGAGGGCACCGGCATGTGCTGCTATTATCAGGTAGACCGGGAATTTGCCCTGGATGAGTCCATTCCCATTGGCAGGCCCTTCCGGAACACGGAGATTTTGCTGTTGGATGAGCAGGACCGGCCGGCGAAACCCGGAGAGACCGGGGAAATCTGCATCCGGGGCACATCCGTGACCCTGGGCTACTACCGCAATCCGGAAAAGACCCGGGAAGCCTTTGTCCAGAACCCGCTTCATACCGCTTACCCGGAGATCATCTACCGCACCGGAGATCTGGCCCGGCTCAACGAGAGAGGGGAGCTGTGCTTCCTCTCCCGGAAGGATAATCAGATCAAACATATGGGACACCGGATTGAACTGGGGGAGATTGAGGCGGTGGCCAATCGGATGGAGCAAATCCATACCGCCTGCTGCATATTTGATGATGACAAAAAGAAGATTGTGTTGTATTATGTGGGTGAGGCTTCCCCGGCAGAGACCATCCGGTATCTGAGGGAGAAACTGCCGCGGTATATGATCCCCCATGTGGTGGAGGTTCTGGACGCTATGCCTTTGACCCCCAACTCCAAGATCGACCGCGTGCTGCTGAAACAGCAGTATCAAAACAGTGGAAAGGAGAAGTAGGTATGAAGGCATTGTTGGACATTTTGAAGGAACTGCATCCGGAGGTGGATTTTGAGACCTGCGATACTCTCATTGACGATAAGATCCTGGATTCCTTCGACATTATCTCTATTATCACATCTGTCAACAATGAGTACGATGTGGCTATTCCGGCAGAGGAGATCATCCCGGAGAATTTCAACTCCGCAGAGGCGCTGTATGACCTCATTGAGCGCCTGCTAGATGAGGACTGACGGAGGTAGATCATGCTGTTTGCATCCTATGAGTTCATCGCCTTCCTGCTGGTGATGTTCCTGCTCTATTACCTGGCGCCGAAAAGGTTCCAGTGGCGGCTGCTGCTGGCAGGCAGCTATGTGTTTTACGCCTGGGCGGGCATCCACTTTCTGGCCTATATCCTGATCACCACCGTGACCACCTGGCTTTCGGCCCGGAATATCACCCGCCTGCAAGAGGAGCAAGCCGCCTGGCTGAAAGCGCACAAGGCGGAACTGTCCCGGGAAGAACGGAAGGCCTACAAGGCGTCGGGAAAGAAGAAAACCCGCTACCTCTTTTTGGCATGCCTTCTTTTGAATCTGGGGATTCTGGCGGTAATCAAGTATACGGATTTTTTTATTTCCAACATCAACGGGCTCTTTGGCACGGAGATCGGGTTTCTGCGCTTCGCCCTGCCCATGGGAATCTCTTTTTACACCTTCCAGAGCATGGGGTATCTCATTGATGTGTACCGGGGCAAATATCCGGCCCAGGACAGTCTGGGGAAGTTTGCCCTGTTCGTCTCTTTTTTTCCCCAGGTGGTCCAGGGGCCCATCAGCCGGTACGACGACCTGGCCCAGACCTTGTATCAGGAACATCCCTATGATCATCGGAATATCAGCTTTGGCATTCAGCGGATCTGCTGGGGTTTTTTCAAAAAGCTGGTGGTGGCGGACCGAATTCTGGTGGCGGTGAATGAGCTGATCCAAAACCCGGAAGACTATACCGGCGTCTATGTGCTGCTGGCCATGTTCTTCTATGCCGTGGAACTGTACGCGGACTTCACCGGCGGCATTGACATCACCATCGGCATTGCCCAGGTGTTTGGCATCCGGCTGGCGGAGAACTTTGAACGGCCTTTCTTCTCCAAGAACACCGCCGAGTATTGGCGCCGGTGGCACATTACCATGGGCACCTGGTTCCGGGATTATATTTTCTATCCCATCTCCGTGTGCCAGCCCATGCTGAAGCTGTCCAAGGTTTCCCGGGAAAAGCTGGGGAAGGCTCTGGGAAAGCGGATTCCGGTCTACCTGTCCACCTCCATTGTCTGGTTTGTCACCGGCCTGTGGCACGGGGCCAGCTGGAACTTTATTGT
>CAZDOQ010000101.1:0-5162 GCA_964507035.1 uncultured Lachnospiraceae bacterium | reverse complement strand
ATTAATTCGTTTATCAATATATAAATTTCGTTAAACAAAATTTTAATCATTATTTTCTTTTTATTTTGTGGTAAAGGAGAAGATTTTGTTTCTTGTGTTTTGATGATAAAATCAGACACCGGCTTAAGATAGATTGACCGAAGGGAATTTGCTTTTGTCAGGGTATCCAGAATCACCTAGAGGCATGGCTCACACTTCTCAGTTCGGACGAACCGGAAATCATCGAAAAGTTAATTCTTACATATCCGGCGTTTCAGAACTATTATCAAGAAATCTACGAACTGTACCGCCATACAGAGAGATGATCGAAATGTTGGTATAAGAACTGCAGGAATTGGATCAGAATACGGTGCAGTACATGATAGACGAAAAGCAGGGAGAGAGTGATCGACAGAAGAATTTGTTAGAGGAGAAGCAGCATACTATCACTCAACAGCAGCCCTGTCCGCCGCCCAGGAGGAGATCCGCCGCTTGAAAGCCCTGCTAGAAAACCAGGCAGGAACCTGAGGCATTTTGTCTTCCATCTCTTCCCATCCTGTTTTGCGCCGCCAGGCGCACCCAACCTAAAACGGCCTACCGCGCAGCACATGCTTGCTGCGCGACAGGCCGCCGTTCTGACAGAAAAGGGCTTCTCCTACCGCTCAATCTTTTTCAAATGCCAGATATCATCCACGTACTCCTGAATGGTCCGGTCGGAGGAGAATTTGCCGGCGTGGGCCACATTCCAGATGGCTGCCCGGCTCCACCACTCCTGATCCCGGTAGGCTTCCTCCACCCGCTTCTGAGCCTCCGCATAGGAGCGGAAATCCTTCAGAATAAAATAGGTATCCGCCTTGGCGCTGTTTTGAGTGTTCAACAGCGAATTGTATAGGGGGCGGAACAGTTCCGGATTCTCCGGGGCATAAAAGCCGTTGATCAGCTGCATCAGCACCTGGCGCAGCTGGGCATCCTGTTGGAAAATCTCCATGGGATTGTAGTTGTCCTCCCGCTCGTAGCGGAGCACCTCATCGGCGGAGAGGCCGAAGATAAAGACGTTCTCCGCGCCTACCTCCTCCACAATCTCCACGTTGGCGCCGTCCATGGTTCCCAGCGTCAGCGCCCCGTTGAGCATAAACTTCATGTTGCCGGTACCGCTGGCCTCCTTGCTGGCGGTGGAGATCTGCTCGCTGACATCGCTGGCCGCAAAAATGATCTCCGCGTTGGACACCCGGTAATCCTCTATGAACACCACCTTGATCCGGCCGTTCACCATGGGATCGTTGTTGATCTTATCCGCCACGGCATTGATCAGCTTGATAGTCAGCTTTGCTACCTGGTAGCCCGCCGCCGCCTTGGCCCCAAAGATAAAGGTCCGGGGCGCCATCTCCATGGAAGGGTTGGCCTGGAGCTGATTGTACAGGTACATCACATGGAGGATGTTTAGCAGCTGCCGTTTGTACTCGTGGAGCCGTTTTACCTGCACGTCAAAGATGGAGCCGGGGTCCACGTCAATACCATTATGTTCCTTGATATACTCTGCCAACCGCATCTTGTTCTGATATTTGATGGAGCGGAACTCCCGCCGGGCCTCCGGATCGTCCGCCAGAGACGCCAGCTTTTTGATCTCAGCCAGGTTGGTGATCCAACCGTCTCCGATCTGCCTGGTTACCCAGTCCGCCAACAAGGGATTTCCGTGGAGCAGGAACCGGCGCTGGGTAATGCCGTTGGTCTTGTTGTTGAACTTCTGGGGCATCATCTCGTAAAAGTCCTTCAGTTCCCGCTTCTCCAAAATCTCCGTGTGCAGCTTGGCAACGCCGTTGACAGAAAAGCTGCCCACAATGGCCATGTTGGCCATGCGCACCTGGCCGTCGTACAGCACCGCCAGGGACTTCACCTTCTCCGGCTGGCCCGGATACCGGCGATGGATCTCATCCACAAACCGGCGGTTGATCTCATCCACAATCTGGTACACCCGGGGCAGCAGCCGGGAAAACAGGTCAATGGGCCATTTCTCCAGGGCTTCCGCCATAATGGTATGGTTGGTGTAGGCGCAGGTCCGGGTGGTGATGTCCCAGGCCTCATCCCAGCCCAAATATTCCTCATCCAACAGAACCCGCATCAGTTCCGGCACGGTAATGGTGGGATGTGTGTCGTTCATCTGAAAACATACATAGTCCGGCAGAGTGTGAATGTCATAGCCGGACTGCTTGTGCCGTTCCACCACCCGCTGCACCGTGGCGGACACAAAGAAATACTGCTGTTTTAAACGCAGTTCCTTGCCGGCATAGTGGTCGTCGCAGGGATAGAGCACCTTGCAGATGGTCTCCGCCAGATTTTCCTGCTCGGAAGCCCGCTGATAATCCCCCTGGTTGAAGGCGCCCAGTTCCAGATCCTCCACCGGCTCCGCGTTCCAGATCCGCAGGGTGTTCACCACCCCGTTGCCATAGCCGATCACCGGCAGGTCATAGGGTACGGCCATCACAGACTGATACCCCTCCTGCACATAGTGGGGCTGGCCGCTGGGGCCGGTCTCACAGCGGGTATAACCGCCGAATTTCACTTCCTTTTTGTACTCTTCCCGGCGCACCTCAAAGGGATTGGGGTTCCGCAGCCAATTGTCCGGCACCTCTTTCTGGAAGCCATTTTCAATTTTCTGCTTGAACATGCCGTACTTGTAGCGGATGCTGCAGCCGTAGGCCGGATAGCCCAGGGTGGCCAGGGAATCCAGGAAGCAGGCGGCCAGCCGTCCCAGGCCGCCGTTGCCCAGGGCCCAGTCCCGTTCCTGATCCTCCACCAGGTTCAGGTTGACACTAAACTCCTCCAACACATCCTGCACCTCTTCCTGGGCCTGAATGTTGAGAATATTGTTGCCCAAAGCCCGGCCCATGAGAAACTCCATGGACATGTAGTAGACCATCTTACAGCCCTGCTCGTCGGACAGCCGCTTGGTATCAATCCAGGCGTCAATGATCTGTTCTTTGATGGCATACCCCACCGCCAGATAGATCTGCTCCGGAGTGGCATCCTCAATCTTCACCTTGGAATTCAGCTTTACCAGTTCAATGACCCGACGCCGGAATGCTTCCTTGTCAAAGTTATACTTGTTGTTCATATTTCCTCCGTCAAGACAGAGGGCTGTCCCGGATGATGCGCTCATCTGAGACAGCCCTCTAAATCTGTGGTCCCAGTCTTCTCCTGCCGCCACGCTCTAGCGTTCTGACTTACCCCAGTTTTTCCACGCCGAGGGTAACCTCCTCGCCGTTGATATTCCAATCTTTACTATACCCGATTTTCGTGCCGAATACAAGATCTTCTGCCAAAACTTCCGGCATGACCTCACTCTTGTGCTCCTGCAACAGCGTTTCCAGCCGGCTATTGCCCTGGACGGAAATCCGGATATGATCCGTCACCTCAAAGCCCGCTTCCTTCCGCATGGTCTGCACTTTGCTGATGACCTCCCGGATCAGTCCCTCGTCCACCAACGCCGAGGTCAGACGGGTGTCCAGTACCACCGTCAGATCTCCGGCGGACTCGGAGGCATACCCTTCGGTCTGAGACGAATCAATGAGCAGATCATCCCGGAGCAGAACCGCCTTGCCGGTGGACAGGGTCAAGACCATCTCTCCGTTGGCGTTCAGCTCATCCATGGCCGCATTGCCGTCCAGTTCCGAAAGCTTGGTGCGAATCTCGCCCAAAAGTTTCCCGTACTTGGGTCCCAGGGTCCGCATCTGGGGCTTGAAGGTGTAGGAGGTAAACTCCCGCACGTCCTCGGTGAACTTCACCTTCTTCACGTTCAGTTCATCCCGGATGATGTCCGTATAGAAGGTATCCAGCACAAAGGGCGCTTTCACAAACATCCGGGACAGAGGCTGGCGGTTCTTGATGTTGGCGGCGTTCCGGGCAGCCCGGCCCAGCGCCACAATCTTCAGCACCTCGTCCATGTCCGCTTCCAGCTTCTTGTCGATCCAATCCTCGTTGGCCTTGGGGAAGTCGCACAGGTGCACGCTCTCCGGCGCGCTGGCGTCAATGCTCCGGACCAGATTCTGGTAGCTGTCCTCGGTGATGAAAGGCACCATGGGAGCCGCCAGCTTGATCACGGTGACCAGCGCGGTGTAGAGGGTCATGTAGGCGTTGATCTTATCCTGCTCCATGCCCTTGGCCCAGAAACGCTCCCGGCTGCGGCGGACATACCAGTTGCTCATATCGTCCACAAAGTTCTGGAGAGCCCGGGCCGTCTCCGGAATCTGGTAGTGGTCCATGCAGTCGTCCACCGTCAGGATCAGGGTGTTCAGCTTGGACAGCAGCCATTTATCCATGACGCTTAATTTATCATATTCCAACGTGTACTTGGTTGCGTCAAATTCATCAATATTGGCGTAAAGCATAAAGAACGCATAGGTGTTCCACAAAGTCCCCAGGAACTTCCGCTGCCCTTCGGTTACGGCCTTGCCGTGGAACCGGTTGGGGAGCCAGGGCGCGCTGTTGGCGTAGAAATACCAGCGGATGGCGTCGGCGCCGTACTGCTCCAGGGCATCCATGGGATCCACCGCGTTGCCCTTGGACTTGCTCATCTTCTGACCGTTTTCATCCTGCACATGGCCCAGGACAATCACGTTTTTGTAAGGCGCCTGGTTGAACACCAGGGTGGACACGGCAAGCAGGGAGTAAAACCAACCCCGGGTCTGATCCACCGCCTCGCTGATAAAGTCCGCCGGGAAGTTCTTGCGGAAGGTCTCCTGGTTCTCAAAGGGATAGTGGTACTGAGCAAAGGGCATGGAACCGGAGTCAAACCAGCAGTCAATGACCTCCGGCACCCGGTGCATCTCTTTGCCGCACTTGGGGCAGCGGATGGTCACCGCGTCAATGTAGGGCCGGTGCAGTTCGATATCCTCCGGGCAGTTGTCCGAAAGGCTCTTCAGCTCCTCAATGCTCCCCACCGAAAGCTGATGGCCGCACTCGCATTCCCAGATGTTGAGGGGCGTGCCCCAGTACCGGTTCCGGCTGATGCCCCAATCCTGGACGTTCTCCAGCCAGTCGCCGAAGCGTCCCTTGCCAATGCTGGGGGGAATCCAGTTGATGGTGTTGTTGTTGCGGATCAGGTCCTCCTTCACCGCCGTCATCTTGATGAACCAGGAATCCCGGGCATAGTACAGCAGCGGGGTGTCGCACCGCCAGCAGTGGGG
>CAZDOQ010000100.1:0-5296 GCA_964507035.1 uncultured Lachnospiraceae bacterium | reverse complement strand
GACATTGGAGGAACCGCCCTCCTATGTGATCTTCATTTTGGCTACCACGGAGCCCCATAAGATCCCGGTGACTGTGCTCTCCCGGTGCCAGCGCTACGACTTTAAGCGGATGACCAACCAGGTGCTGGTGGAGCAGCTGAAAGAGTTGGTCTCTTATGAGAAAGTGGAGATTGAGGAAAAGGCGCTGCACTATATCGCCAAAAAGGCGGACGGCGGCATGCGGGATGCCATCAGTCTCCTGGACCAGTGTATTGCTTTTCACATTGGAAAACATCTGACCTACGAGATGGTTCTGAATGTGCTGGGGGCCGTGGACAATGAGGTGTTCAGCCGTTTTCTGCGGGCGCTGGCCGCATCGGACACCACCGGGGCGCTGCTCCAGGTGGAGGAGATTGTCATGAGCGGCCGGGAGTTGGGGCAGTTTGTCCAGGACTTTATCTGGTATCTGCGCAATCTGCTGCTTCTGATGACTTCCCAGGTGGGAAGCGAGGTGCTGGACTTGACGGAGGATGATTGGCTGCTCCTGCAGGAGGAGAGCAAGCTGCTCTCTCCGGAGGAGTTAATGCGCCTGATCCGGGTGTTTTCCGAAGTGTACAATCAAATGCGAAGCGGCGTGGGCAAACGGGTCCGGCTGGAAATGGCAGTGATTCAGGCGACCCGGCCGGCCATGGAGACGAATTTGGATTCGGTATTGGCACGGATGGATGCGCTGGAACGTCAAATAGCCCAGGGCGTACCGGCGGCGCCGGCGGTTTCTCCGGCGGCAGCATCCCCGGAAGGGCAGGCCCCATGGCCTTCGGCGCCGGCGGAGATGCCGGAGGCTAGAGAGCCGGTGGTCCTCCCTAAGGCTCAATGGGAGGATCTGAATCTGATCCAGACGGAATGGCCCAAGATCTGCCGGGGGCTGGAGCGGGTGGCCACCCTGGCGCTGGCCGGAACCCGGGTGGAACCCAAAAGCGAAGGGGTTTTGTGCGTGGTATTTGCGGACTACCTGAATATGAATATGGCAAAGACAGTAAGAGCACTGGAACAGGTTCGGGAGCTGGTGGAGCAGACCTACCAGAAGACCCTCGCCTTTGACGCCCGTCTGGCGGCTCAGAACGAGGAAGTCCCCACCTATGTCAGCGACGCGGACCTGGCCGTCTTTCATACGGAAATAGAGATAGCAGACTGAGACGACGAGTAGGAGGAATAAAAATGGCACGAAAAGGCGGATTCCCCGGAGGGATGCCGGGAAATATGAATAATTTGATGAAGCAGGCGCAGCGGATGCAGCGCCAGATGGAGGAGACCACCAAAGAACTGGAGCAGAAGGAGTACAGTGCCACCGCTGGCGGCGGCGCTGTGGAAGTGGTGGTGTCCGGCAAGAAGGAACTGCTTTCGGTGAAGCTTTCCCCGGAAGTGGTGGACCCGGATGATATTGAAATGCTCCAGGATCTGATTGTGGCGGCGGTGAACGAGGCCTACCGGACGGCGGAGACAGATTCCCAGAATGCCATGGCTAAGCTGACAGGAGGACTGGGGGGCCTGGGAGGACTGGGAGGACTGGGCTTCTAATGGATTACTACAGCAGCTGGATTAATTCTCTGATTGAAGAACTTTCCAAGCTGCCGGGAGTGGGACAAAAGTCCGCTCAGCGGCTTGCCTTTTATCTGGTCAATCTGCCGGTGGAGGCGGTGGAAAAGCTGGCCGGGACCATTTTGGATGCCCGCAAAAGCGTGCGGTACTGCAAGAAATGCTGTACTCTGACAGACGCAGATCTCTGCCCCATCTGCAGCAGCCCGTCCCGGGATGCCTCCACCATCATGGTGGTGGAAAATCCCAGAGACTTGGCAGCCTATGAGAAAACGGGACAGTATGAAGGTTTGTATCATGTGCTGCACGGCGCCATCTCCCCTGCTTTGGGAATCGGCCCAGTGGATATCCGGCTGAAAGAGCTGATGCAGCGGCTGCAGACGGAGGATATCGCCGAGGTGATCATTGCCACCAACTCCAGCTTGGAGGGAGAGACCACTGCCATGTATATCAGCAAGCTGATCAAGCCCACCGGCATCAAGGTCAGCCGGATCGCCAGCGGCGTTCCTGTGGGGGGAGACCTGGAATATATTGATGAGGTAACGTTGTCGCGGGCTCTGGAAGGGCGCGTGGAATTATAGTCTTACCTTTGGGGTGAAGAGAAATGGACAAGAACACGTATAATATCAAGGCGGACAAAATACAGAAGCTGGTGAACAAGAAAGACTATGTCACCGCTGCTAAAATTGCGGACACCATTGACTGGAAGCAGATCCACAGCCTGCGCATGCTGACCACGGTGGCCACGGCCTATGAGAAGACCCGGCAGTATGAGGCGGCTATGGATATTCTGATGATGGCCTACGAGGAAGCTCCCTCAGGCCGCCGCATTCTGTATAAGCTGACGGAGAATGCCATCCGGGCCGGGGCGCTGAAGGACGCGGAACAGTTCTATAAGATGTATCTGGAGGACGCCTCGGACGACAACAGCCGCTACATTCTGCGGTATTTGCTGGCAGACGCCAAAGGCGAGTCTTTGGATAAAAAGATTGCTATCCTGGAAACCTACAAGCGGAAGGAGTTTGAAGAGGAGTGGGCGTATCAGCTGGCTGTCCTGTACCGGAAAGCGGATATGCGGGAGAAGTGCGTGGCCCTCTGCGATGAGATCATTCTCTGGTTTGGAGTGGGTCCGTACGTAGATAGGGCCATGGAGTTAAAGGAAACCTATGAGCCTTTGACGGCAGAGCAGCAGGAGCGCCGGGACCATCGGGATTACTATGAGGAAAACCTGCGGCGGATGGCGGAGGAGATGGACGAAGCCCAGTCCGTGCCGGAGGAGGATACAGAGGCAGCGGAAGAAGCGGCGGAACCGGAGGCAGAGGATGAGGATATGCCCCAGATCGCCATTGGAACCGAGGATGGCGAGGAGGAGCTGCCCCGGGTTTCCTTTACCGACGATTATGTCAGCGGTTTTGACGAGACCGCTTTTGAGGGAGAGGAACTTTCGGAGGAGGAACCCTTCCACCAGGATGTCTTTGAGGAAGAGTCTGCGGAGATGACACGGGAGGTTCCGAAGCCGGAAGCAGCAGCGCCGAAAGCGGCGGCGTCCCATATTCCGTTCCCGGAGACAGCGGAAGACGAGGATGAGGAAAGCGTCACCAGTCTGGACTGGGATCTCCATGCGGATGAGCCAAATCTCTACGAAGATGACCCCATTACAGATGATCCGGAGGTGACCCAGGTGCTGGTGGCCGTCCCGGTGGATGAAGATGACAGGCAGGAAGCAGAACCGGAGGCCGCTGATCCGGTGCTCCCGGCAGCGGAGATTCCGGATTTCGAGGAGCCGGAGCAGCTGGTCCTCTCCATTGAAGAGTTTGCCGAGGAACCGAAGGAACCAGAGCCGGTGGCAAAGCGGAAAAAATACCAGGCGCCTATCTATATCCCCACCCGCAACAATGCGGAGCGGATCAATATGGCAGTGGACGCCCTGCGGAAGGCCTATGAGGCCAAGGGGCAGATCGTCTCCCAGGTGGCAAAGATTTCCGGATACCGTCTGAATATGAAAGGCCTCATCAAATCGCTGCCCAACCTGAAAGGCAAAGACCTGATCATTGACCGGGCGGGCGAGATCAACGACGACATTTTGGAGGAACTGCTGCGGGTCGAGCGGGACCTGGAGCCGGAGAAATATTTTGTTCTCCTGGATACGCCGGAGGAGTTGGCCATTTTGCAGACCCGTTTTGCCAAGGCGGAGAAAGCTATGGTGGCGCTGGAGGATTGGCGGGAGTTCCGGCCATTCCGCTGGACGGCGGAGCCGGAGCCGGAGGAAGAAGTGCCTGTGGAGCCGGATGAGCCGCTTCCCCAGATCCGTATCACGGAGGCGGTGCCGGTGCGCCCAGTGAGGAAGGTGACGCCTCAGACTCCGGCAGAGAATCCGGTCCCGGCCCGGGTGAAGCCCAAGAAAGCGTCAAAGGCGGCAGAAGAACCGGTCAGACCCAAATGGGCCGGAAGCCGGGAGGTGGAGCCGGAAGTTCCTGTGCCGGAAAAACGGAAAACGCCTCTGGAGCGGGCCGTTTCTGACGAGGAAACGCCGATCAGTGCGGAGGCCTTCCTGGCGTATGTCCGCCAATATGCGGAAAACATTGACTGCGTGCTGGAGGACGGTGCCATGGATGCTGTGGAGGACGAGATGAACGCCATGCAGGAGGAGGGGGAGCCTCTGACCAAGAAAGCTGCGGAAGAACTGGTGGAAGACGCGGCGGACGAGGCGGAAAAGCATTCTCTGAAAGGCCTGTTCCATTCCAAGTATAATAAAGAAGGACAACTGATTCTGCGGGAGAGGCATTTCCGCTATTGATGGAATGCTTTTGATTTCAAAAAGTTGATGAGGGAAGCCATTGGCGCCTGATTCTCCAAGCCGGGAAAGCCAATGGCTTTTCTCTTTTTACATGATAATGGGGGATGGCATATGGAAGTTGGATTACTGTTGTTTGTGGTGGCGCTCCTGGTTCTTTCCACCATTCGGGGGTGGTGGAGAGGGTTTTTGCGGACTGCCCTGGGGATGCTGGCGGTGGTTTTGGCACTGGTCCTGGTGGTGGTCTTAAGCCCCACGGTCACCAGGCTGCTGCGGACCGAGACGCCCTTATACGGCGCCATTTATTCCACCGTGTCGGAAGTGATGGAGGAAACGCTGGATCTGACGGCGGAGAAGACGCAGGAGGAGCAGGAGCAGGCTTTGGAAAATTCTTTCCTTCCCAGTGTATTAAAAGATACGCTTTTGGAAAATAATAGAGAAGGGATGTATGAGCTTTTGGGGGTCAACAGCTTCCTGGGATACATCAGCGGTTATCTGACAGGGGTGATCCTCAATATCTGCGGAATTTTGCTGACCTTCATTCTGTCCTTTGTGGTGATCCGTCTGGCGTTTTTGCTTCTGAGGACCGTGGGGAACCTGCCGGGGATTCATATTCTCAATAGACTGGGCGGCGGGATCCTGGGCTTTGGCCAAGGACTGGTGCTGCTTTGGCTTTGCTGTTTCCTGGTGACGGTTCTTTCCGGCACTTCATGGGGACAGGAGGCTTTGGGGGCCATTGAGAGAAATGCCATTTTGAGTTCCATTTATGATGGGGCCCTCTCTCTGGGAAGCGTACTGGAACTGGGACAAAGTCTCTTTTAAAGAGGGCTTTTCCGCTGTTTTTCGCTATGGGTTTTACCGTGAATACTAGGGATTGTGGTGTGTGGAAAATAGGCTACAAGACGGCAAAAAAAGAGTAAAAAAGTG
>CAZDOQ010000099.1:0-5340 GCA_964507035.1 uncultured Lachnospiraceae bacterium | reverse complement strand
TTATAAAAAGCCCACTGCTTCCAACCGGAAACAAGTGAGCTGTGCTCCAAATTCTGATAGTATAAACTTCAAAATACGTTTCAATACATCATCATAACTATTTCTACTTCTTCCTTTCCCTCTCCTCCAACTCTCTCGCCATCTCCCCAATCTCCGCCGCCGTAGGCGCCACGGCCACGCTCTTGGCAATCACCTCCAGCCCCACCTCCACCTGCTGCAAGCGGCCAAAGAGTTCCATCTCCAGCCAGGCCTTCCGTTTGTGGCGGTCTATCTTGCGGATCAGACCCTCCCTCCCTTTTAAAGGACCGGACAGAATCCGGATGCAGGAATTTTCAATCACCCCTTCGGACATGGCTACCAGGTGCTCCGGCCCGCCCATCTCCCAGAGAAAGGTCTGTTCTTCCCGGGTCAGGGGGACAATCTCCCGGCCGGTTCCAACGAGCTTAGTCAGGCCAATCACCGGCCGGAGCGCCTCGCAGAATCCTGGCAGATCCTCCGTCTCCACAAACAGGTAGCCGGGAAACAGGATTCTCTTCAGCACTTTCCAGGATCCCTGGAACCGCTTCTTCTCCTCATAGTAGAGAAGAAAACACTGTTGCAGCAGGGAAGAGGAAATCTCTTTGCTGCACTGCAGTTTAATATTTTCTTCATTGCCGGCTCGCACCTGCATCACATACCACATGCACAACTCTCCCGCGTCAATACATTTTGAATGCTTTAGATTGGCCCCCATGAATGGCATCTTCCGCGCCGCCCCAGTGCAGCCCCTGCGGAGCGTGCGTTTTTGTTTCCCGAAAAACAACGTTTTGAACAAAACAAAAAAAGGATATGCGCCGCCATTCCGTCCACGTTTCCATGGGCAGAATGCCTCGCATATCCTTATCTCGTCCGGCGTTCTCAGACGCGGCAAAGCGACGATCTGAAAACCTCCGGAGTCCTTGTCTTTTCTTATTTCTCCGCGGTGCTGCCGCCCGCTGGCGGCAGCACCACCGGTCCGCCAGCCCAGGCCAGCTTCCCGTTCTTGCCATTCTCCGCCTCATGGTAGGTGGGCACCAGGCCGCGGATCAGAACCCGGACATCCTCCTCATTCTGGCAACAAGCGTCCTCCAGGGCCGCCAACTTCTGGAAAAACAGATCCTGGTCCATCATCTCTATGGGCTTGCCAATGTGGATCAGGGCGTTCTCCGTATCCTGGAGCCCCTCCTCCGCCATCAGCATTTCCTCAAACAGCTTCTCCCCGGGGCGCAGGCCCGTGTACACAATGGGGATGTCCGCGTCCGGCGTAAAACCGGACAGCTTGATCAGGTTCCGGGCCAGATCGTCGATCCGCACCGGTTCCCCCATATCCAGCAAAAAGATCTCGCCTCCCTTGGCGTAGGCTCCGGCCTGGAGCACCAGGGAAACCGCCTCCGGGATGGTCATAAAGTACCGGATAATATCCCTGTGAGTTACTGTCACCGGTCCCCCGGCGGCGATCTGCTTCCGGAACAGCGGAATTACGCTGCCGTTGCTCCCCAGCACATTGCCAAACCGCACCGCCACAAACTCGGTCTGGGAGTTTTTGTTCATGGTCTGGACGATCATTTCGCACAGCCGCTTGGTGGCGCCCATGACATTGGTGGGGTTCACCGCCTTGTCTGTGGAGATGAGCACAAACCGCTCCGCCTCATACCGGTCCGCCATCAGGGCGGTCTGGAAGGTGCCGAACACGTTGTTCTTCACCGCCTCGTTGGGACTGGCTTCCATCAGCGGCACATGCTTGTGGGCCGCCGCGTGGTACACAATGGCTGGCCGGTATTTCCGGAAGATGTCCTCCATCCGGTCCGCATCCTGGATGGAGCCAATGAGCACCGTCAACTCCAGTTCCGGGTAGTCAAACTTCAGTTCCTGTTGAATGTCGTAGGCATTGTTCTCATAGATATCCAGAATAATCAACCGGCCGGGCTTATGGACCGCCAGCTGGCGGCACAGTTCGCTGCCTATGGAGCCGCCGCCTCCAGTGACCAGCACCACCTTGCCGGACACATACTCCATAATCGTGTCCATCTGCACCTTCACCGGTTCCCGGCCCAAAAGCATCTCCACCGGCACCTCCCGGAGCTGGCTGACGCTGACATCCCCGTTGATCATCTGATACATACCCGGCAGGCTTTTGACCTCGCAGCCCGTCTCCTTGCAGATATTCAGGACAGCCTTTTTCTGCTGGGCCGTGGCCGTGGGGATGGCCAGGAGGATCTTTTGGATCTCGTATTTTTCCACCAGGGCCGGAATGTCCTTCCGGGTACCGGCCACCAGGATCCCCTCCATATACCGGCCGATCTTGTTGGGATTATCGTCCACCACGCAGCAGATCTTCATCTGCACATGGGAACTGGAAGCAATCTCCCGGGCCAGCATCCGGCCTGCGGAACCGGCCCCCACCAGCAGGGTATGTACGCCGTGGCCTTTCCCGCCGGAAAAGCCCGGGTTCCGGTGCTGCAGCATCCGGAATAGCCGGTAGGAAAAACGTACCGACAGCAGCAGCAAAAACTGGAACAGCCCGCCCACAATATAATAGGAAACGGGCATCCGCCGGAAGAACAGGCAGGTTCCCGCAGTGTGAAGCAGGGAGGCGCTCAAGGAGGCCCAAAATACCAGTTCCAGTTCGTGGAAGCTGGCGTACCGCCACATGCTCCGGTACAGCTTCATGGCCAGCATCAGCGCCAGGGTACTGGCGGTGTGGATGGGGATATACCGAAGCCAAGCGAGCAGGTAAACCGCAGGAATGGAGGAGAAGCGCAGGTCAAACCGAAGCCACAGGGCCGCCCCATAAGCCAGGTTCATGGCCACCACGTCATAGATCATCAGCAGCATGGCGATCTTGACCCAATGGTGCATCCCATTCTTTTTCTGTTTTCCCTGTGTTTCCCGGCTGTCCGCCCCACCCTGGGGATGTGCGTCCCGCCGTCTTGTCTCCTCAGATCTCAAATCCCCTTCTCCCCTTCTCTTTCCGCCGGGAGCCGGCGGATTCCTACTGGTAATTTCCATAATATTTGCCGTAATACCCGTTTTTCTTCATGGGTATCTTGTTCAGCACCAACCCCAGCAGGTGGCAGTTGCTCCCCTGAAGCTGGTTGGCAATGTTCTTCACCAGTTTTCTGCTGGTCTGATTGGCTGCCGTCACCAGAATGGTGCCGTCGCACTCCTGGGCCGCCACCACGCTGTCAATGACGCTGCCCAGCGGCGGTAAGTCTATGATCACATAGTCGTAGATATCCCGGACACCCTTGATCAGATGTTTAAAATACCGGTTCCCCAACAGTTCCGAAGGATTGGGCGCCACGGGTCCGGCCAGAATCAGGTGCATCTGGGGATAGTTGGTGGCGCAGACAATCTCTGAAAAGGCGCTCTGTCCCGCCAGATAGTGGGAGAGTCCTTTGATTCCCTTGACCTTCTGAACTTGTCCAATGAGCACAGACTTCCGTAAATCTGCGTCTATCAGCAGCACTTTCTTGCCCGTCTCCGACAAGGCAATGGAAAGCTGCAGGGACACGGTGGATTTTCCCTCATCCGGCAGACTGCTGGTGACCGCAATCACCTTATAATCGTCCCCGCACAGCTGCAGGTTGGTCCGCAGCGCTTTGTAGGCTTCCTGAGACCGGAAGTCCTCAGCGGTGACCTTGGCATGAATTTTGATGTTAATCATCCTCGTTTCCCACCTTTCCGCTTGCCGGTCTTTTTGCCGCTCTTTTCACCCTCCATCAAAGGCAGGGTGCCCAGCACGCTCAACTCCAGATACTTCTCCACTTCCTCCGGGGTGTGGATGGTGTCATCCAGCAGATAGCGGATGACCACAAAGGCCGCTGCCAGCACAAAGCCCGCCAGAGCGCCCAACACCAGGTTCCGGCTGTAGCTGGGGCTGGAAGGATGGTCCGGATAGTTGGCCTCCTCCACGGTGTTCACCGCCTCTATGCCCATGACTTCCTGAATGTACACCGCCGCCGACTCCCGAACCTGGTTGGCCATCTGCTGGGCCACCTCCGGGGACGTGCTGGTGACGGTGATGGTGAGAATCCGGGTCCCGTCCTCATTGGTCACAGAGACCATGTTGGCCGCCTCCTCGTAGGTCCGGTTTAGACCCAACACTTGGATGGCCTCCTCAATCACCGGCCGGCTGGTGATCAGCACCGCATAGTCGCTGGTCAGCTGGGTGCCCAGCTGCATGTCCGAGTAGGTGAGATTGTCGTCGCTCTGCTGATTCATCACATAAATCTTGGTGGTGGACTGATACAGCGGGGTGATCAGTCCCGCCGTAATGCCCAGCGCCGCGGCGCCGCCCAAAACCGTTGCCAGGATCAGCAGCCACACCTTGGACCAAAGCTGCTGCAGCAGTTCCAGCAGATCAATGGTTACTTCCTCATCCTTTTCCTGCATGTTCTGTTTTTTCCTTTACTCTTCTATTTTTCGCTCTCTGTAAAATCCGCCGAGGATTCGTCACGCATACCCGCTCCGCAATCTCCCGGCCTGATTTCTTCTGAATATAATCGTATGCTTTCTTCAGCTGGGGCGGACGCCGGTCCAAGCTGTGGCTGTCTGTGGCCACGTAATCCACCAGCCCGGCTTCCAGCATCTCCCGGACCAGCTTTTTAACCGCCCGGCCCTGGCCTCCCAGCACCGCGTCCGCGTTGGACTGGATGCCAATGCCGCTGCCGGCCAGTCTCTCCAGCCGTTCCGGATCCCGACGGAGGCAGTCGTACCGCTCCCAGTGAGCCAGAACCGTCTCATATCCGGCCATCTGCAGGCTTTGTAGTCCCTGACGCAGATATTCGTAGGAATCATCCGGATGGAACTCCACCAGAATACAAGATCCTCCGGCCATAGTCCAGATTTTTCCTTCTGCCAGCCTCTTTTCAATGCCCTCCCGGTAAAAGATCTCATTGCCCGGATAAATTTTAAATTCCGGGTCCAGATCCTGAGCCAGCAGCTGCACCTTTCCCAGGGTCAACTCCAGCTGCTCCCGGGAGATCCGCCACCGGTCCGGCCGGTAGTGGGGCGTGGCGATCATGGCTCGGATCCCGTCTTCATAGGCCATTTCCAGCATTTTTCGGGTCACACGCGCGTTTCGCGCGCCGTCGTCCACACCAAAGAGGATGTGGCAATGAATGTCAATGAGTCCGGGGCCCCCTTCCCCACGACGATTGTTCATGCAATTCCTCCAATATCCATGAAAACCATCGGTTTCTGTTCCATCAACGCCAGAACCTGTTTCTCATTTCACTGGCGCCGGCTTGGGCCGAAACAACACACTGGTCACATCTTTGCTAGTATAGCACACCGACTACAAAATAGCAAGAGAAAAAA
>CAZDOQ010000098.1:0-5376 GCA_964507035.1 uncultured Lachnospiraceae bacterium | reverse complement strand
CTTTTTATGCGTTTTTGCGGCTGCGGTTCAACGCTGGCTGAACTCCACCAGCAGCAACTCCACCGCCAAGCTGTCCCGGAGGTTTCCCTGCTTCACCGCCTCCTCCGTCTCCACCGCCAGCCGCACGTGATGCTCCAGCTGCTCTCTGGTAAAATGGGAGGCCTGGCTCATGTACCGGCTCACCACAAAAGGCTGCAGATGGCAGGCGGAGGCAATGACGTCCCGGCCTGCGCCCTGCTCCCGCAGTTCCTTGACTTGGAGCAGTCCATGGAATTGTCGGGCCAGCAGAAACAGGATCCGCATGGGCGGCTCCCGGAGCGCCAACAGATCCCCGTAGAGGGCCAGGGCCTTTTTCCGATCCCCGGCGGTAATGGCGTAGATCATATCAAAGATCCGGTTGGACAGCTGGGTGGTGGTAATGGCCTCCACATCCTCCCGGGTCACCGCCTCCCGGTCCCCCACATAGCTGACTAGCTTTTCCACCTCCCGGTGGATGTTCTCCATGTTGTCCCCGGTTTTTAAAAGAAACAGTTCCAGGGTGGATTCCTGAAGCTGTTTGCCGGACTGGGCCAGCCCCCGGGCCGTCCAGCGCTTCAACTCCGCCGCCCCCTGGCGCTTACACTCCGCAGCATGGCCCAGTTTTGCCACCTTCTTGTAGAGCCTGTTCCGCTTGTCCACGTCCTCCTCGGAAAAAATCAGGTGGGTAGTCTCCGGCATCCGGTCCAGATACGCTGCCAACTCCCCGGCCTCCCGCCGGAACAGGCCGCTGTTTTCCACCACGATCAGCCGCCGTTCCGCAAAAAAGGGCAAGGTCTCCGCAATGCTCTCAAACTCCGGCATTGAGAAATCCTTCCCCTCATAGTAGGTATAATTCATGGTGTCCTCTCCCACCATGGCCCGGCGTAGCCGGTTTTTATAGCTACGGCGCAGAAACGCTTCCTCCCCGTAAAGGAGGTATACCGGAGCGAAGTTCCCTTCTCTGATGTCCCGATTAATCCTCTGCATAAACCCTCACAGTCAGCTGACAATTCCCATACTCCGGCAACGTAATCAAAAGCAGCTCCGGCAAACTGTCCCGGGACAGCCGTCCGGCAGCCTTCCGGGCCAGAATGCGGCCCGCTTTCAGTCCGTCCTCCGCTTCCACTGCCGTCTCAGAAAAATAGCGTACCAGGTCGCTGCGCTCCTCTCTGGGCAGCTTTCCTTTTGCCGCCTCAATGTTCTCCACCTGAAAACGGTATCGCATGTACTTCCCCATTTCCTGCAAACGTATTTGGGCCAGCCGCCTCCGGCGGCCGGCGCTCTGGTTCCTATTCTACGATGTACAGTGAGAAAAATCAAGTCCCCTCCCGGGAAATCTCCAAGACTTTGGATACTTTGGATACTCTTTGGATATTCTCAGTCCGCCCCATTCTTGAAACGCTGGGACAGTTCCCGGGCACGGGCCTGCCAGCGGGCGTCCACCCGGCGGGACTCCCGGATTTTTTGCAGAGCAATCCGCAGCACCTGGCGCTCCAGCGTTCCGCCCCGGAGGCAGGCGTCCGTCTCCTCCGGAAAGAGGGCGTAACACTCGGCCAGGCACCAGCCCGCGCCCATCTTCACATAGAAATCCTCGTCCCCCACCCCTTCCAGGCTCTGAAGCACCTCCGGCAGGTACTCCTGGTCCAGGAAATAGCATTTTCCCATGATCAGGGCAAAGCGGCGGAAATAGGGCCGGGGATCTGCCAGACACTCCTGCACCAGCATCCAGGCCGCCTCCGGTTCTTTTCGGGCTACTTTAAGGCCGGAGCAAAAGCTGTCGCAGACGGACCAGTTGCCGATCTCCGGCAAAAAAGCCCGGATATAAGGTAGTTTATCCGAAAAACTGCCAGGAGCACAGCCAATGATCATGCCCCGGAGCATATGTTCCTCAAAAAGCCGGGGTTCCACCTGGTCAAAGGCCCGGATCCCCTCTTGCCGCACCAGCTTTTGAGCCAGCTTGCGCAGGGCCGGCAGCCGTACCCCCAGCATCTCTTCCGGCGGAAGGCCCGGGATCAGTTTGGCGGAGAAATCCCGGTACGCCGGCTCAGCCAGCCGTTCCAATTCCTCTCTATAGGGCTTTTTCATAGGCCATGTCCCAGAAACCAGCCTCATACCGGCTGCAGTTGCGAAATACTTCCGTCAGGTAGGCTTTCCGTTCCGGAGACAGCCCCTCCGCCAAGGCGTTGACCCCGTCTATGTTCTCCTGCACCGTCTGCCCATACTCCTCTGAGATGTAGCCCTGGACCCACTCGCCGTAGAGAGGATGCTCCGCCGCCTGGGGATTCTGCCGCACCAGTTCCCGGGCAATCTCCTGATAGCTCCAGGCGCAGGCCAGCACTGCCACCAGAATGTCCAGGTCATCCCCTCCATAGCCCACGGACAGCATATAGTTGGTGTAGGACACGTTGGCCAAGGCCGCCGGGGCGGCGTCTATCTCCTCCTCTGTGATGCCCAGCCGGCTCATATAGGACCGATGAATGCCCATCTCCCCGCCCAGGGTGGAGTGGACCATCCCGGCAAACATCTGCATTCGCCGCCGGTCCCGGGACTTGGCCACGCCCAGGGCAAACAACTTGGCGTATTCAAACAGATACAGATAGTCCTGGATCATGAAAAAGCGGAACTTTTCCAATTCCAAGGTCCCGTCTCCCAGCCCCCGCACAAAAGGGTGCTGATGATATCCGTCCCAGATCTCCCGGGCGCTTTCTCTTAGTTCTTCACTGAAGGTCTTTTCCATATGGATTCTCTCCTTCCTTTTCCGGTTCCCCCAGCAGGGCCAGGGTAGCGGCCAAAAGGGCCGTCCGCTGGCGCAGGGAGGAAATCTGCACATGCTCTTCGGTGGTGTGGATCCCCACCGCTATGGCGGAGAGGGCGTCCACGCAGCCCACGCCAAAGGAACTGTAGTAGCAGGCGTCCGTGGCGGTGTTGTCCGCCGCCTCCTCCACCGGGATCCCCAAAAGTTCCGCCGCCCGCTGCACCTGGCGGAACGCCAGGTGATTGGCTCTGGTCTGTTCCATGGCCGGGAACAGGGTATGCTCCCGGATCACAGTCCGGCAGCCTGCATCATAGGAAGTTTTCTCCAGGGCATGGATCTTCTCCCGCTCCCGGACAAAATCTTCGTTGGTGAGAAGGCCTGCACAGCAGAATTCCGCACGGGCGCTGCCCGCCACCACCCCGTTGGGACGGCCGCCGGAGATGGGCGCCACATTGTAGTAGATCTTCCGTTTTTCATCATTCCCGTTATACAGGTCCAGGATCTTGTGGGCCAGTTCCCGGACGGCGCTGTGACCGGAGAGATAGTCCCGGCCAGCGTGGGCCTCCACACCCGTCACATCTATGGTCCCCAAGATCACCCCCCGGCGGCCTGTGATCAGCCGGATCACACCGTCCCTCTCTCTTCCGCCCTCCAGGACCAGGGCCAGACTGGCGCCTGCTGCTTCCCGCTCCATGAGCCGGCTGCCGGAGGGGGAGCCAATCTCCTCGTCGCAGTTGAATAAAAAGACGATCTCCCAGGGCGGCAGCAGTCCCGCCGCCTGCAGAATCTCCACCGCAGCCAGCCCCTGAACCACGCCGCTTTTGCAGTCGCCAATCCCCAGGCCCCAGGCCCAGTCTCCTTCCCGGCGGTACGGGTGCTCCGCCGTCATACCTTCCCCAAACACCGTGTCCAGGTGGGCGGCCAGGATCACCTTTCCCTTCGGGGCTTCCGGCCGGAGCCGTCCCACCACGTGGATTCCAAACTCCGGCTCCTCCACCCACTCCACGGAAGCGCCCAGTTCCCGGAGCCAGCCGGAGACCAGTTCCGCCTCCTGCCGGTTTCCCGGCCGGTAACCGGAGGCGCAGTCAATGCCGGAAAAAGCCTCCAGCAGCCGCATCTGCTTTTCCAGCAGCCGCTCTGCTCCCTGGACCGCCGTCCGGCGGATTTCCTCTCTCTGCGCTGTCATCTACTCTTCCTCCGTTTCTCGGATTTCCGCGCCTTTCCCGGCGTCCGTTGGGCCTGCAAGGCTTCTCCGCTCCTCACCGAAGCCTGCATAGCGTCACGTCTCTTCCAGCAGGTTCACAATAAAGTCCTCCGGCGTCAGGGCGCTCTCCGTGATCCCGGCCTCCTGAAGCCAGTCTATGTTGGTCTGCCACACAGCCGCATCCTGGGTCAAAAACGGAGAGTCCTCCTTCTCCATCAGAGGCAGCAGCACCTGGAAGCTTTGGGTCTCCACATACTCAGAAAGGGGGAAGTTGTCCACACTCTGGTTGTCCATCAGCACCTGGAGGGCCGCTTCCGGGTCCGCCTTCATGTCCGCAAAGCCTTTCTGGCAGGCCCGCAGGAACCCGGCGTAGGCATCCCCCTTTTCCGCCAGATTGGACTCCCCTGCCACCAAAATCAGAGAATAGTAGTCCGGTACCCCGTACTCGGTGGGGGAGAAGTAGTTCACCTCAAACCCTGCCTCCTCCAGAGCCGGGATCTCATGATTCACAAAACAGCCGTAGGTGGCGTCCACATTTCCGGTGGTCATGGCGCTGGTCAGATCAAAGCCCACGTCTATGATCTCCACCTGATCCAGGGAAATGCCCGCCTCCCGCAGCACCGTCTCAATGGCCTTCTCTCCAAACTGGGTGCTGCTGTAGCCAATGGTCTTACCGGCAAAATCCTCCGGCCCGTCAATCCCGGTATCCGCCAGAGCCACAAACACGCTGATGGGCCCCTGGACCACCGTGCCAATGGACTTCACCGGCACGTTCTCGTTGGTCCGGGTGATGATGGTGTCCTCCTGATAGTAAAAGCCGATATCCGCCTGTCCCGCTGCGGTCAGAGCCACCGCGTCATTGCCGTTGGTAGGGTAGAGGATATTCACCTGAAGCCCTTCCTCCGCAAAGTACCCCTTCTCCTGGGCGATATAAAGGAAGCTGTGCACTGCGTTGGGATACCAGTCCAGCACCACATCCAGTTCTTGGAGAGCCTGGCTGTTTTCTGCCTGGCCTTCCCCCTCCGTCTGACCGACAGTCTCCGAAGTGTCCCCCGCCCCGCCTGCTTCTCCTACGCCGGAGCACCCGGCAGCCAGGAGAACCGCTGCCAGAAGAACCGGCAGCCATGTTCTGTTTTTCTTCATCCTTTTCCTCCTTGTCTGGATCCCACCGCATGTTCCGCGGCATCCCGTCACACCCGATGGGTATCACGCATTCTGAAAGACAGCGGGGGCAGAGAAAAAGGGACCCTCCCACCACGGGAAAGTCCCTGACCATTTCTTTCGCTTCCCTACGTTGGTATTAACCAAATCAAGTTCAAAGGGTTGGACCAACCGGTCCTCTCAGCCTTGCGGCACCCCCAGCTGATAATTTGTTTTATTATAGCATGAAACTGTGTCC
>CAZDOQ010000097.1:0-5390 GCA_964507035.1 uncultured Lachnospiraceae bacterium | reverse complement strand
GAAGGTTTTGGGACACCCGGTCCGGCTGTTAAGATCTTCGTTAAGATTTGCCGGGAATGGAGGCAGCGGCCGGGAAAGATGGACACCCGGTCTGGAATCTGCTATACTGGGTAAGAATTCTGAAGGGGCGGAGTTCCGTTTTTTGCATCCCGCTCTCTTCTGAAAGGACTGCCGCCATGGAAAAACGAAAGACGTTTATTGTCAACTTTCTCTATTTTGCCAGCATTCTGGCAGTAGCTTACGTGCTGCTCCGGTTTGGCCTGCCGTTGCTGATGCCGTTTGTCATAGCCTTTATGATCGCTTATTGTTTGAAACGGCCCATCCGGTTTCTCTCCGCCAAGCTGAAGCTTCCCCGGAAGCTCATTGCCATTCTTCTGGTGATCTTGTTCTACGGCACCATCGGAACGCTCCTGACGCTGCTGGTTATTCGGGCTATCTCCTCTGTGACCACCCTGGTCCAAAATCTGCCCTGGATTTTCCGGGACTATATTGTGCCGTTGCTCACCAGCATCTCCGCCAACCTGGAGGATTCCATTCTGCGGCTGGACCCGCGGCTGCTGGACACCCTGGAATCCCTCAGCGAGCATTTGATCCAGTCCCTGGGGCAGCTGGCCTCCAGCATTTCCCTGGGAAGCATGAGTTTCTTATCCAGCCTAGCTTCTTCCCTGCCCATGCTGTTCATCAAGATGCTGCTGATGGTCATCTCCACCTTCTTTCTGGCCACGGACTATGATCGGATCACGGTATTTTTGGTGCGCCTGCTGAACCGGCCCACCCGGAATTTATTTCTGCAGATCAAGCAATATGTGGTGGGAACCTTGTTCGTGTGCATTCGCTCCTACGCCATGATCATGTCCATCACCTTTGTGGAACTGACCATTGGACTTTCGCTCATTGGGATCTCCCATGCACCGCTGATTGCCCTGTGCATTGCGATCTTTGACATTCTCCCGGTGCTGGGTACCGGCGGGATCATGATTCCCTGGGCCGTCATTGCGGCCCTGCAGGGGAACTATCCCCTGGCCATCCGGCTGTTTATTGTATATCTGGTGGTCACCATTGTCCGGAATATCATTGAGCCCAAGATTGTGGGCGGGCAGCTGGGCCTGCACCCGGTGGCCACCCTGGCCAGCATGTTTGTGGGTTCCCAGCTTTTGGGCGCGGTGGGATTGTTCGGCTTCCCCATCCTCCTATCTCTGCTCCGGTATCTCAATGACAATGGAACTATCCACCTTTTCAATGGGGACGAAAGCCCGGAGGCAGGGCCGCCTGCCGGGCCGGAGGAGTAAGGGAAAATCTCCCGCAAGGAGGCTGACCCCCACAAACAGGACCCAAAAACGCCGATGGGCAACAGAGCGGAAGCCCCCCTCCTCTCTCTGCTTTCTGCTGCAAAATGCTATACGGTCTGTTTTTCCTGTATGTATTCCTCGTAGCAGTACCGCATAATATCTTTCCGGGTGACGATGCCGATAAAAGCCCCCCGGTCGTCCACCACCGGCACAAAATTCTGTCCCATGGCCACAAAGACCATGTCCTCAATCCGGGCGTTGATGTTCACCGGCTCATAGTCCCGCCGGCGCTTCACATCCAAAATGGAGATTTCCTCCGCATTTTTCAGATTCAGATTATATTGGTTTTTCACAGCCCAGAGCAGGTCTCCCTCCGTGACCGTTCCCACGTACTGGCCGTTCCGGTTCAGCATGGGCACACAGGTGTACCGGTGATACTCCATCTTCTCCAGGGCCTGACGCAGCGTCATCTCGTCCGTCAGATAGGCAACATCCTTCTTGGGCGTCAGAAAAAACAGAATGTTCATAAATCTCTTTGCCTCCTTTCCGCATGGGAACGCCCCTGTTTAGCCCGGCATAAGAAACCGTTCCAGCTCCTCCACCGTATCCAATATGTAATCTGCGCCGGCGGCCTCCAGTTCTCCTTCCGCTGCATAGCCAAGACGCACTCCCAGGGAGGCAATGCCGCAGGCCTTAGCCCCGGCCACATCGTGTTTCCGGTCCCCGATCATCACAGCCTGATCCCGCGCTTCCCGGGGCAGCTGCAGCCGGCGGAAGACTTCCTCAATCACTTCCGCTTTGGTGCCCAGACTTCCGTCCAGGCCGCAGCCCGCCACCTGGTCAAAATACGGCAGCAGGCCGTACCGCTCCAAAATTTTCACTGCAAACACTTCCGGCTTGGAGGTGGCCAAAGCCACCACCGCCCCCGCCTCTTGCAGGCGGGCCAAAAGCTCCGGAATCCCCGGCAGCACCCGGTTCTCAAAGATGCCTTTCTCCGCAAACCGTTCCCGGTATTGGGCCTGGGCCTCCTTTGCCTGTTCCCGGCTGAATCCGTAAAACTCCATGAAAGAATCCACCAGAGGCGGTCCGATGAAACAGGTCAGCCGGTTCAAATCCGGCTCTTCAATTCCAAAATGGGCCAGGGCATACTGGACGCACCGGGTGATCCCTTCTTTGGGATCCGTCAGCGTTCCGTCCAGATCAAAGAGAATATACCTGAAGCGCATATCCATCCTCCAGATTTTTCCAGGTAAAGGTCTTATCTTCCAGGGTCATATAGCTGTGGGCACTGTTCTCCTTGGGGATGGAAAGGGAACCGGGATTCAGATACAACACGCCGGTGTCCCCCACCTGGCGGCAGGCCGGCACGTGGGTATGGCCGTGGAGCAAAATATCCCCCGGCTTCAGCATAGGGAGGTTCTTCTCATGATACACATGGCCGTGGGTGGCAAAGACCATATGCTCTCCCAGATCCAGAATGCAGTATTCCGCCAGGATCGGGAATTCCAGCACCATCTGGTCCACCTCACAGTCGCAGTTGCCCCGGACGCAGAGGATCTCCTGCCGGATACCGTTTAAAAGGGAAATCACCTCTTTGGGCTGATACTCCCGGGGCAGGTCGTTTCGGGGACCGTGATATAAAATATCCCCCAAAAGCAGCAGCTTGTCCGCCTTTTCCCGGCGGTAGGCCGCCAAAAGCTGGCGGCAGTAAAAGGCGGACCCGTGGAGGTCCGATGCAATCAGATATTTCATAGATACCATTCTCCTGCCTACGAATTCGTTTTTCGGAACGCGCCAAAATTTTCACTTTCATCATACCATGGGTGTCTGGTGAATTCAACCGGTTCTTGCGAGGGTCCGGCCTCCTTTAATTGTCAACCAAATCATTAATCAGGTTGACTTTTTGGCTGCGAACCAGTATAATGGGATGGATCACTGATTCCAAGGAGGTTCTTTATGCAGTCCAATCAACGTATATACCAACTGGTGATGGCCGCTCTTGTGACCGCCATCCTGTGCATTCTGGCGCCCCTTTCCATTCCCATTCCCTTTTCGCCGGTGCCGCTGACCCTGACCAACCTGGTTCTTTTGTTTGCGGTGTACCTGTTGCCCTGGAAATGGGCCTGGTTCAGCTGTCTGATCTATCTGCTCCTGGGAACCGTGGGGCTTCCGGTCTTCTCCGGCTTTTCCGGGGGCCTAGGGAAGCTGGCCGGTCCCACCGGCGGATATCTGGTGGGGTTCCTGCTGCAGGTTCCCATCAGCGGCCTGTTCCTGGAGCATTTCCGCTTCCGGCGGCTGCCCTGCGCTCTGGGGATGATCCTGGGGATTGCCGCCTGCTATGCCCTGGGCACCGTCTGGCTGGCCCTGCAGATGCACCTGTCCCTGGGAGCCGCCCTTCTCACCGGCGTTATTCCCTATCTGCCTGGGGACGCGGTAAAGATTGTGGCCGCCCTGTTTTTGGGTCCGGTCCTCTCCCGCTCCGTCAGCCGTGCCCAGGCAGTCCGGAACTGATACTCCAAATTGAGTTGATATTCCGGGGGATATCCTGGACTGATGGTTCCGCTACTTTGTCTCCGCCCCGGATGTTTTGGGCTTCTGCCGAGAGGCCAGGACCATCACCAGAATCCCCGCCGCCAGAATCAGCAGAGAAATAAACTGGGATGTGGAAAAAGGTCCCACCGCGCCCCGGGGATCATCCCGCAGCCCCTCAATCAGAAAACGGCCGATGCTGTAAAGGATCAGATACAGGCCTCCCACCTGGCCGTCCTTCTTGGCCCGTCTGGCAAACCATACCAGAATGAAAAAGTGAAGGAAATCCGCGGCGCTGGAGATCAGCTGGGCGGGGATCAGCGGGACCCCCGCCGGGGCCTGGGACCCTTCCGGAAAGATCAGATGGAACCAGCTGTCCGTCTCCCGCCCGTAACAGCAGCCGGCAAAAAAGCAGCCCAACCGGCCAAAGCCCTGGGCCAATGCCACCGAGGGCAGAAACAGATCAAAATAGGGGAGAAACCGAAGCTTTTTGATCCGGCAGCAGAGAAGGCCGCCGGCCAGTCCGCCCAGAATACCGCCGTAGACCACAAACCCCTCTCCCACATTCTTCCAAAGGGCCGGATTGGCCAGAAAATTGGGCAGCTCCACCAGCACATAGAGGAACTTGGCGCCTAGGATGCCGCCCACCACGCACCAGATTCCCAGGTTAAACCCCTGATCTTTGTTCAGTCCATACCGGGGCGCCCGGCGCTCCATGACCCAAAACGCCGCCACAATCCCAATGGCAATCATCAATCCATAGCTGTAAAAATGCAAATCTCCCAGGGAGAATAAAATGGGCCTCATGACAGTTTCCTCCTAGACAGCAGCTATTATTATATTATAGAACCGGCAGCGGCGCAATTGTCCGCCAAAATAGCCCGGGCAATGGTCAGCAGCAGCTTCTGGCCCTGGGAGACGTTGCCGGCCTCCTCGTTCAATTCCATCTGGTAGCCTCCGGGCAGAGTCTGAATGAACCGGTGAGCGTGGATGGAATTGTTTATTCTCTCCCAAATTCGGAGAGCACAAGGCCTGGATTCCGGTCTAAAACCATGCCCACGCTCCAGCTGTTCACAAACAGCAGCAGCGGCCTTCCCTTCAGGTCCCGGATCCGCTTCATGTCCGAGGTACCCTGGATTTTCTCCACGTCCACATCCGGATTTTCAATCCACCGGATGTACTCATAGGGCAACTGCTCCAGCTTGGCCTCCACGTTGTACTCATTCTTCAGCCGGTACATGAGCACGTCAAACTGCAGCACGCCCACCACCCCCACAATAATCTCCTCCATGCCGGTGTTGAATTCCTGGAAGATCTGAATGGCGCCTTCCTGGGCGATCTGCATGATCCCTTTTAAGAACTGCTTCCGCTTCATGGTGTCCACCTGCCGGACCCGGGCAAAATGCTCCGGGGCAAAGGTGGGGATGCCCTCGAAGGAAAAGTGGTCCGGTCCGGCGCAGAGGGTGTCCCCAATGGAAAAGATCCCCGGGTCAAAGATGCCGATGATATCCCCGGCGTAAGCCTCCTCCACAATGGTCCGCTCCTGGGCCATCATCTGGGTGGACTGGGACA
>CAZDOQ010000096.1:0-5596 GCA_964507035.1 uncultured Lachnospiraceae bacterium | reverse complement strand
TGGGAAGACATATCCATCTTTTTATTGCAATTCGCGGAAACTCAAGGAACGTTTCGCAAAACCAGTGCCTGATATTTTGCTTCAATTCTCCGAATTCACTTTTTCTATTTCTTTTTTCTATTTCTTTTTTGAAAGGCTTTTTTAAAACTCTTGTAAAACATTTTGTTTTGTTGTATCATCTAATTACGTCTCAACGAGAAACTTCAGAAAGGGAGGACGAACGTAACTATGGAAAAACTACTATACGCAGCACCCATCCTCGGCGTGCTGGCCCTCGTGTTTGCCTTCTACAAGGCAAACATGGTTTCCCGGCAAGATCTGGGAACAGAAAAGATGAAAGAGATTTCCGCCGCCATCAGCGAAGGCGCCCGGGCTTTTCTTTTTTCTGAGTATAAGATCCTGGTCATTTTTGTGGCCGTGCTCTTTGTGGCGCTGGGAATGGGCATCAACTGGACCACCTCCGTGTGCTTCCTGGTGGGAGCCCTCTTCTCTGTGGGAGCTGGCTATGCCGGTATGACCGTGGCCACCAAGGCCAATGTGCGTACAGCCAACGCTGCCAGGACCAGCGGCATGAATAAGGCTCTGGGAATCGCTTTCGGCGGCGGCTCTGTCATGGGCATGTGCGTGGTGGGCCTGGGCCTTTTGGGCTGCAGCGTCATCTATGCCGTCACCGGCCGGGTGGACATTTTGTCCGGCTTCAGCCTGGGGGCTTCCTCCATCGCCCTGTTTGCCCGTGTGGGCGGCGGTATCTACACCAAAGCCGCCGATGTGGGCGCAGACCTGGTGGGCAAGGTGGAAGCGGGTATTCCGGAGGATGATCCCCGGAACCCGGCTGTGATTGCAGACAACGTGGGCGACAATGTGGGCGATGTGGCCGGTATGGGAGCCGACCTGTTTGAGTCCTACGTGGGCGCCCTGGTCTCCGCTTTGACCCTGGGCGTAGCGGTGGAAGCCGCCATGTTCACCGGCGCCGGTGCCATCTTCCCGCTGGTCCTGGCGGCTGTGGGAATCCTGGCCTCCATCATTGCCACCTTCTTTGTCCGGGGCAGCGATAACTCCAACCCCCACAAGGCCCTGAAAATGGGCTCCTATGTGTCGGCGGCTCTGGTGGTCATCGGCTCCATTGTTCTCAGCAAAATGTTTTTTAACAGCTATGACCAGGCCATTGCCATCATCGCCGGCCTGGTGGTGGGTCTGATCATCGGAATTGTCACCGAGGTCTACACTTCCGGGGATTACAAGTCAGTGAAGAAGATTGCCGAGCAGTCGGAAACCGGCTCTGCCACCACCATCATCTCCGGCCTGGCCGTGGGCATGATGTCCACCTGCGTGCCGATCCTGCTGATCTGCGTGGGTATTTTTGTCTCCTTCCAGGTGGCCGGACTGTACGGAATCGCCCTGGCCGCCGTGGGCATGCTCTCCACCACCGGAATCACCGTGGCAGTAGACGCCTACGGTCCCATTGCCGACAACGCCGGCGGTATTGCGGAGATGTCCGGTCTGGACCACTCGGTCCGGGAGATCACGGACAAGCTGGACGCGGTGGGCAACACCACCGCCGCCATGGGCAAGGGCTTCGCTATTGGCTCTGCGGCCCTCACCGCCCTGGCCCTGTTTGTCTCCTACGCTCAGGCTGTGCAGCTGAATGTCATTGACATTTTGGATTCCACTGTGACCATCGGTATCCTGCTGGGCGGCATGCTGCCGTTCCTGTTCTCCGCCATGACCATGCAGTCCGTCTCCAAAGCGGCCTACAGTATGATTGAGGAGGTGCGCCGCCAGTTCAAGACCATCCCTGGTATCCTGGAGGGCACCGGGAAGCCGGACTACAAGTCCTGTGTGGCCATCTCCACCACCGCGGCCCTGAAGGAAATGCTGGTGCCGGGTATCATGGCGGTGCTGGCTCCCCTGGCTGTGGGCATGCTGCTGGGCACCGCGGCTCTGGGCGGCCTGCTGGCCGGCTCTCTGGTCACCGGCGTGCTGATGGCCATCTTCATGAGCAATGCCGGCGGCGCCTGGGACAACGCCAAGAAGTACATCGAGGAAGGCCACCACGGCGGCAAGGGCAGCGAGGCCCACAAGGCGGCTGTGGTAGGCGACACCGTAGGCGATCCCTTCAAGGATACCTCCGGCCCTTCCATCAACATTCTGATCAAGCTGATGACCATCGTATCCCTGGTGTTTGCCCCCCTGTTCTTAAGTTCCGGGGGACTGCTGATCAAATAAAAAAAGCGTGAAAAACCGCCGCTGCCAAGGCGTGCGGTGGCAGAAAGAGGGGGGATGCGGCCCGGGCCGCGTCCCCCCTCTTTTCATAAAGTTTTTCACAAAGCCTCCTTATGGCTCTGGCCATCTGCTTCCTTATTTTTCAGAATCGTCTGCCCGTAGTCCCCTCCCCCCAGGCCTCCGTCAGCCGCTCCCGGCTCCAGGCGGCGTTGGCGGGGCTGGTGGAGGGCATGGCCAGCGCCGGGCGTCCGGTCTGTTCCTGACAGTATCTCTGGTACAGCCGCTCCGCTGTGCGCCCGTTGACCAGAATCCGTTCAATGGGAGCAGCCGTTAGAATCCGGTTCAGGTCGTTGGGAACCACGTTCCGGATGCTGCTGTCGCTGGAGCCCTGGATCTCGCAGGAGGCGATCACGTCCCACACCGCCAGACGGTTTTGTAATAAGAAGGCCCGCTTTTCCTCCACCGTCTCCGGCTGCGGCTCCCCCAGCGCCCGGGCCAGCACGGCCCAGAACCGGTTCCGGGGATGGTGGTAGAAAAACTGCCCCTGCCGGGACTGGACCGAAGGGAAACTCCCCAGGATCAAGATCCGGGAATGCCGGTCAAATACCGGGGGAATGGTGTGGACCACCCGCTCCATCTCACTCTCACAGGCTCTCCCGGAAGATCTCCAGAATCTCCGGGCGGTCCAGCACTTTGTAGCCTCCTTTCAGCACCAGCGTGGCGTCCGCCAGCCCCGGAAGCATCTCCTCCGTGGCCCCCAACTCAGAAAGGCTTAAGACCAGACCCAGTTCCCGCATCCAGCGCTCCATGGCCTGCAGGCCCTCTTCCGCCACCTGCTCGTCTGTCTTGCCCTCCGGATTCACATCCCACACGCTCTTGGCGAACCGGACAAACTTTTGCAGCCCATAGGGGAGAATATGCCGGTAGTAGGGCAGAGAGACCGCCGCCAGGGTCATGCCGTGGGTGGCGTTGGTGTAGGCCCCCACCGCCTGGCCCAGCATATGGACCATCCAGTCCGTTGACTTGCCCCTGGCCACCAGGGTGTTCAGGGCCCAGGTGGCGGTCCACATAATATTGCTGCGGGCCTCATAGTCCTGGGGATTCTGGTTGGCAATCCGGCTGGCGTAAAGCAGGGAGCGCATCAGACCTTCGCTGATGTAATCGCTGGTGTTATCGTCCTCCCCGGAAAAATACTGCTCACAGATGTGGTTGAAAATGTCATAGATCCCCGCCACCATCTGGTAATGGGGAAGCGTCAAGGTGTACCGGGGATTCAGCACCGCAAACCGGGGCATGATCTTCTCGTCCGCAAACACATGGCCGATCTTTAATTTGGTCTTGGTATTGGTGATCACCGCTCCGGCGTTCATCTCCGAACCGGTTCCCACCATGGTCAGCACGCAGCCCACCGGCAGGGTCCCACAGTCCGGCTCCTCAAAGCGCAGGTAGTATTTCTCCCAAGGGTCCTCCTGGCAGTGCACAGAGACGGAAACCGCCTTGGCATAGTCGCAGACAGAGCCGCCGCCCACCGCCAGCAGAAAGTCCGCCTGGTGCTTCCGAGCGGTCTCCACCCCCTCGTACAGCTTCTCCACCGTGGGGTTGGGCATGACACCGGCAATCTCCGCCACATTTTTGCCCAGGTCCTGCAGGATCTGCATCACATCTTGGTAGATGCCGTTCTGTTTGATGGAACCGCCGCCGTAGATCAGCACCACATTCTCTCCGTATTGGGGGAGTTCCGTGCGCAGCGCTTCCAGGGAATCCTCTCCAAAATAGAGTTTGGTGGGGTTACAGTATGAAAAATTTCCAAGCATCTGTTTTTCCTCCTTCTATTGTTTTTCTTTCATTTTTCTGGATTTTAGTATACCACCGGAGGTTCAGAATTTCCAATACTTATGCGTAATAATCTTCCATAGCCAAAAAGAATGGAGGCTCCTGGCCGGGAGCCTCCTGTGACCGGAATGTTCGTTCCGTTTACTCGTCTATGCTATAGTTGGGCGCCTCTTTGGTAATATGCACATCATGGGGATGGCTCTCCTTCAGGGAGGCGGCAGAGATCTTCACAAACCGGGCGTTCTCCTTCAGGAACTCAATGGTGGGAGCCCCGCAGTAGCCCATGCCGGACCGCAGGCCGCCAATGAGCTGGAACACCGTGTCCTCCACGGTTCCTTTGTAGGCCACCCGGCCCTCCACGCCCTCGGGTACCAGCTTCTTGGCGTCCGTCTGGAAGTACCGGTCTTTGCTGCCGTTTTCCATGGCCGCAATGGAACCCATGCCCCGGTATACCTTGTATTTTCTGCCCTGATACAGTTCAAAGGTTCCCGGGCTCTCGTCGCAGCCGGCGAACATGGAACCCATCATGCAGACATCCGCTCCCGCGGCAATGGCCTTGGTGATATCGCCGGAGTATTTGATACCGCCGTCGGCGATAATGGAAATCCCGTACTCCTTGGCCGCCTGATAGCTGTCCATCACCGCCGTGATCTGGGGGATACCAATGCCTGCCACCACCCGGGTGGTGCAGATGGATCCGGGGCCGATGCCCACTTTCACCGCGTCCACACCGGCCTCAATGAGAGCCTTGGTCCCCTCTGCGGTGGCCACGTTTCCGGCAATTACCTGCAGGCCCGGATACTTATCTTTGATCTTTCGGACTGCCTCCAGAATGTTCTTGGAATGGCCATGGGCCGAGTCAATGACAATCACATCCACCTTCACGCCCACCAGGGCCGCCACCCGCTCCATCATGTTGCCGGTGATGCCCACCGCGGCGCCGCAGAGCAGCCGTCCCTGGCTGTCCTTGGCGGACAGGGGATATTTGATCTGCTTTTCAATGTCCTTGATGGTGATCAGGCCCTTCAGGTTGAAGTCCTTGTCCACAATGGGCAGTTTCTCTTTTCTTGCCTTGGCCAGAATCTTCTTGGCCTCCTCCAGGGTGATCCCTTCCTGGGCTGTCACCAGGCCTTCTGAGGTCATGCATTCGGAGATTTTCCGGCTGAAATCCTCCTCAAACTTCAGGTCTCGGTTGGTGATGATGCCCACCAGTTTTCTCCCCTTGGTGATGGGAACGCCGGAAATCCGGAATTTGGACATCAGTTCGTTGGCATCCGCCAGCGTATGATCCGGGGTCAGATAGAAGGGATCTGTGATGACGCCGTTCTCAGACCGCTTCACCTTGTCCACTTCCTCCGCCTGCTGTTCCACCGACATGTTCTTGTGGATGATGCCGATTCCCCCCTGCCGGGCCATGGCAATGGCCATCCGGTGTTCGGTCACCGTATCCATGCCGGCGCTCATCATTGGGATATTCAGCTTGATGGTCTTGGTCAGATGTGTGGAGACATCCACCATGTTGGGGGTCACGTCTGAGTAG